>CAMYYB010000058.1 GCA_947303335.1 uncultured Bacteroidales bacterium | reverse complement strand
AACTCCAAATCCTTTCCTTTGGCAAATCCGGCCAACTGACTGTTGTTGCTGATGCGCACGTCTACCAGTTGCTTAACGCCGTTGTCTCTGAGCAAGTTAAAGAAGTGCTCGGCACTCTTCTTCGTGAATCCGATGGTGAATAAGGTAATCATTGTCAATACTCTTCTTGCGATGTTGAATCAGGTTTATATCCTATTTCTTTGTTCTTCAATCGATAAGCGTCTTTTCTTTGTTCTTCCTCCGTATAGGTGCCAAACAATAGGTCGATTTCTGGCAGATGGTATTTTCGGGCGTGGAGATATTGGTTAATCATTTCTTTCTCCAACGAGGAATGCGAAGCTAAACTGCCGTCTTTTAGAATGTGTTGCACGTTGACACCATGGTCATAAAAATAGCGCGAAACCATTGAGAAACGATGGCATTCAAGCGGGTCGGCCTCTGAGCACATGAGTGCAATCCGGTAGCCTTTCTCCAATCCTTTCATCAACCGGACGACACCTTGCTGGAAGTTGGATGTTTTGACCGCCAGTTCAAAATTCACTTGCCCGTCCTCGTCAAAACTATCAGTACGTCGGGCACCGAACTCGTCTCCAAAAGACAAGTACTGAACGCCGTTCCTTTTCAGGAACCCTTTTAGAACCTCCTGATTGAACTGCGGCGCATACTTGCTGGCAGGCACACTCCGGACGTCTACGATGCAGTTGACTCCATGCTGAACCAGCAACGCAAGAAACTCCTCCTGCGTCTGACTGGAATGGCCTATGCTATAGAGTCTGAAATTGCCCATGATTGGAAGTTTTCGCTTGCAAAGATAGTGGATTTTTGGGAATCTGTGTTTTTTGTGTAATTTTGCAATGTCCATTCTTCTTATAATTGAGTAACATACTGGTGTAAGCAAAATAGAGGGCATGATAGTTTATATTGATACAGAGGTTAATCCGCATACAAAGAAAGTTGAGGATTACGGTGCTTTGAGGGACGACGGTGCTGTTTTGCATACGCATTCCAAAGCCGACTTCGATGTCTTTGTGTCAAAGTGCGACACGGTTTGTGGGCATAATATCATCAATCATGACCTGAAATACACGCCCTTGAGGGGAAATCCCGCTATCGTTGACACTTTGTTTCTGTCGCCCTTGTTGTTTCCCAAACGACCGTACCATCATTTAGTCAAGGATGACAAGCTTCAGGTGGATGAACTGAATAATCCCGTGAACGATTCCATGAAGGCTCGCGATTTGTTGAACGATGAAGTTGCGGCATGGAACGAATTATCGCAAGGAAGACAAGAAATCTACTATCAGCTTCTGCATGATACAGAACAATTTAAGGGATTCTTCAGATATATTGGATACACCTCGTCTTCGCAACAATCTCTGCTGGGCACGATTTTAAGAGCTAAGCCTGATTGGGATCAGCTGATTCTAAGTGAGTTTGAAGGCAAAGTTTGCAGCCATGCGGATTTTGAGACCTTGGTAAGACAATACCCAATAGAGTCGGCATATTGTCTGGCTGTAATCGGTGCTGACGATGTTTTTTCCATCACTCCCGCTTGGGTGACACGAAACTATCCTCAGGTGGTCAATGTGATGAATATGCTCTGCAACACCTCGTGTGGGGAGTGTGGATATTGTCGTAGCCGCATTGATGCCCATAGCGGACTAAAGGAGTTCTTCGGATACAATGAGTTCCGCATTTTTGACGGCGTACCTATGCAGCAACAGGCTGTAGAGTCAGCTATTCGTGGAGAATCTTTGCTGACCATATTCCCGACGGGTGGCGGCAAGAGCCTCACTTTCCAATTACCAGCACTAATGGCAGGCCGTAATACGCATGGGTTGACGGTAGTGATTTCGCCGCTACAGTCGCTAATGAAAGATCAAGTCGATAACTTAGCGGCACGGGGCATTAGCGAGGTTGTAACTATCAACGGACTTTTGGATCCCATCGAACGTGCTGTGGCTATCAGTCAGGTTGCCGAAGGGACGGCCAATATCCTATATATCGCTCCCGAGATGCTTCGCAGCAAGACCATAGAGCGGCTGCTGTTAGGCAGGAATGTTGAGCGTTTTGTGGTTGATGAGGCACATTGTTTCTCGGCTTGGGGACATGATTTCAGGGTGGACTACCTGTATATCGGTGATTTCATTCGCCAGTTGCAAGAAAAGAAAAACCTTGACCATCCCATAGCCGTCTCATGTTTTACGGCCACCGCCAAGCAAAAGGTAATCAGCGATATTTGCGATTACTTTAGGTCGAAGTTAGGATTGGAATTGAAGATCTTTGCAGCCAATGCGGAAAGGAAAAACCTTCGATATTCCGTTCTTCATGCCGATACGCCTGAAGAGAAATACAACTTGTTGCGGTCGCTTATCTTCGGCCACAACTGTCCTTCCATTGTCTATGTGTCGCGTACCCGTACCACTCGAGAATTGGCCGAGCATTTGGTTAAAGACGGCATACGGGCGTTGCCTTTCAACGGCAAAATGGAAGCTGCCGAGAAGGTGAAAAACCAGAATGACTTTATGTGTGGCGAGGCGCAGGTGATTGTGGCCACATCCGCATTTGGGATGGGTGTTGATAAGAAAGACGTGGGGTTGGTGGTGCATTATAACATCAGCGACTCATTGGAAAACTATGTGCAGGAAGCTGGTCGGGCTGGACGTGATCCGCAAATGCAGGCGGAATGCTTTGTGCTTTATGACGATAGCGATCTAGACAAGCATTTCATGCTTCTCAATCAGACCAAGCTGAGCATTAGTGAAATCCAACAGGTATGGAAAGCCATCAAGGACCTTACGGCCAAACGTGACCAGGTGAGCTGTTCACCATTGGATATCGCCCGTCAAGCAGGATGGAGCGATGAGATAGACGATATCGAGACGCGAGTTAAGGCTGCCGTCGCAGCATTGGAAGATGCAGGATTCATTCACAGAGGCAGCAATTCTCCACATGTCTTTGCTACAGGCATAACGGTGAAGAATATGGATGAGGCCCGACAAAAGTTGACGCAGTCATCCCTCTTTGATGAGCAATCGCGAGAGGAAGCCGCTCGTATCATCAAGTCGCTTATTAGTGCACATGCTACCGCGAAAGGTCGTGGTGCAGAAGCCGAGAGTCGTGTCGATTATCTGGCGGATATTCTTGGGTTAAGCAAAGCGACCGTCATCCGAAACATCAACTTGATGCGACAGGACGGTTTGTTGGCGGATAGTCGCGACATGCAGGCCTGGATTTCCAAAAGCACTTCTCAGCGCAATCTCGACATCATATTGAAGTTAGAGCAGTTTCTATTGCAACGCTTTGGCGACGAGGCGCAAAGGGTTAATTACAAAGAGCTGAACGAGGAGGCTCAAAAGGCAGGCTTAACCTATTCGAACATCAAACGACTCAGGACGCTGCTGCATTTCCTGTCGTTGAAGGGCTATGTCCATAAACAAGAACATAGCTTTAGTGGTAGTGTGAGTGTCAGTCTGCAGGCTTCTCGGGAAGCCACGATGGCTCGCTTTGAACGACGTATGGAGATTTGCCGCTTTATAGTCGATGCACTCAATATCAGTCGTGACCATACTAAAGAGATGACGTTGGTCAACCTATCCATAGTGGAATTGCTCAAACAGTTTATCGCCAACCAGCAAAAGTCAATGTTTTCTGATCAGGACAAGCCTGCCATCGCTGACATCGAGGAGGCGCTGCTCTATCTTACCAAAACGGAATTGATGAAGATTGAAGGCGGCTTCATCGTTATCTACAACACGATGCAGATTGGCCGTATTGCCGACCGTCGCACACGATACGGCAAAGAACAGTATCGTTTGTTGGATGAATTCTACAAGCAACGCATACGCCAGATCCATATTGTGGGCGAATATGCCAACTTGATGGTGCGCGACTATGAGGCGGCTTTGCGTTTTGTGAACGATTACTTCACGATGGACTTCCGCAAGTTCATCAACCAGTATTTCAAGGAAGAACGACGCGCCCAAATTGACCAAAATATCACGCCAGCCAAATACAATAAACTATTTGGTGAGCTCTCCAATCGTCAATGTGAGATTATCGACGATAAGCAGTCGAAATACATCGTAGTGGCTGCAGGACCAGGAAGTGGCAAGACGAAGGTTTTGGTGCACAAATTGGCCTCACTTTTATTGTTAGAGGACGTGAAGCACGAACAGTTGCTGATGCTTACCTTTTCAAGAGCAGCGGCTACGGAGTTCAAGAAAAGGCTTATTGATTTGGTTGGCAATGCCGCGCACTATGTTGAGATCAAGACTTTCCACTCCTATAGTTTTGACCTCATAGGCAGACAGGGAAGCTTGGACGAGGCGAAAGAAGTGGTGCGACGGGCAGCAGAGATGATAGAAAGAGGCGAGGTAGAGCCGTCAAAGATAGCCAAGATTGTGTTGGTGATTGATGAAGCCCAAGATATGGGTGCCGATGATTTCCGGCTGGTTCAGGCTTTGATGCGACAGAACGAGGAGATGCGTGTCATAGCCGTGGGTGATGACGACCAAAATATCTATGCTTTCCGTGGCTCCGATTCCAGATATATGCAGTTGCTTGTCAGTCAAGCTGGTGCCAAGTTATATGAGATGACGGACAACTATCGCTCGTCGAGTGCCGTTGTCGACTGTGCCAACCGCTTTGTGCAGCGCATCCCTGGTCGTATGAAAACGTCTCTTATCCAGTCGGTCACGGGACAAGAGGGCAAGGTGGTGGTAGTGAAATCGTTGCTCGATGCAGAGATAAAAGTTCAGGGAAGTACGGCGATATTAACTCGCACCAATGAAGAAACCATGCAGGTGGCATACGAATTGGAACGTCGTGGCCTGCGTGCTACTGTTGCCCAGTCGATGGGGGGATTCCGTTTTGGCAACCTTGCAGAAATACGTTATTTCTTAAAACAGTTTGGGAACAACGACGAGGTGACCATATCAAAAGAAAAATGGCAGGAGGCCAAACGACGCACGCTTGAGAATTATGCGTCAAGCACTTGTCTGAGCGTTATGAAGCATTTCTTTGCTGACTTCGAAGTCACCCACAAATTCTATTATCGTAGCGATCTATACGAATACATCTTCGAGTCAAACATAGAAGATTTCATTGCGTCCGACGAAAAGTCGGTGTTTGTGAGTACCATTCATAAAGCTAAAGGGCGTGAATTCGATAATGTTTATCTCTTGTCGCCTGTACCTGATGGGAGGATTGTTGAAGATATGCGTGCCTACTACGTAGGACTCACGCGCGCCAAGCGAAATCTTTATCTTGTTACAAATCCTCCCGTTGAATACTCGTCCATATCGATTGCTTTGGACATGCACGATGTATGGCTCGATTTTTTCAAAGGACGCAAAGATTTAGTGCTTCGACTTAGGAGTGGGGATGGCTTGCAATACAAAGAGGGCTATTTATTGAATGAGCATGGCCTCAATATTGTTGCGTTGTCCTCATCCGGCAAAGACAAGTTGAAAGCATGGACAGACAAAGGCTATGAAGTGGTTAGTGCCAAGGTGAGTTATACACTGGCTTGGAGACCTCAAGACTCTGAAACAGAGTGTGCTGTATGTTTGGCAAATCTAGTGCTTAAAAGGAATCTTGACGACTCTTTAGCCAAATCTTACATTCCCCCCATTCCCTGAGGGCTGCTTCCTGACTCGCCTTCGCCTTGACGGGCGCGTTGCTCGAGTTCCATCTTGCCGAAACGGAAGGTCACGCCGACGGCGATGCTGCGGCTGTTGGGTTTGTACGTGGAAACGGACTGCACATACGGGCTGTCGTTAGTCTTGCCCCATCTGTTCCAGTTGAAGATGTCGTTCGCGTTGACATAGACCGACAGCTTGCGGTCGAAGAAGTCGGCACGCAGGCCGGCGTTGATGCCGTAGTTGGCAAGACGTTCGGTGAACAACGATTGCATTGGCGAGCTGTAGTAACCCGAAGCCGTCACCTCTAATTTGTTCCAAAGTTTGGCCCACATGTTCAAACGGAAGCTATAAGTCCACTTGTCGAACTCGTAAGGGAGGCCGTTGTATTCCGTGTTGATGTAAGAATCGTAGAGATTGGCGTAGAAACGCAGGTTGAAGAAGCCACTCGGACGATACATCACGTTGGCTTCCATGCCCGTTGTGTGGCTCATGCCCACATTGACAGGGTAGGAGTAAGGCACTACGCGGTCATAGAGCCAATGGTATTGCGACAGGCATATTATATTGATTTCGTTGGTCTTGCCGCGATAGTAGGCCGACAAACCCACCGAACCAAACTTGTCCCAATATTTGGTCCAGCCCGCCTCGACGGAATGGGTGTAGATGCGATCCAAGTCGGGGTTACCCGTACTGTAATCGTCCATGTGATACAAGGGGAAACGGCTCAACTCCTCCGCCTCAGGCGCGGCGATGCGCATGGTGTAGCTCAGCTTGAAGTTGTGCATCGACTTGGTGCGGTACGACAAGTGAATCGACGGCCTGACGCTGAAGAACGGCTTGCGGAAATCGTACTGCGACGAGTCGGGATAGGCTCCGCTGAGCACCTCGCTGACGAAACGGACACCGGGTTTCACGGTGAACCCGCCAAACTTGTGCTGCAAGGTGAGGAAGGCCTCGTTGTTCAGTTTGGTGAACTTGGCGTTATAGCTGCGGTATGCATCGTTCACCCAGTCCTCTCCAACGATTGAGTCTGTTTTAAGATACTGTTTTTCAGGGTCGTACCCTATGGTATAGCCCACAGAGATTTCGCCGTTTTCTGAATAGGGACGGTTGTAGACGACTTCACCTTCCATGCCCATGGAGCTGTAGCTGTTTTCCTGACGAAACATGTGGGTGTAAGCTATAGGTTCGGTAAACTTCCGCTCCACATCGCCGCCATTGCCTCCGCCCCAGCCCATGCCGTTGACGCTGACCGAAAGGTTGTGGCCTTTGTTGTCGAACTTGTGCATGTAATACAGGCCTCCGTTGGCAAAGAAGTTGCGGTTGTAGGCATCAGAACTCTCGGTATAGGCTGTGAGCAAGGGAATGGGCAGAAGCTCATCTCGTTCCGTCAGGCTGTAGTTGGTACTGCCGCCCCAGCTCGGCCAGCAGCTGAGCCAGAAGTTCATGCTGTTGGACGTGTCTATCTCATAATCAAGGCTAAAGTAACCGCCTGCGTTATAGTTCTTGCTAAGATAGTTTGAGGAATCGCGCTCGTGGCTGGCCAAAAGTCCTTCGTCGGTAAAAAGGGATTGTTCGACGTTGTTGTAGCCTTTCCAGTTGGAATAGCCACCATTGATGTAAGCATTGATGGTCAGCTTGTCGTTCGACCAGACGTAGGACATCCAAGGACCGATGTAAGGCTGTGTCGAGGCATTCACGCCAAAGCTGAAGAACTCGTTCTTTTGGATTTTAGCGTTGGTGACGATGTTGATAATGCCGTCTGCCTTCGAGCCGTAACGTGCCGAGGGGTTGGTGATGACCTCCACGCGGTCAAGGCTGTTGGCAGGCAGGGTCTGGATATAGGTCTTCAGGTTCTCAGCAGTCATGTGCGAGGGCTTGTCGTTGATCCATACTTCGACGCTTGAAGTGCCGCGAAGGCTGATGTTGCCTTCCACATCCACTTCCACGCCAGGGGCATTCTGCAAGGCGTCTGACAATGTTCCCGTCTGGATGCTGGGGTCTTCAGCCACGTTGTACATGGTTTTCTCGCCTTCTACAGCAAAAAGCGGGCGCTTTTCGGTGATGACCACCTCGCTGAGCTTGGTGGAGCCTTCAGCCAGTTTCAGCTGTCCTAAGTCTTGGTTGCCTTTTACGGTCAGCATTTGTTCGTAGGTTTGGAAACCAATGGCTGAAACTTGCAGACGATAGTCACCGTTGGGGGCTAAAAGCTCAAAACGGCCTTTGTCGTCGGAGGCGGCACCGCTGACGAAGACGCTGTCGGCTTGACGGAACAGACCCACGTTGACGAAAGGAATACCTTTGCCGTTGGCTTCTTCAACGATGGTTCCCGTCACTTTGTTTTGTGCCAAAGCGGGCATAACGAAGCATCCTATAAGAGCAAAGAGGATAAAAATGGACTTTTTCATAGTTGTTGTTTTTACAAAACGGTATTTTATAGTTTGACTGGATATATAACGTGGTTCAATCTGAATTATTGCGAATTGCATTTATTCTGCATCTCTATACAAATCAATAATTTTGCAACGGTAAAGGTAATCGTATCGTGCCTGTAGCAGGTCAGATTCTGCTTTGTGGAAGCGAATTTTGCTCTCGTTCAGCTCCAACAGCGTTTTCTTTCCCATGTCGTAGCCAGCTTTGGCATATTCGTATGCGATACGCGATGCGTCCAAACTGTTTACCATAGCCTCCATTTTTTGTTTGGCAGCCTTGGCGTTGCCGTAGGCTTGCTGGATTTCCTTGCGCAGGGTCTTCGCCGTGTTCTCAAGGTCGAGTTGCTGGTCGGCGATGGAAAGTTCGGTCATCTTCACACGATATTTCGTTTTCATTCCGTTGAAAATCGGGATGTTGAGCGAGAACCCAAGTTGCGCCCTGCTGTTGCGTTTCAGTTGCTCGTTGATGGGCGTGTTAGGGTAGGTGTCGCCGAAATAATGATACAGCCCGTTGGAATAGCCCGCATAGAAGTCCAACGAGGGATACCATGCCGATTTGGTAGCTTTCAAGTCGTAGAGGCTCTTTTGAACGCGCAGCCGTGCGGCTTTCATGGCGGGCTGGTTCTGCAACGCAAATGCGATGGTGGATTGCGGTGTGTCATAAGGCGCTTCTTGGTTGGCGAAAAAAGCTTCTGGCTCGCTGATTTCAAAATCTTCACTGTCTTCAATTTCAAGAACTTGTGTCAAGGTGAGCAGACTGAGGGCCAAGTCGGTTTCCATTTGGGTGAGGTTGGCTTGGTCGGTGGCCAGTTGGGCGTAGCTTTCATACACATCGGCTTCGGCCACGCGTCCGTTCTCAAAAAGTTGCTGCGTCTTTTGCAGCTGTTCGGCTGAGAGCTCCGTCTGCCTGCGGGCAATCTCAAGCTGTTCCTTGGCATACAGCACCTGCATGTAAAATGACATCACGTTGAGTTTCAGGTTGAGCTGGGCCGCTTTCTCATCCATCTCGGTGGCTTGCAGGTTGAGTGCATCGGCTTTGGCTGTGTTGTAAAGGCTCAGACCCTCAAACAAGGGCAAGGATAGGTTGGCACCAAACGATGCCGAAGAGGAGTTGTCGGAAATATAAACGCCTGTGTAGGAAGGCGATTGTCCGAAACCAAGGGATTCGCCTGCATTGGCACTCAAGGTGGGCAGCCAGGCATTTTTGCTCATTCTATATTGGTATTCTGCCTGCTGACGGGACAGCTGGGTCTTTTTCAGTTCGATGTTATGCTCAAGGGCATATTGGATGCACTCGTCGAGGGTCCACACTTTTTGAGCGTGTGTGTAGCCCGCAAAAGCCATGAGGAGCAGAAGAAATGAAAGCTTTTTCATGGCAGTTTAGTTTTTGGTTACTTCATTGCCACGGATTTTGTCTCCGGCAGCAAGTCCCTCGGTGACGACGATATTCACGCCATCCGAAAGGCCTGTTTTCACGCTTTGACGCTCAAACTCCTGTGGGTCTTCCTTGGTGCAGCGATAGACGTAGGTCTCGCCGTCCTCGTAGGTGATGCAGCTTTCGGGTACAACCACGGCTCCAACAGCCCTGTCGAGGATAATCTCCGCATTGGCTGAATAACCGGCCCTTACAAACACATCGTCAGGCAGGATGGCCTTGGCCTTCATCTCGAAAAAGACGGCTCCGCTCTCTTGGGTGCCTTTTGGGGCGATATATTCCAACTCGGCATCGAAATGCCTGTCATTCATGGCTCCGATGGTCAGAGTGATGGGCATTCCCTCGTGGATTTTGCCCACTTCGGTTTCGTCAAGTTTGCCTTTGAAAATCATGTCCTGCATGTTGGCAATGGTCGCGATGGTGGTGCCGTCGTTGAAGGTGTTGGAGTTGATGACGGAGTTACCCACTTTGACAGGGATGTCGAGAATCATACCGGAGATAGTGGCCTTAATCATGGTATTGCTGTAGCCCGCTGTACTCTTTGAGATGCCTTCCTTGATGATGTTCAGCTGGTCTTTGGCATTGTTGTAGTTTTCCTTAGCCTGCTGGTATTCGAGTTGTGACTTTTCGAACTCCTCGGTGGAAATCAGGCCTTTGGCTTTCAGGTTCTCCTGACGCTGGTAGGTCTTCTCCACGTTGTCGAGGTTCATCTTGGCCACCCTTACCTGCGACTCGGCAGCGGAGAGGTTGCTCACGTCGGGGATGACCTTCACCACGGCAATCACTTCGCCTTGTTGGACATATTGACCAGGCTCCTTGAGGATTTCGGAGATGATGCCCGATACCTGAGGCTTCATGGCCACCTCGTCACGAGGGTCGATTTGTCCCGTGACCACTGTAGATTTCTGAATCGTGTCGATGCGGGCCTCCACGATTTCATACTCGACCTCTTGCGGCCTCGATTTCTTGAAGAGATAGGCAAAAGTCCAAATAACTCCTATTCCTAACAAGATGAAAAACAAGATTTTGAAAAACTTCTTCATGGTATGATGATTATTTGATTTTCATGGATTAACTACGAATTTTACGAATTGAACAGATTTTTGGCGAATTGAATTTTGCGACTTCGTCGCGAATGAGTACGAATATTTGTATAATTCGCAGCCTTGGCTGCAAAATTATGTCCCAAACATTCGTTAAATTCGTGTAATTCGTAGTTTATTTTCATAGTTACTCCTCTCTAATAGCATCAATAGCTTTTATTTGAATGGCTCTCAAAGCCGGCAAAATTCCGGCCAAAAGCCCTGATAGTATCACTATAATCGTAGCCAACACAGCCGCCTTGAAACTCATGTAAGGGTCTTGGAACATCATATTGTCGCTGGGCATATTGGAAGTAATCATTCCCACGATGGCCATGATGCCCACACCGATGCACAGCCCTACTAATCCAGCCAAGGTGGTGAGCAACAGGCTTTCCGAAAGCACCTGGGTGATGATATTCTTCGGCTTGGCTCCTATGGCACGCCGTACGCCAATCTCACGGGTGCGCTCCTTTACGGTCACGAGCATGATGTTGCTTACCCCAATGATGCCAGACATCAAGGTGCCCAAGCCCACAATCCAGATGAGGATATGGATGCCGAAGAACAATCCCTTGAAGGCCTTGAAGATTTCTGTCAGGTTAAAGGATCGGATAGCGTCTTTGTCGGTGGGCGCGATGTCGTGACGTTGCTTGATGAGTTGCATGACATCTTCCTCAATGTCAGGGAGGGGCGTGTCGTCGTCGGCAACGAGGGCGAAAAAATTAATCTTATCGCCCAAGGCGAACACTTGCTGCATGGTAGTGAAAGGCAGGATGACAGACTCATCAATGCTGCCGTTGATATTGACGTTATCGGTATAGGAACGCGCCACACCTACCACTTGGAAATAGATGCCGTTGACTTTCACCATCTTCCCGATCGGATTCTCGCCTCTCTCAAACATGGTTGTATATACTTTTTTACCCAACAGACACACTTTGCGGTTGGCAGCGATGTCGGTTTCGTTGATGAAACGCCCCTTCATGATCTTCGACTTTTCAATTTCATTGTACTCAGGCATCACGCCTTTCACCGTGAAACTGCCGCTTCGACTGCCATAGACCACGTTTTTGTCCTCTGAGGAATAGACACTGGCTTCGGGCGAAATGGCCTTGATGAAAGGAAACGCCTCTTTGAGGGCTTCGATATCAGACATCTGCATCGACCATGAGCGGCCTTTTTGGTAGCCTTTGTAGGGCTCGCTGGTGGTGCTGGTGAAAAAAAAGCCTGTGTTGGGGGTCACGCCTTCCACCTGCTTCATCATTCCGTTCTCGAAGCCGTTGCCGGTTGACGAAAGCACCACGAGGAGGAAAATGCCCCAAAATACGCCAAAGGCTGTCAGCAAGCTCCTTGTCTTGTTGCGGGCTATGGTCTGCCAAATTTCGTGTATGCCGTCGAAGTCGAACATGATGCGTGGGTGTTATCTGTAATTCATTGCTTCAATAGGTTTGATTTTCACGGCGTTGCGGGCAGGGAAGAAACCTGCCAGTACACCACAGACGATGAGCAAAGCCGTGGCCATCAGCACGATGCGGATGTCGATGCTCGGGACGATGTTCAAGGAGATTTCCTTGCCTTCCTGAACCTTAGCCAGAATATTGCCACCGACCTCAGCTGCAATCATGCCAAGCCACATCCCGATATAGCCGAAGATGGTGGTGATAATCAAGGATTCGGTGACGATGGAGGCCAAAATCGAGCGCGACTTGGCGCCGAGGGCCTTGCGGATGCCGATTTCGTTGGTGCGTTCCTTCACGGTGATGCGCATGATGTTGCTCACACCTACGATGCCTGAAATGAGCATGGCGAAACCGATAATCCAGATAAAGAGTTGTATGGTGTTGAAAATCTTCATGGTTTGCAGGTATTCCTCTTGTCTGCTGCGGATGTAGACAGCGGAGGTGTCGTCGGGGTCAAACTCGTGGAGATGTGCCAACTTGGTGCGTAGGTATTCGGTGAACGCCTCGTTGTCTTCTTTGGTCTCCAAGCCTGTGACAATGAAATTCAGCATCCAGTATTTGCTCTGTCTGGTGATATTCTTCAAGGTGGAGAAGGGTACGTAGTCGTTGCCGCCACTGGAATACTCCAGGTTTTCACAAACACCGATGACTTTGTAGGCAATGCCGCTGATGAAAATAAATTGTCCAAGAGGGAAGGTGCCCTCATCAAAGAGTTTGTCCCGCAGGGACTCGTCGATGACGATGACTTTCTCTCTGTTTTTGTCGTCCAATTCGTTGATGAAGCGTCCTTCCATCATCTTCACGTTGTTGATGTCTTTAAAGACGGGTCTCACACCACTCATGAACACTCTGCTCGATTTGTCGTTGAATGTGGCAAAGCCGTTGAAATAAATGCGAGGCGACACTTGGTCAATATTTCTGACTTCGGTTTCCAATAACCTTATGTCTTTGTCGGTGAACATGATGGAACGGTTGGTGCCGTGCCCCTTGAAAGGCTTGGAGGTCTCGCCGCTATAAATCATATAGACGTTGGTGGACTTGTCACTGAACTGTTCGCTGACACCATTCATGATGCCGTTACCTGCCGCAAGCAGCACAATGAGGATGAAGATTCCCCAAGAGATGGCGAATCCCGTGAGGAAGGTCCTCAGTTTGTTGCGGCTCAAGGCCATGAATATTTCCTGCCAGAAGTCCATTATTTGATTTCTTGGGTAAAGTCGATGGTTTCGGGGTTGTTGATTTCGATGTTTTCAATCACGCCGTCTTTCAGGTGGATGATTTTGTCGGTGCGGAGGGCAATGCCTCTTTCGTGGGTGACGATGATCATGGTGATGCCTGTTTGGTGTACCTCGCGGAGAATCTGCATCACCTCGGCTGAGGTCTTGCTGTCCAACGCACCTGTAGGCTCGTCTGCAAGAATCACTTTCGGATGGGTCACTAAAGCACGAGCCATCGAAACGCGTTGCTTCTGTCCACCGGAGAGCTCGTTGGGGTAGTGGTCGGCCCATTCCTTCAGTCCAAAACGCTCCAAGTATTCCAAAGCGAGTTGGTTGCGCTTCTTGCGGTTCACGTTCTGGTAATATAGAGGCAGGGCCACATTCTCCATCGCCGTTTTGAAGGGAATCAGGTTGAACGACTGGAAGATGAAGCCAATCAACTGGTTGCGCATGTCGGCTGCCTGGTTCTCTGTAAGGTTCTTCACCAGCTGGCCGTTGAGGTAATAGTCGCCCGAGTCGTAGTTGTCCAAGATGCCGAGGATGTTGAGCAAGGTCGATTTTCCCGAACCGGAAGCTCCCATGATGCTGACCATCTCGCCTTCCTTGATATGGAGATTGATGCCTTTCAGCACGTGCAGCGGCTGGGCTCCGAAGTAGGTCTTGTTTATTTTTTCCAATCGAATCATCGCCTTATTATTTAGAGGTGTCTTCACATCACTATTGCCGTATGTAATACGCAGAAAGTCCGCTTTTGTTACATCCTGAGGAAAATAATTCCTTTTTTTCGTTTCTGCCTGACAATCCGTATGTTGTACTCATTTGCATTAGTGTATTAGTCTAATAGAACACTGCAAAAGTACAGCTTTTTTGAATGCTGTCAAGAAAAAAGTTGATTTTTTTTCAATCCAACTGATGTTCCTTGTCATTGTTCATGATGCGTTTCCGTTGCAACGTTCATCATGTTAGACAATAAAGGTAAGAGATTATTACGGCGCTGGAGTTTTTTTTCCAGAATTCGTCCATTGAAGCAACTGGACTGTTCTCTCTGTGTTTTTAACTGTAGCAACTGTAGCAACTGTAGCAAAGCCCCATTCCACTTCCTGATTCCTTCCTGAATGGTATCTGATTCCTATCTGATTCTTCCTGAAATCAGAGAAAAACAGAGAGCATATTGAGGCATATCAGTAATTTAGCAAAAAGTTAGTTGCATATAACTAACTTTTTGCCTTTTTATTCGTAAAGCGCAAAAACTTCGTCGTATCTTTGCAGCACCGAAACCCAAAACGACAACCGAAAATGATGCCAAAATCCAAAATTTCTAAGTCTAACCTAAGTCTAACCTAAGTCTAACCTAACTCTAACTTTTCGCTAACCCAGAAATGACCTGAAAAACGAATCCAAAATCCAAAATTTCCAACTCCTATGTAAGTCCTACCTAACTCCTACTTTAAGCCTACCCAAAATTTACCTTAATTATTAACCAATAAAACCAAAACATCATGACCAATTTTCAAGAAAACTGCAGCATCGCTATGCTGCCTCAAATGCCACAGGAACTGCCGACCCTCATCGGCCTGCTCACCAAGAATGTACCCTCTTACTGCAAGCCCGCTGTGGCATCAGCCGTGTTTCCCGCCCTTGCGGCCCATCTGCACGGCGTGAAGTTCCGCTACTGGGACAACGTTGACCACGAAGCCACCTTCATGAACGTGCTCATCGGACGTCAGTCCGTCGGAAAGGGCTGCATCAAGAAGCCCATCGAGCTCATTATGGAGGACATCCGTCTGCGCGACCTCCCCAACCGCCAGCGTGAAGCGGAATGGAAACAGATGAACCTCGGAATGAGAATGAAGACCCTTCGCCCGAACGACATCTGCATCCAGATGCTGGGCGACAACCTGACCGATGCCGCCTTCAACCAGCGCGTCATCGATGCCAGCAACAACGGCCAACGCTACCTCTACACCCTCGTGGACGAAATCGACGCCCTAAAAAAAGTGACCACGAAACGAACCCCTGGCGAGGTAGGTCTGCTTATCCGCAAGGCTTTCGACAACGCGCCGATGGGACAGGAACGCGTGGGTAGCGATGCAGTTACAGGCATCGCACCCCTGCGCTGGAACTTCAACGCCTCGACCACTCCGACCAATGCCCACAGGTTCTTCTCAAGGATGGTGAACGACGGCACCCTGAGCCGCCTTGACCTCTCGACCATCATCCGCGACGAGGAAGACCGCACGCCTCCCGTCATGGGCATCTACGACGAGTCCTTCGCCAACGAGTTGAAGCCCTACATCGAACACCTGGAAGCCGCTAACGGGCTCGTCGGCTGTGAGGAGTCAACCCAACTGGCTCTCGCCATGAGGGATGAGAATGAGGACAGGTTCAGGCTCTATGAGTCGGAGGCTTACCGCGTGCTGAGCTATCGCGCCAATGTGATTGCCTGGCTGAAAGGGATGGTGCTTTATGTGGCCAACGACTACCGCTGGGAGAATACCTTCGACGACTTCATCCGCTGGAGTCAGGAGTACGACCTCTGGTGCAAAATGCTCTATTTTGGTCAGCAGCTGGAAAACGAGCTGGACGAAGAGGTGGCGATGCAGCACCAACACGGCCCCCGTAACCTGCTGAACCTGTTGCCCGATGTCTTCAGCCGCGAGCAGTACCGCAACATGCGGCAGAGTCGGGGCAAAAAGGGCGACGGCGAATCCCTCCTGCGTGTTTGGATGGCCCGAAAGTACATCCTCTTTGACGAAGAGAATGGAAATTTCTGTAAGACAGATGAATACATCCACAAGTTCAAACTCGCCAGCTGAGTCTGCTACAGTTGCTACAGTTGCTACAGTTAGAATCACAGAGGGAGGAGACGGCCAGTCTCCTCCCTTTAGTCTTCACTTGATAGCAATCTGATATTTACTGGCGAATCAACCGTTCGCAAAATGCCTCCAGTTCCTCCTTCGACTCCCATTTTCTCATGATGAAGAAACAGCCATTCTCAAGGTTGCTCATGATTTTCCATTCCTGAACT
>CAMYYB010000057.1 GCA_947303335.1 uncultured Bacteroidales bacterium | reverse complement strand
ACGTCGGCAAACCCACCATCCAATATGCGATGCAGTATTATTACAACACCGCACACGGTTTTACCAATGTTTATAATTGGCTGGGTCAACCCTATACCAACTGCTATGCCTCGTTGAGTTCAGGTACTGGCTTTGTCAACTACACTGCCCACGGCAGCGAGACCTCTTGGTCAGACCCTCAACTGACCAAAAGCCAGGTGAATGCCCTCACCAACACCAACAAATACTTCCTCGCCATGGGCAACTGCTGTTTGACGGGTAACTTCGGTTACAGTCAAGC
Organism: uncultured Bacteroidales bacterium; assembly: GCA_947303335.1. GTDB lineage: Bacteria > Bacteroidota > Bacteroidia > Bacteroidales > F082 > Limimorpha. The sequence continues at coordinate 16,227 of CAMYYB010000057.1, read as the reverse complement.
CTGTTTCGGTGAAGCCATGCTTCGAGGCGAAAACAAGGCTGCCTATTCCTATATCGGCTCCTGCCCTGTAACCTATTGGTATGAAGACTATTACTTTGGTGTGGGTGCCACAAGCACCTTTGGCCAAATGCCCAATATCAACAACACCGCCACAGGTGTTTATGACGGCATCTGGATGGACGATACCTATAACACCGTTTCTTCCATTGTCTTCCTCGGTAATTTGGCGGTTTGTTATGCTCATGCTGGCAACTACCAAACCAGTGCGAGTCCTATTTATTACTGGCAAGCATATCATGTGTTGGGCGACGGTTCCATCATGCCTTTCCGCGTGAATCCTTCTCCCAACACCGTCAGTCATGCCAGCACCTTCCCCGCAGGAGCCACTTCGTTCCAAGTGAGTGCCCAGGAAGGCTCGTATGTGGCCATCTCCCAAAACAACGTGCTGAAGGGTGTGGCTTTGGTGCCAGTCTCGGGTACGGTCAATGTGCAGGTTGCCTCGGGCATCACCTCAGGACAGGTGCGTATCGTGGTGACCAAGCCGCAACGCCAGCCCTATATCCAAGACATTAACGTGGGTGGTGGTACGCAGTCCTATACGGTTAATGTGTCGGCTAACCCGACCAATGGCGGTACAGTTACTGGGGGCGGTACCTACAACCAAGGTGCCAGCTGCACGGTGACAGCTTCAGCCAACGCTGGTTATACTTTCACCAATTGGACGGAAGGCGGCAACGTGGTCTCCACCCAAGCCAACTATACCTTTACCGTCACTGGCAACCGTACTCTGGTGGCCAACTTCCAAGCTCAACCGCAGAATTATACTATTACTGTTTCGGCTAATCCCACTAACGGAGGAACAGTTGGAGGAGGTGGAACTTATCAGCAAGGGCAATCATGTACTGTTACAGCCACACCTGCCAATGGGTATACTTTCCTGAGATGGACTGAAAACGGTAACTCTGTATCGACCAACGCCAACTATACCTTCACGATTACGGGCAACCGTACCTTGGTGGCTCAGTTCCAGCAACAGAACTACAACATCACCGTATCGGCCAACCCGGCCCTTGGCGGCACAGTGACGGGCGGTGGTGCGTTCCATTATGGCGATAATTGTACGGTAAGTGCTGCTCCCGCCACCGGTTACACCTTCCAGAGATGGACGGAGAACGGACAGCAAGTCTCTACCAATGCAAGCTATAGCTTTACTGTCACGGGTAGCCGCACCCTTGTTGCCCAGTTCCAAGCCCAAAGTTATACCATTACAGCCTCAGCTGACCCGACCACGGGCGGTACGGTGAGTGGTGGCGGAACATTCAATTATGGACAAAACTGCACTTTGGTGGCTACACCCGCCGCAGGGTATGAGTTTATTAATTGGTCGAAGAACGGACAGCAGGTCTCTACCAATGCTTCTTATACCTTCACGGTGACGGAATCGGCTTCCTATGTGGCGCAATTTCGGATACAGACCTTCTCCGTTACCCTTACTGCAAACCCGGAAGAAGGCGGTACCCTTACGGGTGGCGGTTCTTTCAACTATGGACAAAGCACCCAAATTCACGCTACGCCCAACACAGGCTACGATTTCGTCAGCTGGACGGAGAATGGTGAAGTGATTTCAAACAGCCCGGATTACCTTGTCAACGTGTACACCGACCATAACATTGTGGCCAATTTCGAAAGGCAAACCTACGATATCAAGGTCAACGTTAGCCCTTCTAATGCTGGCGAGGTCTCAGGCGAGGGCATTTACAGCTATGGCGACGAAGTCACCTTGATAGTGACTCCTTTCGGAGACTACGATAATGTGGTCTGGTTGGATGAGAATGGCATTACTGTTTGCGAAGAACTGACTTATGTTTTTACCGCTACTGAAAGCCTCATTCTGACAGTCGTCATCACCACAGAAGGCATTGCTGAGCAGAATGGCAGCTTCATGGTATATCCTAACCCTGTCAACGACAAGCTGATTGTTGAGACACAAGAGTCCTTCGACAAGTTGGAAATCTACAACCTCATGGGTGCCTTGGTCTACAGCCAAAGCGACTGCTCCAACAAGACGGAAATCGCAGTGGACAACCTGCCTTCAGGCATCTACTTCCTCCGCTTGACGATGGGAGAAGGAACACAGGTGCACAGGTTCGTGAAGGAATAAGCTTCAGAACAAACTCAAAGAAAAAAGGTCGCTTACGAGCGGCCTTTTTTGTTGTCGTGTCTCCAAAGCTGTAAACTGTTGAACAGGTTTTGAAGTACGGAATAGAAGGCCAAATATACCGAAGCCAAGGGATGCAGATAATGGTTGGCCATCCAGATGCCCATAGCCGAGTTTTTCTGTCCGAGCAGTTGTCCGCCCGCAATGGTGTCGCCGTATTTGTGTCCAATCCATTTACCCAACCCGAACTGGATGATACAGAACAGTAAAGCCGAAAGACCGAGCCAAAGGATGCTGTTCCAGTTGCCCTCTCCGTTGAGGAAGATGAAGTGTATCGTCTGCCCCAAGGTGAGAAACAAGGCAATGGCCCATAAATAGAAAGCCAGACCTTTGTAGCGGCTCAGAAATGTATTGGCTTTGGGCAGACAGAGTTGCAAAGCCAAAGCGATGAAAAACGGCAGCCCAATCACGGTGCCGATACGCCTCAAGATTTGCAGGAACGAAGCCCAGAAGGGCATATCCTGGTTGACTCCGATAAAGGAGAAATACACAGGGGCGACGATGGAGACAACGAGGTTGCCTATAACCGTATAGGAAGTCACGGTGTTGCGGTCGGCACCCAGCATGGTGCTGACTACCGCTACCGAAGCCGCTACGGGACACAGGATGCCAATCAGGATGCCTTCTGCAATGATTTCATTGACGCTGAGCAGCTTTAATATGGCATACATTCCCACACTCGCCAACACCTGAAACAGGATAATCCAGATGAACAAGGGCTTGAATCGCAACTTGGTGATGTCGACGGCTGAGAAGGTCAGCAGCAGGATGGTGAAGATGATGTAAGGCACCACAACGCTGAAGGCCGCACAGGAATCGTGCAACAGCAAGCCCAAGACGATGGCGATAGGAAGGACGTAACTTTTTATCTTTTGCATCCAATTTCAATTTGGGGCTGCAAAATTGCGAAAATTATCCGTACCTTTGCCGTCCAAAACACATTATTTCGACAAGCTCAATAACCTATTTATGAAGAAGTACACTTTAATCCTTGCAGCATTGGCCGTCATCCTTTGCGGTTGCTGCAACAAAGACAATTGTTCAATCGAGAACACAAAAGAACAAACCACTATGAACACGACAATGCAAGACCTGCTGACGCGCCGCAGCATCCGCAGCTACACCGACCAGATTCCTCCCAAGGAGGTCATCGAAGAAATCTGCCAAGCGGGCACCTACGCCCCTACAGGCATGAACAAACAAGCCCCTATCATCGTTGCCGTCACTAACCGCGAGGTGCGTGACCAGCTAAGCCGCCTCAACGCTGCCGTTTTTGGTCCTGATAACGACATGGATCCTTTCTATGGCGCACCTGTGGTGCTGGTTGTTTTGGCTGATACCACCGCAGCCTTAACTTGGAAAGAAGACGGTTCGCTTGTGATGGGCAATCTGTTGAATGCCGCTCATGCCAAGGGTTTGGGCTCTTGCTGGATACACCGTGCCAAGGAAGTGTTTGAGACCCAAGAAGGCAAAGCCATTCTGCGTAAACTCGGCATTGACGACACCAAGTATGTGGGTATCGGCAACTGCATTCTTGGTTATGTCGACGGCGACTATCCCGAAGCCCGTCCCCGCAAGGAGAGCTACGTCTATTGGATTGAATAAGCCCGTCTGCTGAGTGTGATTACAGCGAGCTGTAGGCGGGGGAGAAGGTGTCGCCTTGTGAGACATCGCCCGTATAAAGTCCCTTCTTCAGCCAGCGTGAGCGTTGGGCCGAGGTGCCGTGGTTGAAGGTTTCAGGCATGGTGCGTCCATAGGCCTGTTTCTGTAGGTAGTCGTCGCCAATCTTGGATGCCGCGTTAAGAGCTTCCTCAATGTCGCCGTCCTCCAACGAGCCGAACATCTTGTTGTCATGGTAGCCCCATATCCCGGCGAAGAAGTCGGCCTGCAGTTCGAGTCGGACGCTGATTTCGTTGTATTGTTTCGTGTCACGTCCGTATTGCGCCATCTTTTGGTGGGCCTCCCCCAAGATGCCGAGTTGGTTTTGCACGTGGTGTCCCACCTCGTGGGCAATGACGTAGGCGTAGGCAAAGTCGCCATCGGCGCCAATCTGTTTCTTCATGCTCTTGAAGAATTCGAGGTCGAGATACACCGTCTCGTCTGCTGAGCAATAGAAAGGTCCACTGGCCGAAGTGGCGTTGCCGCAACCCGAGTTGACTGCATCGCTGAAGATGACCATCTTGGGAGGCTGGTAGGTGCGTCCCATCTTCTTGAACTCTGCTGTCCAAACGTCTTCGGTACCGGCCAGGATTTGTTTGCAGAAGGTCATCAGTTCAACGTCAACCTGGCTGTAGTCCCTACCGTCGTCGACGTATTCGGTCTGGGTCTGCATACCGCCCATTTGTTCCACCACTTGGCTGGGGTCGCCACCCATAAACATGACAATCAAGGCAATAATGATGCCCCCGATACCTATTCCGCCTGCTGTTTTGGCGGCTGTCTTCCCTCTGCGGTCTTCCACATGGGTACTTTCTCTGCGTCCGTCTAATTTCATGATGTTTTGAATTTTAGAATTATTGCCGCAAAAGTAGTGAAAAAGTGGGGAATAAATGGTGACATTTTTAAATTTTCGAGACGTGCCGTTTCGGAAAAAATGTGTACATTTTGCATGTCAAGGCCACATATGTTTCTTATAAGCAGTTCATTTTTTGAGGCTTAGACTTCGTTAGACATTAATTACCTTGGGTGGCTGTGAAGCCCGACCCGTTTGGCTGCAAAATTACGATGTGGCCTCGACTTTTTCCCGTTTTTTATCCATCTGGCTTATAATTCGGGATTTTTATGTAAGTTTGCAGCAAAATCAAGAACAACATGGGTGTATATATCAACATCGGCAATGCCGGGTTCCAGAGAGTTAGGAACAGCGAATATGTTGACAAGTCGGGACTTATCTCTATTGTCAATAATACCCTTTTCACAGAGCGCAGTTTTAGCTGTGTGTCGCGTAGCAGGCGTTTTGGCAAGTCGGTGGCGGCCAAGATGCTCAATGCCTATTACGACCAGTCGTGCGAATCGCGCCATCTGTTTGCCGACCTTGAGATTGCTTCCGACCCGTCGTTTGAAAAACATTTGAACAAGTACCCCGTCATTTTTCTCGATTTGACCAATTTCACCACACGTTTCAAGGAGGACAGCATCATGGCGCATGTGCAAAAGGAGCTGAAAGAAGACATCCATGAGGCCTATCCGAATGTTCCCGTAAAGGATGACGATGACCTGATGGCATACCTGATTCGTGTTACCGACACCACCCAACAACCCTTCATCTTCATCATTGACGAGTGGGATGCCATCTGTCGCGAGTTCAAGACAGGTACTCATGCCATGGACGAGTATGTCAGCTGGTTACGCCGTATGTTTAAGGGGAGCAATTCTCCACAAGTCTTTGCTGGAGTTTATATGACGGGCATTTTGCCCATCAAGAAATACAAGACAGAGTCTGCCCTCAACAATTTCATTGAATATTCTATGGTGGAGCCTAGACGGATGGCTTCCTTTTTTGGTTTTACCAAAGACGAGGTTAAAACTTTGGCAGAAAGGCATGGAATGGACTTCGACGAGCTGGAGAAATGGTACGACGGTTATCAGATAGGGGGTGAAAAGTCTATCTTCAATCCCAACTCGGTGATGCAGGCTGTCGATGTAGGCCGTTGCCGCAGTTTTTGGGCTGCCACGGGTGCCTATGATGCTGTAGCACATTATATCCAAATGAACTACGAAGGTTTAAAGGATGACGTGATTAGGATGCTTGCCGAAGAACGTTGCAAGGTCAACCCCACCAAATTCCAGAACGACATGTCCATCATCCATGGCAAAGACGATGTTTTCACCGTGTTGATTCATTTGGGCTACCTTTCATACGATTGGCAAAAGAACGAATGTTATATCCCGAACAAGGAGGTTGCAGGCGAGATGGTCAATGCAGTGGAGGCCAACAATTGGACTCCGGTGGTGAAGGCATTGGAGGCCTCAGAGCAGCTCCTTCAGGCCACGCTTCGTGGCGATGAGGAGGCCGTGGCCCGGGGTGTGGATGCCGCCCACGATGAGCATACGAGCATACTGAGCTACAACGATGAGAACTCATTGTCCTGCGTGTTGAGTATCGCCTACTATTACGCTTCCAACGACTACATCATCCACCGCGAATTGGCCACAGGCAAGGGTTTTGCAGACCTGGTGCTCATCCCTCGAAAGAATGTGGACAGTCCGGCCGTTGTCATTGAGCTTAAATACGACAAGGCCGTTGATACCGCCATTGAACAGATTAAGCGCAGACAATATCCTGCCAAGGTGGCGCAGTATGCTAAAGATTTGCTGCTGGTGGGGATTACCTACGAGCGGGATACTAAGCAGCACTTGTGCCGCATTGAGAGGTACAACGGTCATTGAACGCATAAAACTGGTAACCGAAATTAGTCGAACAATCATAGTCCATTCATAGGCCGTTGGTAGGCAAGGAGGAGGGGGGAGAGCTGCGTCACTACGACGCACCCCAAAAACAGGCACTCGAGTCAAAACATCGATTGACTCGAGTGATTCGATGAAATCACTCGAGTGAAGCGAAAAAATGCCCCGTGTTATCCATATTTAAACAGCTTCTAAAAGGTTCCCTTCAATAATTCCCAAATTCAGAAACTTTTTTTGGCAAATTGGCTTGTGGGGATAAAAAAACATTATATTTGCAGCGTGAATTAACGGAATGTGTCACAAAACAAACGATTGACTATAGAATAAACGAATACACCTTATTATAAATAAGCAAGCATAGAGACGAATTTCATCTGTTCTAAAATTTGGCGATTTTAACGGATAGTAAATCTTGTGGTTTGGTCGAAATGCTCACGCATAGCGTGAGCTGGACTTTTTCACGGATTTACGGGTTACGCCAAATACCTTGAACAGCGGGAAACAGTCGAGTTTCACGCTTTTTTTGTTGTCGTATAATATCACGGCTGGCTATGGTAAACAATGATGTACATATTGGACAAATCATCAAATCTGTGTTCGATGAAAGTGGTATGACCGTAAGTGAATTGGCACAGCGTCTTCGTTGTGAACGCACCAATGTCTATACCATCTTCCGCCGCCGCACCGTTGATGTGGAATTGTTGGCTCGCCTCTCCGAAATCCTCAGCCACAACTTTTTGGACGATGCCATACGGCAATACGGACTTGACACAACACTCACACAGCAATTAAATCTCAGCATAACATTCTCTAACCTTCCAGCCGAAAAATTCATGCTCTTGGCTCAGTTTCTGGAAATGTTGGAAAAGAAGTCGTGATTATTATTCACGAAATTGTGATTATTATTCACGTATAATAAAATAAACGTTTTTGCTTAAACTGTACTTTTGCAAAAGTGTAAAACACTACAACAGATATTAAATAACCTCAAAAAATTTCATATTATGGAAGGAGAAAACAAAAAATCAAACGCGCTGAAAATCATTTTCTGGATAGCAACTTTAGGTTGCTTCATCTTCGGCTACTACAACACCCATTTAGGATTACTTACATTCGATGCCTTTGGTAGCAAAGCGGGAAGTTGGTTCATTGCATTTATCCCTTTTGTAATGGTACTGGGAGGTTATGTGGCCGCAGTACAAGGAAGGAAGGGGATGTTAGCGTTATATTTGACGGGCGAAATTATTTTCTTTATTTTCAACTTCTCTTATTTATATCCAAATTATCTTGGAAGAACTCTTATCCAAGAAGAAACAAGAGAATTGAAAGATTCTCTCAATATCTACCAAAACAGGATTGATAGCAAAGTCAATATTTCAGATGAGGGAATGAAAGATTATTTGGCTTTGAAAGATGCAAAAAAGAATCTTAAAGAAGAAATCATACATAGAGAAGGATTTGGACAAAGAGCTACAGCACAGTTGGAGACAATAAACAGAATAACAGGCAGAAACCTTTCTCCAGATAGAACTTTAGGAGGAACTATAGAAGAAAGAGCCAAAAGATGGGAGGAGTATTGGGAACCGACTATTGATGAAGTAATCAATGATTTTATCACTAGTCATCTTAGTGTTAACAATGCAAATGTATGGATAGAAGCAAGAGCATATATTGATTCTATTGCACCTATTTATAATGAAAAACTAGGAATAATACTCAATGACAAATCTGATGTTGATATTGATCACGAGGCCATAGCCAATAATGTTCACATTAATCTATTGGACGAATTGACGGTAAAATTAGATGATGAAATTGCGAATAAAGTCAATTCTGTTGCACCAAACACTTTCACTCGGTTTAATGACAACAAGGCAACCATTACTTTCCCAAAAACAAAAAAGCTTGGATATTTTGAACATGCTTTGATTTCCGGGAAAGAAAGAATTGGTAAATTGGACACTTGGGGTGTCATCATTCTTTGCTTCTTCTTCGACTTGCTCGGTCCTTTCCTTTTCTATTTCTATTTAAGGAAAGATGATTCTGATGGCTATGGCACAGACGAAGGAGCATTCGATAAACCATGGTGGAAACGCATTTTTGGACTTGATTGATTAAAAACTTAAAATTCAAAATATTATGCCAACAATTGATACAACAAATAGTACTACAAACAATTCTGTTATTAATGAATCCTCAAAAACAGGAATTGAAATCGATCTTTCTACGCAACACCCATTCAGATACAAATTTGTAGGGAAAAATTACCTTGATAAGATTACTGAAAATGAAATTTTGCAAGATATTGCTTTAAGAATACAAGATGGTCGCCGTTTGATCATTCCCATCGGACTTCCAGAATCGGGCAAGTCAATGTTTATTGCCTCACTAATTGCATACGCATTCAGACGTAGTGAGAAAGAGGATAATTCATGTAGTTTCGACCACGTAATCCCCAAAGAGTTCTCTGGAGTCAAAGACATTACAGAGGCATTAGACGGCAATTCGGTTTTGCCTAGTACAGGAAAGAACGAGTTTTCAATAATTGACGTCAATATGAAGCCAAGGTGTCGTGACCGAAAAATAAAGGTGTCATTACTTGACTTCGCTGGAGAAGATATAGAGCGACTCATAGGCCTTAAACCTGACGATGATGGGTCGGCAAAAAAAATCGAGAAAATTCTTGCTGCTTGCATTGCACGCAAAGCCATCTTTGCAGTCATTTCTCCTGTCGATGTGAATATGAGCGAAATCGGTGAGGTTTCAAGCTTTGACACGAGAGAAGATACTGAAATGAAGGCTTTCATTGATAAAATCAAAAGAGACAATCAAAGGCTATATCGACAAACCAAGTTTTTGATGATTTTAACCAAATGGGATACTTTACCTAGTAGGATTAGCTCGGAAACTTTCTTGAAAAAACATCGCAACCAACTTTATAATGAGTACTCGAGTAACTCTAAGTCATACGGTTTGATTCCCTATTCTGTTGGAAATGTGGTCGGCGATACCATTATCGACATTGTATTGCGTTCTCCGAAGAATTTTTGGTATACACTTTATCGTTGGTGCACAGGAAAGCATGTCCTTCCATGGTGGAAACGTATCTTTTCATAATCCAATAACTGAAAAGGAATGATTGAAGTTGTTGTATTCGGCAAGCCCAAATCTTTCGAATCTTATGCGTTTGATTTTGGTGACAGCCAAGTTCGTGAAACCGAAAACTCGCACCATGAGCCTATCGTCAAACCAATAGATTACAACGATATTGTTTTTCACTATTACCAAAAAGACGACATTGCTGGATGGGAGGTTTATAGACGGTGTAAAGGTTATGATGCCGAGAGGCCAGGCATAATCTTTGGCGTTGGCATAAAATCTGACAAGGACTTTGGGCTTATTGACACAATGGGTAATCTTTTAAAGCCCTTATGGGAAGATTTTGCCCAAGCTTTTTTGGACAAAAACTACAAATTTCAATTTGAAAGCATTGTCAATGCCCTAAAAACAACAAAATGGAGTCCTGAAGAAGAGGAAAAAGTTCGAAACAATGTAAGCAAAGAAAGTATAAAAACAGCTAATCAAGAAAGGCCTCTCCTGTTATTGACCATTGAAAATCCGAATGAGATTAAAACTATTGAAGACATCATAAAAGAATATAATGATGTTTACATTGCAAGCAATACGGACATCTTCAAAAATTTGATAAACAAAGATGTTTTGGCTAAACAGGCAAATAACGAGATTTATACAGTAAAAGATGGGAAAATTGGACCGCTCCAAGAATCTGACCCCGAAAAGTCGACAGGAAAGGACGAACAAAATGAAAATAAAAGCTGGATAACATGGATTTGGGGCGGAAAAAGTTCGAATAGCTCATCAACTTCTGCTTCCAAAGAAAGTGACAAAAAAAATCCTAAAATCCCTTCTAAACTCATTGCAGCAGTCGCCACCATTGCTATTATCATTGCTGTTGCATTGTTTGTCTTCCCTAAACTTGTCAACAAACCAGCAGACAGAATTATCTTAGCTAAAGCGCCTGAATTAGGCAATATTACAGATGGATTAGTTATAACCTCAAAATTCTATTGTGGTGAATCTGAAAAAACATCAACGAAATTGGAAGATGTGGTTTGGACAGTAAAAGGTAATGGTAGACAATTTGTCATAATTCCACCTCTTGTGGAGGGAAAGAATTTATATTTGAGGCTAAGTGACGAGTACTATAAAACAAAGCACCCTGAAACGCAAATCAGTTTGTATGGATCAGTTAAAGGTAATGATTTAAAGATGGAAGGCAATAGTATTACCGTTCCGGCTTTTAAAGGGAGGCCTGCAAATTATTGTGAATTACTAGAACGTAAGGACAACAAAGCAATAGAAAACAAGTTCCCAGACAACAAAGACATCATTGCCTTTCTTGCTTATAGAGAGGGTACTGTTAACAATAAAGAAGTGGTTTCCACTACCAAGGATGAGATATCTTTTTCTGTTACTCCATCTGGATATGCTGAAATAAAAAAGGATAGTGATGGAAATTGGAAGTTATTTGTCAAAAACGATCGTCCCAAATCGGATAGTAATATAGAGGTAACTGTCATGGCTTCATTAAAAGACAAAGAAATCGGAAAGCAGAAATATACTATTGTTGCGAAAAAAGAAACCACCAATACACCACCCTCTTCTGTTGATGTTAGTGGTGAAATAGCATATGCGAAAAGAACTGATTTTAGAAATCCAAGCGATGCAAACAATGCAAAAGACGAGCATTATATCCTCAGTTCTTCTTTATCAATCAGGGAGGGCTTAACAAATTACTATTTTATTGCAAGAGACAAAAATGGAACCAAATTATTAGGAACATGGAAATGTAGTGGTATAGATCTCCCTTCCACTAAAAAAGTCGAAAACCCGTTGAATTTTGCTTCCACCCCCGAACCTGGAACATATATGTTAGAGTATTGGGTGGGAAATAAAAAACAAGCAAGCATAAATATTACTATTACCCAATAACGACTACAAATTATGAAAAAAGAAGCTTTAATCCTGTCAATCGCAGCCATAATTATCGGAATGTGTTTTCCAAAATTCGCCATTGGGCAATACAATAACCTGTCAAAAAGCCAACTGATATCAAAGATTGAAAAATTAGAAGAAAAGAACAAAAATCTGGAACAAGAGCTGACAGATAAGACGGCTGAATTGAACACTTTCAAGGAAAAAGCAAATGGTCAAAAGTATTCTCCAGAAATTGACGAAATGCTAAACATTGAAGATACAACCATCTTCAATGTAGGGTTCAAACAATTTGACCTGGCATCTGTCCATCCCAGAAGCCGTGAGATGTACCAATGGATTAGCAACATACATGGCCTTGGCGAAATTCTAATACAAATCAAAGAAGAACATCTGTCCATCGAAAACCTCAATGATATTATCACCAATCCCAACCTTCCTGCAACAACTAAAAGTGCTTCACTCGAGCAGCTTCCTTTGCTTAATACGAGCATTAAGGAAAACATTCGAACTGCTGACAAACTGAGAGAAAAAATTGAACTTTCCTACAATGAAATGAAGAAAACATTTTCAATCAGTCAAATGGACTATTACAATGGCTTAGTGGATAAACTTAATAACTACATCAACCTGTATTTTGAATAGAATGAGATGCAAATTGTTGGTTTCAGCCATTCTTGTTTCCTCTATACTGTCTTGTTCGCCAGATTGTAAAGAGGTTACATTAAAAAAGCCAGTGTGGAAAACTCATTACGAAGAATATTGGGTCAAAAGGGATACTATTCAGAAAAAAGTTGTCACAATTGACACCTTGGTTCCTTATAGTATGGTCAAACACCAGACCGAAAAATCTTATCTCAAAAACTATCATGATGAAGTATATGACACCAAAGTAACCCATTATATTACCATTCAAAATAATAGCGACAAATATTCCAATTCTTTTGCTATTCGAATGACAGGAAAAGAGTATAGCGAATCGTCAAAAAAATGGAATGACTTTAATCGAAGTACGGACTATGTTACCATTAGTCCTAATAGTAGCCATACTTTTTCTTTGAGACATTCCGACCGATGGCGCACTGAGGGCTCTACCACAGATGAAGGCAATGTTCAAATTTTTATAGTGCAAAAACCGACTCAAATAAGCTTAACCAGACAAATCGCAACAACATACAACAAAAAATGTATTCGCCGCATTGACGAGATGACATTCAAGGATACTATTGTCAATAATTGCGAATGTGACATAGACGCGTTAAAAGCAGAATACAAGGCTGTTCAAAGAACATACGAAAAGCTGAAAAATGAGAGGCTGATTAAAGAATAAAAACCATGAAGCACTATTTGCAAATAATTCTTTTCCTGTTTTCAATCTTACTTTTAACCAATTGCAAAAATAAAAACGAAAACAGAGATTTCTACTTTGATAGAGATTATCCTTCCATTGAGGCTATAACTATTACTGAAAACGGAAAAAGCTACACCATTCCAGCTATATCAGGACATTGCATAGTTTTTTTCAAAGATGAAGTTTCACAGCCACAAGCAATGAACATAATTGAAAGGAACGGAGGCAAAATCATAGAACAAATGCCTGACTTCAACTACTATCTTGCCTTGGTCAAAGAAGGAAGAGAAAACACTTTCATTAGCCGTATGAGGGAAGAAAAACTTGTGGAATATGTGTTTCTTAATAGTATAAATAAATGTAATTCTGAAGTTTACATATTAGACAATTTTAAGGATATTGACTCAGACTTATTAACCACACACGGAAACGCTGTAGTATCGACTTTTTCAAAGTACAGCGGAGCACTTAGTCATGTTCATGGTGTCAATCGAGTTATACTGAATGATATTCAAGCAAAGACAAAACTTGGACAGTATTGGGAAGCGATTAAAGTGATGGCCACAGCAAATACAATATGTACAGATTTAATGAACTCTGTTTCAAATACGAAAAATGGCGACATTACAATGATTAATATGTCTTTTGGTGTTGGATTATCAGATAAAGAAGAAAGGTTGTTATTTGAGGATGCCTCAAAAGAAGAACAGGATAATTATATAATGAACTATGCAAAGAGTTTAGAGAACCTGTCCGTTTGTTTTGAAAAAATGAGAAAAAAAGGGTATTCGAATTTTATTGTTTCCAAATCTTCCGGCAATGAAGCAATGCATCAAATGGAATTGATATTGAATGAATTGGATGAAAACACTTCGCAATCCTTAGGGAATCATCTTATCCTTGTCAATGCATATGATTCAAAGGTGAACACCTTATATTCAAATAATGTAAAGAAAAAGAACACTTTATCTACAACTATTGATGTCACACCAGAACTTTGGTCAGGCACTTCGTTTGCTGCACCAAAATTACTAGGCTTTGTCGATAGAGTTCTTTCTAAATACAAAAATTTGAAAGCTCAAGATATTATATTGGCCATTCGCAATGCGACTCCATCCGACACAAAACAGCCCATGACCTATGAAATGTTGGAACGCGAAGCTGCAAAATTGGCAGAAACAAGAAAACAATGTAAACAATATACCTTTACCCTAAACATGACATCCGACTATAAAGGGGAATGGGACCTGTCAGATGGAAAAGGCCAAGAAATAGTAAAATATCATGTCCATAACACCTATAGCTATGAGTACTTGTCTGGCAACATAATGGCGATAGACATTGACAATACGACCAACTATGATTTGGAAATTCTTTTGGAAGTTCTTGATCTCGACAAAGAAGTACGGTCATTAAGATATATGCTTGAAAAGGGTCAAGAAGAATCATTTTATGCTCAACGATTAGATTTGTTTAGCGATTCTGACCATATAAGCGTAAGAGAAATACAAGTAACAATTACAACCTGGTAATATGAGAAGCGAAGAAACTGGAAGTATTCCTTATGAAAAATCAAACAATGTTGAAACAAGTTTGTTTCTAAAACAAGGCCGTATTACTCGCAAGGCTTTTTTCTTCCGATTATTTATTTGCGTGATTATTTGGCTAATCATTCATATCGGATACATTTATTGGGCAAAAGCAGAATACGACAAGTTTCTGAAAATTGGAGGTGGCAAAATACAAGACGGTGCTATCATGGTTGAAACGCGCTATAACATTTATAGAATTGTCGATTTTTATGCTGTTCCATCACTTTTGTCGATTTTCATACTTATACAAGCAATGAAAAGAGCCCATGATTCCAATCAAAGTGGCTGGTTAATGCTTGTGCCTTTTTACAATATTTATCTATTGTTCGCCAATGGAACTAATGAAGATAACGACTATGGTTTACTTCCTCATTCTGAGAAGAAAAATCCATCGTATGCGTATCAGTAAGCATTCGGTAAAATACAAGTTGTGAGGGTTATAGTCGTGTTGTACTTTTGTGGTTGCAATAGTGTATAGGACTATAACAAAGGTAAGCCTTCGACGAACTACAGGTAGTTGAACCTACATCTTGCACCGACAGCTGCCATAACATGTAGTGTAGTTGTTGCTGTAAAAGGTGAGATTTTTGCAGAAAAGTGTTCCGTATGAAATATTCTTCGTAAGTTTGCAACGCAAAACAAATAATACGGACGGCTATGGTACAAGACACGAGAGAGAGATACATCAACCCCTACACCGACTTCGGCTTCAAGAAGCTGTTCGGCACAGAGATGAACAAGGACTTGCTCATCAGCTTCCTCAACGCGCTGTTCAACGGCAGTGAGAAAGAGATAGAGGACGTGCAATACTTAAATGGCGAGAATCTGGGCGACGGTTACGGCGACCGCCGCTCCGTCTTTGACGTCTATTGCATGGCCAAGGACGGGAGCCGCTTCATCGTGGAGATGCAGAAGGCGGAGCAAGCCTTTTTCAAGGACCGTAGCATTTACTACGCCACAACTCCCATACGCCAGCAGGCTCCCAAAGGCGAATGGGACTACCATCTTAACGAGGTCTACACGGTGGGCATCCTGAACTTCGAGTTCCCCCACGGCGAGTATCCAGCCGACAGCTACCGGCATGAGATCAAGCTGAAGGACGTGGAGGACAACCACGTGTTCTATGACAAGCTGACGTTCATCTACCTTGAGATGCCGAAGTTCACGAAGACGGAAGATGAGCTGGAAACGCTTTTCGACAAGTGGATGTTTGTCCTGCACAATCTTTATCGTCTGTTGGAGCGTCCCAAGGCATTGCAAGACCGAGTGTTCAAGAAACTCTTTGAGCAGGCAGAGATTGCCCGTTATTCAGAGACAGAGCGTAGGCAGTATGAGGAAAGCAAAAAGGTGTTCTGGGACAACTACAGTGTGCTAAAGACTGCCGAGCTCAAGGGTGAAAAAAGAGGTGAGATTAAAGGCAGAGAAGAAGGCAGAAAGGAAGGCAGGATAGAAGGCAGAAAGGAAGGCCAGGAAGAGATAGCCCGAAAGATGAAGGCTGACGGTATGCCGAATGAAGTTGTCGCTAAATACACTGGGCTAACCATTGATGAGATAGCAGAGATGTAAGGTTTGCTGCTGTCAGAGAAAATGTAAGCCTTCGACGAACTACAGGTAGTTGAACCTACATCTTGCACCGACAGCGG
>CAMYYB010000056.1 GCA_947303335.1 uncultured Bacteroidales bacterium | reverse complement strand
CTATCTCATCAATGGTTAGCCCAGTGTATTTAGCGACAACTTCATTCGGCATACCATCAGCCTTCATCTTTCGGGCTATCTCTTCCTTGCCTTCCTTTCTGCCTTCTATCTTGCCTTCCTTTCTGCCTTCTATCCTGCCTTCCTTTCTACCTGCTATCCTGCCTTCCTTTCTGCCTTCTTCTCTGCCCTTAATCTCACCTCTTATTTCACCCTTGAGCTCGGCAGTCTTTAGCACACTGTAGTTGTCCCAGAACACCTTTTTGCTTTCCTCATACTGCCTACGCTCTGTCTCTGAATAACGGGCAATCTCTGCCTGCTCAAAGAGTTTCTTGAACACTCGGTCTTGCAATGCCTTGGGACGCTCCAACAGACGATAAAGATTGTGCAGGACAAACATCCACTTGTCGAAAAGCGTTTCCAGCTCATCTTCCGTCTTCGTGAACTTCGGCATCTCAAGGTAGATGAACGTCAGCTTGTCATAGAACACGTGGTTGTCCTCCACGTCCTTCAGCTTGATCTCATGCCGGTAGCTGTCGGCTGGATACTCGCCGTGGGGGAACTCGAAGTTCAGGATGCCCACCGTGTAGACCTCGTTAAGATGGTAGTCCCATTCGCCTTTGGGAGCCTGCTGGCGTATGGGAGTTGTGGCGTAGTAAATGCTACGGTCCTTGAAAAAGGCTTGCTCCGCCTTCTGCATCTCCACGATGAAGCGGCTCCCGTCCTTGGCCATGCAATAGACGTCAAAGACGGAGCGGCGGTCGCCGTAACCGTCGCCCAGATTCTCGCCATTTAAGTATTGCACGTCCTCTATCTCTTTCTCACTGCCGTTGAACAGCGCGTTGAGGAAGCTGATGAGCAAGTCCTTGTTCATCTCTGTGCCGAACAGCTTCTTGAAGCCGAAGTCGGTGTAGGGGTTGATGTATCTCTCTCTCGTGTCTTGTACCATAGCCGTCCGTATTATTTGTTTTGCGTTGCAAACTTACAAAGAATATTTCATACGGAACACTTTTCTGCAAAAATCTCACCTTTTACGGCAACGATTACACTCCATGTTATGGCCGCTGTCGGTGCAAGATGTAGGTTCAACTACCTGTAGTTCGTCGAAGGCTTACAACTGTTGATGTTACGCAAACTCATACTGCAAGATGGCGATGTTGAGCGCATCCTCCAGTTTACAGATGGTTTCAAGCGAAAAGTTCTCCTCCCCTTTTAACAGGCGTGAGACATATTGCGGCGAGCAGCCCATCCTTTCGGCAACATCCTGTCGCGAAAGGTTCTGGCTTTTCATTGCGACGGCAATCTTGATGGCTATCCTGCGGGAATACTGGAGCCATCCACTTGCTTTGGCATGATGGCGTTTTTCCTCCTCCTCACGCCACTTTGATGGTTCATCCGACTGATAACGGCTCAAACGAGCAATAGCTTCTTCTTGTGTCATAATGTCACCTCCTTTTGATAATCCGTGAAACTGTCTTCATCAAACACGCCCTCTCTAATCAGGAAATTCCGGACTTTCTCCATCTTCTCCAATTCCTGCAAGGTGTGTTCGCGTTCTTGCATGGTGCGAGTCAATTTGATGGCACCTCCTGTGATGATATAGATGCCCACATTGAGTTTGATGGCATATAAACGCAACCAGCTCCTGCGATGAGGCCGACCTTTTTCCCTGCCCAAAATCATTTCGCTTGCACGGGAGTTTTCAAGCGGACGAAAAAAACGGTCGAGGTTGGCGTCGGGGGTAATATCCATGATGATGCAAGCCAAATCATCCCTGTCTTCCATAGTTTGATAAATGGCATCCTCAATGTTGACAATTCTGAAATAGGAAATCAGGTCATCGAAATTTTGGGTGAAGAAATCGCCAAGCCACTCTGCATCACTCCACTGTGACATTACTTTTTGCAAAGCGTTATCCTTGTCGTTGTCGAATCTAACCGCCCACAATCGACCATCTTCTATTATTTTGTCAAATTTCATAGTGCATCTTGTTTAAATCACGCTGCAAAAATAACACTTTCTTTTTAAAGTTGCAACCTATAGATTTCTTTCTTATCAATCTTTGCGCCACATCCCTGAAGCCTATAGACTTCGGACACAATGGTTGAAACACTACCTTTCGATGTCGAGCAGAGAGGATGATTTTGCTTTCATGATGCTTTTGTTTTGTTGATTTCATCGGCAAAACAAAAACAAAACTCTGCCAAATTTAGGCAGAGTCTGGTGAGGCGTTCTAAAAAAGCATAGCAAAAGTAAAAGTTGCTCTCATTTTGGGATGAGAAGTAATATGGAAGGTTGTTTTTTATTCTATAGAAATATTGAGTCCTAAATCAAGAGTGGAATTTACTTCTTTTAGAAGCTTTTTAAAAATGAAAAAAATGTTCCATAAAGAACTTCGACCCTACAAGTACTATGGCCGAAAGAGCTTCGAAGGAATTCCGAAAGTAGTTGGTGACAGCAATTCACTTGCCGCCTTATACAAATTTTCCCTACTTTTGCCAGCCTAATTAGAATATATCCGAGAACACGATGACCAACGTTAAAGACATCCAGATTGACGAATACGACTATCCCCTGCCAGAGGAACGCATCGCGAAATACCCTTTGGCCGAACGCGACGCTTCAAGCCTGTTAGTACTGAAAGACAACGTGATACAGAAATCGCAGTTCAAGCATATCGGCGTCTTCCTGCCTGATGAGACGCTACTGGTTTTCAACGAGACCAAGGTCATCCGGGCCCGTTTGCAATTCCACAAGACCACCGGCTCGCGCATCGAGGTGTTTTGTCTGGAACCTGAACAAGACTACCAAGTGGCCTTCGCTGCCCCCTCGCCCGTCAGATGGAAATGCCTCGTGGGCAACGCCAAACGCTGGAAAGAAGGGAAACTGGCGATGACGCTGAACGTGAAAGGGCAGGAAACTACCCTCTTTGCGGAACGGCTGGCACACAACGACCAACACTCGGAAATTGAGTTCTCATGGATGCCTTCCAACCTTCCTTTTGCCGATGTGCTGGAAGCCGCAGGCGAAATTCCCCTCCCACCCTACCTACATCGCGACGCGGAACCTGACGACAGAGACCGATACCAAACGGTCTTCGCCCGCTATGATGGCTCTGTGGCCGCCCCTACGGCGGGGCTGCATTTCACCCAACCCCTTATCGCCGCATTACGGGAGCAAGGTTTTACCTTTGACGAGGTCACGCTGCATGTGGGTGCCGGCACTTTCCGTCCCGTAGCCACCGATACCATCGGCGAACATGCTATGCATTCAGAAACCATTGTAGTTCGCAAATCTCTGATTCAAAACTTAATCAACCATATCGGGAAACCTATCATCCCCGTTGGAACAACCAGCACACGCACTTTGGAAAGCCTTTATTGGATTGGTGTCATGCTTGCCGAACAAGGTATGAACCTGCGTCCATTGCATGTGAATCAATGGTTTCCATACGAAAACCATGCGTCGATTCCCACCGACAAAGCCTTACAAAACATCGTCGATTATCTCAACCAGCATCGTCTCACTCGACTTGAGGCCAGCACCGCCCTGATGATTGCCCCTTCCTATAAAATGCGGGTCATCACGGGACTTATCACCAACTTCCATCAGCCAAAGAGCACCTTATTATTATTGGTCTCTGCCCTCATCGGGGAACGCTGGAAGGAGTGCTATCGTTTCGCTTTAGATAATGGTTTCCGCTTTCTTAGCTATGGTGACAGTTGCTTATTTATACCTTAACAACTCTTTTATCATCACATTGATTGGATAGTTACAACAATAATAGTAGTATATATGGAAGAACAGAAAAGAATTCCAGAAGGTTCAGTCAAAGTTGGTAGGATTAATATGACTGTAGCAAGAAAAATCAAACGCAAGTGCGCTGACATATATCTCAAGCCCAACTATTTGAAACATATTGAGCGACGCCACAAAAAAGAGTTGGAATCACTTGGACTCACCGCCATTGATTTCGTACGCATGGTGGCAAAACAATACAACCAAATCCGCGAAGGCACTGGAGATTCCTTACTATTGGTCATTTTCAACGGAGAACTAAATCATACCGCAGGCATTGATTTATGCCTCTCTGGCAATTTTTGGGAAGTAAAAACAGCTGAACCACGAAAAACAGAGGATATAATAAAAAGGAAACTTCTATGGGAAAAGTAGCACATGCTTTTTACGGATTGCCGCCGTCCGTTTCCTTAAACACCCACGGCCTTTTCGGCGGATTGCCGTGGATTAGTGCTTGGAACCATAGAAGTCTCCTCTTGGTAGCGGGGGGAGGAATCGAACCTCCGACCTCCGGGTTATGAGCCCGACGAGCTACCTCTGCTCTACCCCGCATCATGTCAAAAAATCACGGTCTGCGAAAAAATTCCCTCCCGAAATCGGCTGCAAAAATAATAATTTTGTTTCTTTGCAAGGTCAAAAATAGAAAAAATTTTTCTCTATGAGTCATAAAGCAGGTTATGTCAACATTATAGGACGGCCCAACGTGGGCAAGTCAACTCTTATGAATCAATTAGTTGGAGAGAAAATCTCCATCATCACCTCGAAAGCGCAGACCACGCGCCACCGCATTTTGGGCATTGTCAACGGCGACGATTTCCAGATTGTCTTCTCCGATACGCCTGGTATCATCAAGGATCCGGCCTACAAGATGCACGAGGTGATGAACCAATTCGTCAACGTGGCTCTTATTGATGCCGACCTCATCCTGTTTGTGGTCGACATCACAGACAAGAAAATCGAGGAAAAGACCGTTGAGCGACTGAAGACCACCGACATTCCCGTCTTCGTCCTCATCAACAAGATTGACCTCTCGACGCAGGAGCAGGTGGAGCAAGCCGTGAACCAATGGAGAGAGACCCTACCCAACGCCACCGTGTTTCCACTTTCGGCACAATACAACGCCAACGTCGAATTTATCTTCAAGCAAATCTTGGAGAAGCTGCCCGAATGTCCGCCCTACTTCCCCAAAGACGAGCTGACGGACCGCTCGATGCGTTTCTTCGTCACCGAGATTATCCGCGAGAAGATTCTGCTCAACTACCAGCAGGAAATCCCCTATAGCGTTCAGGTCGAAGTAGAGTCATACGAAGAGACGGAGCATCACGTCCACATCCGGTCTGTCATCTATGTGGCACGCGAGTCGCAGAAAGGCATCATCATCGGCAAGGGCGGCACCGCCATCAAGAAGCTGGGCGTGGAAGCCCGCGCCGACATTGAAGAATTCACAGGGAAGAAGATTTTCCTTGAACTTTTCGTCAAAGTCGACAAGGACTGGCGCGACAACGAGGCCGAACTGAAACGCTTCGGATACGAGGCATAGCCCAACCCTTACGTTAAAAGATTGCGGCCAAAATGGGCGAGATTCAACAATTATGCCTATCTTTGCGCCCAAATTCATCCGTTATATGAACAAAGCAGGACTGACTTA
Organism: uncultured Bacteroidales bacterium; assembly: GCA_947303335.1. GTDB lineage: Bacteria > Bacteroidota > Bacteroidia > Bacteroidales > F082 > Limimorpha. The sequence goes on along the minus strand of CAMYYB010000056.1, from coordinate 11,861 downwards.
CAATACAGAAAAGGAGCAAATCGTCATCTCGGAATACGGACGCTGTATCCAAGAGATGATTAAGAAGCTATCCGAAATAGAAGACCGCAGACAACGCACCGATGCCGCCCGCTACATCATCAGCGTGATGGTGCAGATGAACCCCAGCATCAAGCAATCAAGCGACTACGAGCATAAGCTGTGGGACCACCTCTACATCATCTCAGGCTACACCCTCGATGTGGACAGCCCCTACGCTCCTCCAAGACCCGAAATGCAGCAAAAGAAGCCGCTGCATATCGGCTATCAGAACAACCGTATCAAATACGGCCACTATGGGCAGTACCTCATCAAGATGATTGAGGCTGCCTCGAAAGAGGAGAACGATGAAATCCGCGAGATGCTCGCCTACTCCTTGGCCGGCCAGATGAAACGTTGCTATCTGGAATGGAACAAGAACGTCGTCAACGACCAACTCATCATCGATGACTTGAAGAGAATCAGCAACGGACGCTTAGTGATTCAAGACGCCACCAAACTGAACGCCAACGGTCCAACCCCAATGGGCAAAGTGCCACAGCAACAGCCTCGCCAACCGCAGCAACTGCTGCAACAAGGCAAAAAGAAGAAAAAGAAAATGCCGAACCTGAAAGCCAATATGAACAACCCGAACAATCCGGCCTACAAGAAACGCATGCAGGAGTTGGGGAAAATGTAAAGCATCATGGCATCACTTGAAATCAAAGGCGGATACAGGCTGAAGGGCGAAATCACCCCTCAAGGTGCCAAGAACGAGGCGATGCAAATCCTCTGTGCCTGCTTGCTCACCGACGAGAAAGTCACCATACACAACCTGCCTGACATCCTTGACATCAACAACCTGATTGCCCTGCTCGAAGGTATGGGGGTATCGATAGAGCGACCCACGCGGCACGATATCATATTGCAGGCCAAGTCGATTAATTTCAACTACTTCAACGAATCAACCTATCAAAACACCGCTTCCAAACTGAGGGGTAGCGTGATGATGACAGGCCCCATGCTGGCGCGTTTTGGCAGAGCCTGCATGCCCAAACCGGGTGGCGACAAGATAGGCCGCCGCCGTTTGGACACACACGTCATCGGTCTACAGAAACTCGGTGCCATCTTTGATTTCGACAACTATAAAGTCTCCGTTCAGAAAGGAGGTCTGAAAGGCTGCTATATGCTTTTGGACGAAGCCTCTGTGACGGGTACCGCCAACATCGTGATGGCTGCTGTGATGGCCCAAGGCACCACCACCATCTTCAACGCCGCCTGCGAGCCTTATCTCGTACAGCTCTGCACGATGCTCAACAACATGGGTGCCAACATCCAAGGGGTAGGTTCCAACCTGCTCACCATTCACGGCGTAAGCCAACTGCATGGTACTGAACACACCCTGCTGGCCGATATGATTGAGGTGGGAAGCTTCATCGGGATGGCCGCAATGACCGCTTCGGAAATCACCATCAAGAATGCCGGCATCGAACAGTTAGGGCTCATTCCCGAGGTGTTCCGCCGACTTGGTATCCAAATGGAATATCGTGACGATGATATTTATATCCCCTCTCAGGAGCATTACGAGGTGCAGACCTTCATGGACGGCAGCATCCTTACCGTTGCCGATGCCCCTTGGCCTGGGTTCACTCCCGACCTTATCAGTATCGTCCTTGTGGTAGCCACCCAAGCCAAAGGTACGGTACTCGTCCACCAGAAGATGTTTGAGAGCCGTCTGTTCTTCGTTGACAAACTGATAGATATGGGCGCACAGATTATCCTCTGCGACCCCCACCGTGCCAACGTCATCGGTCTTGACCATTCCCATTCGCTACGCGGCATCCGCATGGCTTCACCCGACATCCGTGCCGGTGTCGCTCTGCTTATCGCCGCCCTCTCTGCCGAAGGCTATAGCATCATCGACAATAGCGACCAGATTGAAAGAGGTTATCAGTATATTGACCAGCGCCTGAATAACTTGGGGGCTGAGATACGTCGTATACCCTAAGTATTAAAGGACTTTATTCCAGCCCACAACGGCGAAACACCAGCCCAGCCTTTTCCCATTTCGGCATTTCCTTGGTGACGATAACGTCATGAAAACGTTTGAAGTCGGCCTCGAAACTCTCTTCTGTTGACCATTCGGGAGAGGCATTCCAAGCTCTTTCGGCCACGCCAAGGGCTTTGGGAAGCATCTGATAAGTGGCATCATCAAAGCTGCGGAGCTGTGATGACCAAAGCTGTGCCTGTACTCCGATAATATCACCTTTGTAGTCCTTCGGCTGAAGGGAGAAAGCTTTTCGCTCGTCCACATAACCCGCCCAAGAGAGACCGATTTCATCGGGAGAGTCGCTATAGGCAAGGTCAAGGTAGGTATAAGGCGCAGGAGAAAGCACTACGGGAAAACCTTCGATGCCGTCGGTATTCCAGACATTAAGGAAGTAAAGCGAGCGACGAAGGCGTTCCTCGGTCTCGGGTTCCAGTCCTCGGGCGATGTCCTCCCAACCAGCAAGGCGGATGCCTCTTGCTTCTGCAAGGTCCAGCATATTGTTGGTAAACAGTTCCTTCATCCCGTGTCTATCACGACCTGCCCAAGCCCCACCAGGAACTTCGTCGCCACCAATATGGATGGCGGACAAAGGTACCCCTGCCTCTTGGTGCAGACGAATGACCTCATCGAAGACCACGCCATAAAACTTATAGACACTGGGCAAGTCAACACCCAGTACGTTGTCGGTAAAGTCCTGTGCCGACCAGTAGTACGAGGTATCGGCAGGGTCCTGTAGGCGGTAACTGCTGTCGCCCGTGCGCCTCTCGTAAGCCTGCATCGCTTTGATGGAAGCCCGTGAGTGGCCAGGTGTATCAAATTCAGGAATTACCGCTATACGGCGTTCCCATGCATAACGCAAAATCTTCTTGTACTCCTCCGCTGTGTAATAGGTCACATTCCCAATGCGTCCGTTGGCAGTCGGCTTCAAAGCTGCTGTTTCCTGCAAGTTCCAATCAGGCAGGGCGTGATGTGCCCCATATTCCGTAAGCTCGGGCAGACCCTTGATTTCCAAGCACCAGGATTCATCGTCGGCAACATGGAAATGCAAAGCGTTGAGTTTCCACGAGGCCATCAGGTCAAGGACTTGAAGCACCTCGTCCACCGAACGGAAGTCGCGCACCACATCGAGCATGAAACCCCGATAGGGAACATCCGGCCAGTCCTCTATGGTCATAGGCTGCAAAGGATACGATAACTGGGCGAGGGTAATCTGAGCATAAAATGCCCCATCTTCATCTTCAGCCTCAATCTTAGGTTCTCCCTTCTCCCCTATCGTGATGCGGTACCAACCTGCGGGATGCGTCTCTATAGGCTCCATCGGCTCGGTGCCATATTGTATGCGCTTGATACTTGGAATGATGTCGGCAGGTTGGATTTCATCGGAATTAGTATCCGTTGCTGTAGGGTGTTGCGTCATATCGCTACAAGAAAGCTCGTGACGGCAGTCTGTCTCTAACCAATTGTAGGTCACTCCCATCGGAATATCTGGCTTCCCCTTTTGCTGAAGGATAAAGCCTTCAGGAGCCCATGAATGTCGTGGAAGCGGACGACCATAATACATAAGCGTGACCGTACCGCTCTTTGGCACATCAATGTACCAGGAAGTGCCCTGATAATGGTGCATCACGGAACCTTCCACAAAGGTTTTTCCATCGAAAAGCTCCTGAAACCACACCCGCGAGCCTTGGTGGACGTCCTTCAACACCAAGGTATGCAAAGCCTGTCCGTTGTCATTACGCTTACCTTCAGTCCACTCGGCTATCGGTATTCGTTGACAGGCAGTCGCTATCAGTAGACTGAGTAATAGAATTGTTGTATTTCGCATCTCAGCTCTTACTATAGTTTTCTATGGCGTTTATCAATCCATTTTCATCCTTCGTGCTGTCTTGAAAGAACTCCTTTCGCTTTTCCGCCTCTTTTTCAGACAATTTGATTATCCGGGGTACTTTCATACTCATAGTTATAATCTCAACAATTTTTCTCGTAACAATCCTTTATACAACCCATGAACGCAATTACCCACCACCACGTAGCCTTGTGCATCGTAGTAGCGATTCAGGAAAGCATTATCCACAGCGCAATCCAGTCGGAAGTATTCCTTACCCATCATGGCGGCATACTGTTCGGCAAGCTGGAGATAAACCAAGCCCACGCCCGGTTTCCTCGTACTGGTGGCAAAGTTATGAAGGTAATAAGCAGAGCCTTTCACGTCCTCAGGCCAGCGGTCGTCCACCTCTTTCAATATGGCTCCACAGACAATCTCTCCCGTTGCTTTTTCCTCTAAGACGAACATCTCACCCTCAGCCTGCTTCTGCTCGTAATACGACAGAGGGAAGCGACCCACATAGTCGGTCACATTCCATTGCCGGATGCCCACCTCGTCCATCCAGCTGATGCGGTCGAGCACCAGCTGGAAGACGGTTTGGACCTCATCGGCTGTGGCCTTACGGAATATGTACTTCCCGTTGTCTTTCACAATCTGAAACCATTATCTGCCTATCAGGCTGACTTTACGCGTCTCAACGCCCTCTTCGGTGACGACACGGACGATATAGACACCTTTGGAATAGCCCTCAAGGTTGAGTTTCACATTTTGTGCATCGGTCTTTCTTTCCTCCAAGATGGCTCCGGCAAGGTTCATCAACGTCACCTGTTGGATGTTGCTTTGCGCCTCTATGACGGCCACATCTTTCGTAGGATTGGGATAGACATTGAGCTTCAGCGAAGTCAATTCGTTCACATTCACATTGGTGGTATCGGTAGGCACAACCTTCACATCGTCCACAAACCAGTCAAAGGCCAAAAACTCGCCAAAGTCGTTGTAGCCTCTGAAGCCAATCTTGATGTTCTTTCCGATGTACTCATCCAAGTTGATAGAGATGGGCTCGTCGTAGGCATTAATCTGACCGTAAGGCATATCGGCAGCATCCCATTTGTCCTCCCATGTACCGTTATAAGTGTCGTACACGCGGACTGCAAAGTGGTCGTATCCGTCGGTGCCATACTGCACCCAAGTCCAGAACTGCAACACGGTAGGTCTGGTTATCATCAGCACGGGGGTAATCAAGGTCTGATCCTGAGCCGAGGGGCTCTCGCTGCTGTCCCACTCCAACACAGCCTGCTTGCTGCCACGATGGGGCGAAACGACGAAATCCTCTTCGTAATAGTCGACATAATACACCGTTCCTTGGAAGCTCCAGTCCCACCAGGTCGGGTTGCCGTCGGTCGTCCAGCCTTCAGGAAGACCATACAAGGTGCAGTCCTCAAAGGTCTCGTAGAGCAAAGGTTGCTGGTAGTCCCAACGAATCGGGATTCCCTCAGACAAGCCGCTATTACCCAAGGCATCGACAAGTTGGACAGTCATCGTACCGTGAGTATGGTTGTCGTAAGCGGGAATGGTGGCGGTATAGTCGTAGTTGCCTTTGCCTGAACGTGTGAAAGTCAGCTCGCTGGTCACGCCCCAAATGGTATAGGTGGCCGCCAGGGTGGCAGGCATCTCAGATGCATCGTGGACACGCAGGGTGAGGTTCATCTCGGTATCGGCATAGGTTTGGTTGCCTGAGACAGAGACTATCGTAGGCGGATTGGTGTCGATAGAGGAATTGTCAATAAAGATGTCATCAATAAGGAGGTCCCATCCATAGCCGCTCACGCCTTCAAAAATAATGAAGCCATAGCCTGTCGGGCTGTCGAAGGTGAAAGAATACTCATACCAATCGTCCTCGTCGGCCACCACAGGCTCCATATAGGTGCAACGGTGGACGGTACCCAACAACTGACCACCTTCCGAAGTCGGAGCGGAGTTATAATACACATTGATGCGGTCAGGGCGATTGATGTTCGGGTTGCTGTTACGGAAGATCCAGAAACGGACGAGGTTGTCGTTTGCGCTCAGCTCCAACTTGGGCGAGACCAGTTCCGCCGAGCAACCTTCAGGATTGGTGTAGGTATAGAATCGAGCCATATATTGGCTTCCCTCATGCGGCATAGCACTCGGCGTGGAGCTTGATTGACGTCTATCGAAAGCGTAGGTGCCGTTGGTGATCATGTTCTGCCAGCCAGCAGGCACGAAGTCATTCTCAAAGCCCTCCTCCAAGGGGAAGTCTGCGTAAGGAGCCAATGCCGTGATTGAGAAGTCCGCACTTTGTGTTGGAGCGGAATGAATCGAAATCACATCAAAGGTGGCATGAAGGGTCACGTTGGGGTTCAGGTTCATCGGAAGGGTGGCTACGGCAACCAGTTCCACTGAGCCATTATAAGGTAAGCTGACTTGATTGATCTGTGTGCCGTTCTGGTAGAAAGCCATCGGTAGGTCGCAGGTGCTGCTGAGTTGGTAGGTGTCGGCCTCTAAGCCCGTGTTGTCCAAGCGGAAACGCAAGTTGGCAGGCTCACCAAAATAGACGGAAGTGTCGGCAGTAAGTTGCTCCACATTGAAATGGTATTGCGCCGTTTGCTCGATGATGATGTCGTCGATGGACAAATACCAAGGTCCATTGTCGGCCACGCTGTGGAAGCCCACGTAGAACGAGCCAGAGGTAGTGGCTTGGAACACGCCCGAAGCCTGTTCAAACTCCTCGTTGGCGACCACCATCATCGGTACTGCTGTGGCCGTCATCGACGAGGGATTGGCATTGGCACCGGCTTTCACTTCCAGATTGAAGTGGTCCACATGCCAGGTGGCGTACCAGAACGACACGCGATAGTAATCACCAGCAGTCACGTTGATTTCCTTATAAGCCCAAACGTCTGTATTATAGGTGGCATACATATACCAGTCGCCGGTATGGGGTTTCCTTCCTCGGGCCTCGTTATCGTCAGGAATAGTGATGCCGGCTTTCCAGCCATCGTTGTCACAGATCCAGCCCACAGGCGGCTGACCTACTGTGTTACCCGTTTCAAAAGTCTCGTTGACAAGCACTTGAGCGAAGGCACTTCCCATCAGCAGCCACATCGCGATAAAAGCGTGCAGTTTTTTCATATTCGGTTGGTTTATTATTTGACTGCAAAGGTAAGCAATTTTTGTCACACAGATTCCACAGATAAACAGTTTTTGGCCTTCGGCCTTCACCCTGCAAGCAACAAGCCGTTTCTCTGTCAGAGAAAGGCCGTTTCTCTATCAGAGATATGCCGTTTCTCTCAAAAGGACAATACACGCCGTCTCAATCGTAGCATCTCTGTTGTTCCAAAATCGCATCCCTAATCCCCAATTCCCACATCCAGTGTCTTTGGGTGTCGCAAGCATAAAAACTGTTTTGCACCATGTATCCACGGAAGAAACGCAACCGATCTGGCTCGATCAGCGTAGTCATAGTGAGCAAGTCGCATGGCAAGACGAGGTATATCCACAATATGGGCACTGTTGAAACGGATGCGGAGGCCGATACTCTGCTTTTGAAGGCGCATGACTGGATTCGCAAGCATGGCGGCCAGCAAGAACTGGACTTCGATGACGTATGCGGAAAGGAACAGGACGAGACGGTCCGCGCTTGATAATATAGATGCCATCATCATCAATGACACTCAGCTGTTGCTGGGTCGTATATACGACAGTGTCGGCTTCAATCAGATACCTGATGAGATTCTCCGCCATCTGGTTATTGCAAGAGTGTCCGATGATTGATGACTTCAGGCATCGCTATCGTCTTGGAGACGATTTTGTGGTTGTGGCCGACTCAGGGCTGATGAACGCAGACAATGTGAAACTTCTCAGAGATGCAGGATATAAGTACGTGATTGGTGCGAGGATAAAGAGCGAGAAGAAAGCCGTCAAGGAGAATATCCTTGCATGGGAGAAGAAGGACGGCGAGTCCTTTGAGTATGAGCGTGATAATGGCGAGTGGCTCATTGTGGGATACTCGGACAAAAGGGCCAAGAAGGATGCCTACAACAGGACACGCGGAGTGGAGAGGCTGCAGAAGGCGTACAGGGGCAGGAAACTGACCAAGGACCAGGTGAACAGGCGCGGCTACAACAAGTTCCTTGAAATCAGCAAGGACGTGGTGGTTACCATCTGTCAGGAGAAGATTGACGAAGACAGCAGGTGGGACGGACTGAAAGGCTATATGACAAACACCGAGCTCACGGCCGGGGATGTCGTCGGTGAATATAAAGGGCTTTGGGTTGTCGAACGCGCATTCAGAGTAGGAAAGGGAACGTTGGATATGTGCCCTATGTTCCACTTCACAGAGAGACGGATTGAGGCTCATGTGTGCGTTTGCTTCGTTGCTTACAACATCTTGTGGTAGAGCGCTTGGGCGGTTTCCTCCAGTTTGGCAATCATCTGCTCATTGAGGCGGATGCGGCGGCTCAGCGTTTCGTATTCATCCACGATTTCACGCTGACGGGAAATGGAAGGGATGGGAAGCATGACGTTGCACATTGCATCCCATTCGAAGAATTCGTGTGCGCTGCCATGAGAATAAAAAATCGCTAAACGGTCAAACTCCGGCCGTTTAAACCACATCATCAAATACTTCGGATGCAACAAGTTCTCGTCAATAATTTCAAAAACTTGAAAAGATGGGAAAAGATGGGAAATTTAAGGAAAATTTCCTCTATTATTGGAAGATGTTGTATCTTTGCCAAGAAAAAAGATTGAACAATGAAGATTGAGCCAACGCCAAAACCGAATCCTGAAAAGCTTGCAGATGCCTTGCTAATGCTTTATGACCCCAACATTCAGCCCCTGTTCCAGAGAATCAGCAACGAGTACCTTTATTGGGATAAAGTGAAATACCTGGGACCTAAAGACATCGACAAGAAAGTATTATGGCAGGCCGTGAAAATTCAACGTGGACTGAATGCCCAAAACATTCGGTTTGGCAAGCACACTTTTCATTTTACCATCACGAAATACATGCTGGCGCTGCTCCATGATTTTGACCTGAACTTGGGAGGAAGCCTTGGCACCAAAAACATCATCCCCTCCACCGACAAAAACTACTACCTGATCAGTTCCATCATGGAAGAGGCCATAGCATCCAGCCAAATGGAAGGAGCCTCAACGACGCGGCGGATTGCCAAAGACATGCTTCGCAAACAGTTGAAGCCCAAAAACAAGAGCCAGCAAATGATCGTCAACAACTATGAGACCATCAGTAAAATCTCAAAAAACTCAGATGAGGTTTTTACAACAGAAAGCTTGCTCGATATTCACCGCTCAATAACTAGCAAAACTTTAGACGACCCCGAAGACGAGTGCGTGTTCCGCAAGAACGATGACATCTACGTGGTGGATGGCATCACCGGTCACGTTGCACACACCCCTCCTACCTATACCGAAATAGATGGGCTGATTCATGATTTATGCGATTTTGCCAACAACGACGATAGCGACAACTTCATCCATCCCATCATTAAAGGCATTATCATCCATTTCATACTGGCTTATATCCACCCCTTTGCAGATGGCAACGGAAGAACCGCAAGATCCCTCTTTTATTGGTATATGATCAAAAAAGGCTATTGGTTAACCGAATACCTTTCCATTTCCAGGATCATCTACGTCAATAAAAAGGCATACGAAAAGGCCTATCAATACGCTGAAAGTGACGGCAACGACCTATCATACTTCATCCAATATCACTTGGATGTAATGAAAAAGGCTTTTGAAGAATTGAAGAAATATCTCCAACGCAAAATCGACGAACAACAGAACATTCTCAGATTCGTTGGAGTATTGAATATCAACGAACGCCAAAGGCACGTCCTCAAAACCATTTCCGATAGCAAGCAGACCATATTCACTCCAAAAGAGTTGGCAATGCAATTCAACATTTCAACCAGAACAGCAAGAACCGACCTGCAGGAATTGGTGGGTATGGGCTATTTAAGCACAACGAATTTGAACAAAAGAGCGATTGGATATATTAAATCATCTAGGTTTGAAGAATTGCTTCAAGCATCTTCCAAACAATAATTAGGGGAAATTAGAGGAAATTTAGGGAAAATTTCCTCTAATTTATCCCATAGGCTATCCTAGTTTCTCGAAGAGACCTCTTAATTCAGTTTTACTTGCCTCTTCCTGTTGCAGCAAATCACGCATCTCCGTTTGCAGTTCCTTCATCTTCGTTTCGAAGTCAACCTGCTCGTCACGGTTTCGGAATTCGGTGTATTTGCTGGGCACGACATAGGTTATGTCTATCGACCAGACCTAGTTGGGGCTTACTTCGAATTCCTTCGACAGCTCGGCCAGTGTCTTTTGCTCCCTAATCGCGGCCAAGGCAACCATGGCCTTGAATTTGTTTGTGAATTTCCTTCGTTTTGTCGTCATTTTCCCTAATGTTTTTATTCCCTGCAAAACTACTCATTTTTCACCTTAACTCATGCTCTCAATTCTGGGGTACATTATACATAGCGGTGAGAACCAAAAGTCTTCTTACTTTCATGTTGTCAAGTGCTTAATTTGTTATTAAAGGCCCCTCAGCCATTTTTCAACTTTCGCTTTGCCCGTGCGGACTTCGTGCCCATAGATGCTGAACTCGCCCGTGATCTTGGCCTTCGGGAAGGCTTTCTTCACGTCGCTGGCGCAGGAGGCGAGGCCGCTGCCTTCGTGAGTAGTAAAGGGGATGACGGTCTTGCCGTCGAGGTTGATGTCCTTGAAGAGGGTGAACATCACCTGCGGATAGGTACCCCACCACACAGGACCGCCGATGAAGACGGTGTCGTACTGCGAAAGGTCGGGAACGGTGCCTTCGTATGGCGGCAACTCGCCCTTATTGGCTTCCTCTTTTGCAAGATTGATAAGCGGCGTGTAGGCCATGCCGTCGTACTTGTGAGTGACAATCTCGAACTGGTTGGCACCGGTGATTTCTGTGATGTAGTCGGCCACGATTTTGGTGTTGCCGACCTCGATGTTGCCCACGGCGTAGTTGTCGCCCGCGTGGGAGAAGAAAATGACTATCTTGTTCATTGCTTGATTGTTTGATTGCGTTATTGGGTTAATGTTTTCTTGTTTGTTTTGACCATTGCAACTGGCGGTCATCAGTAATGCAAGGGCTGCGGTGAGGATATTCCTAAATTTCATAATACACAATTTGTTAAGTAACTGTTCAAAATTAAGCCACATGTTTTTTGACGCGGGACATGGGACTTCGGGACACGGGACAAAACAAATTGTCACGTGTCTCGCAGTCTCGCGTCTTTTATGTAAACTAAATTTGCTCATCTATTTATTATTGCAAGGTGTTATACTGCTCATCGCTGACGGGTTCGAGCCATTCGTTGCTGTTGCCGGGCTTGGCATTGGCGTGGTAGGTGATGTGCTGCATCCAGCTGTCCTTGGCGGCTCCGTGCCAATGTTTCACGCCATCGGGAACGGCGATGACGGTGCCAGAGACCAACGGAATGGCTTCCTTGCCCCATTCCTGATACCAGCCGCGACCGCTCACGCAGATCAACATCTGCACGGCACCGTGGTGAACATGCCAGTTGTTGCGGCAGCCAGGCTCGAAGCTGACGTTGCAAAGGCCACTTGCTGGGTCGAGGACGGCGAGGTAGCTGTTGCCTATGAAATACTGGGCGTATGCCGTATTGGGCTCTCCGATAGGCCAGGGTGACTGCGCACACACCATATCGTTCTTGCCATCCACAGCGGCAGCGATGGCAGCCTCGCAACGCAAAGCCTCTGCCTGCAATCCTGCAGATTTCAATGCCACTGGGATACTACGCAACTGCTCCTCTGTGACACCCATATTCAAGGCGCCACGCACGTGCGCCTGCAACTGCGGCATCACGTTCTCCAGACCGCTCAACGCACTCACGGTGATGAGTTCGCGGTCGGCATGGGTGAGGTTGTCGCGGGCGAAGATGTCGC
>CAMYYB010000055.1 GCA_947303335.1 uncultured Bacteroidales bacterium | reverse complement strand
ACCGTGCCGCTCTCGATGGACATCAACCTCTTCACCGACACCGACGACGACACGAAGCAAATCCAGCAACTCTACCGCCGCATCAACAAACTCGGCGTGGTGGACAGGGCCATCATCCTGCTTTGGCTCGAAAACATGAGCTATGAGGAAATCGGGCAAATCATCGGCATCTCCACCAAGAATGTCTCCGTCAAATTGGTCAGAATCAAGGAACAACTGAAGAAAATGTCAAACGATTAAAACGCAAAGCTATGGAAAACAAGGAATTGGAAGAAATGCGGGCGCAATTGGTCACGTTGAACGAAAAGTTGGAAAACGAAAGCATCGTTGACGAAAGGCTTGTCAATGAAGCCACAAAAAAACACATTTCCGAATTGCAGCGGAAACTGATGGGCAGAATCGTCATGTTTACCGTGTTGGCTCCTTTATTATATTATTTTCTTGGGCTATATTTCGGGCTTTGGTGCTTGGGAATCGTCATTTTGAGTATTTATGTTTATCGAATGACTGGCAAAACTTATTCAATCTCCATGAGCGTTACGGAATACACACAGCGAATCCGTAAGGCTCTGAAAACCTACAAAAAGGCCAACAAATTCTTGTGGATTTTCTCCATTTCGTTCTTAATGCTGTTTGCCATTATCATTGCAATCATGTTGGTTATCCAAAATGAAATGGTAAGAGGACTCGGTGTTTTCTTTGTGAGCCTCATCATTGCTATCATCATGTGGGTTTCCTATTATATTAGTAACGTGTATGTGTCACCTGATGTGGAACTCATGTTGGAGATGGTTTTGGAGGATTTGAGCAAAGACAATCAGGATGCCTAACAAACGAAGTTTCAGTTCAAAACCAAATCATTGAAAAGCTGTAATTATACTTGTTTTCTTGATTTATTTATGCCGGCCATTGTCGCTACAGCCTTGTTATTAACATCGGTAACGGAAAATTGGATAACTTCGGCAATTTGCGTCCGTTGACTCCGTTTATTTATATTCCTGCTCCCTACTCTCTCCCTACTCTCTATCTACTTTCTCCCTGTTTCTCTCTGAAATAAGAGAAGAAACAGAGTGTATGTTAATCATTGTCAACTACTTGGTAAATTGATGAAAATATATAAACAACTCACTGCTCAGCAACTGAGCTCCCTCGCGTGATAGTTGCCGTTGTACTTGGCCACCATCCTGTCGAACAAACAAATTTCAAAAATTAGCGCATCAATACTAATGCTTGCATTAAAAAAGCAGATACTATTCGGCATGATTATTGCAGTATTTAATCTGTTTTTCACCCAGTTAAACCACCAAAAGTATATGCTACAATCACCGAAAATGAGTGCGTTATGAAAACGAATTCTATTCTTGCTTTGCTATTGCTTTTCGTAGCTTCTTCGCTTTTCGCGCAAACCAAAACCATTGTCCACGGTAACCTCGGTGTGGAGAACGTGAACATCAGCATCGTGAACACGCCTTACGGCACCAGCACCGATGCCAAAGGGCATTATGAACTGCCGCTTTTCGACCAATCGGAGGCCGTCAACCTTTATTATTCGTGCATCGGCTATCAGGATACGGTGATGAGCCTCACGCCAAGACAGTTGCAGCGCGATTCCATCAATGTCAGTTTCCGAATGCGCAAGATGAGTTATGACCTTTCGGAAGTGGGCGTTTCGGCAAGCAAAGACTTTTATCGAACTGGTTCCAACCGCAACATCGCCGACATCGCGTTTTTGGACGGTAAAATCTACCTTTTGGAGAACAAACCCAAGACTTCCTCGATGGTCGTCCTCGACAACGAAGGCATTGAACAAGCCCGAAAGGACTTCGACCAACAGTTTGAAAAGCTCCACATTGACGCTTTCGATGACCTCATTCTTGTCGGGCAAGACAGTTGTCTACAAGTGTATCTTGATGAAAAACAGGGCATTTTGCCCGTTTCCACCTTCTCACGTGATGATTACCGCAACAAGCTCCTCAAAATCGTATGCGAGTACAACGGGGCTTACATCGTAAGGACCATCGTTCACGACCGAGGACTTTACTGGCTCAAGTTCAATCACGGAAAAAGCCAGGATTTCCTTTACATGAAGAAAGACGGCTCCATGGAGAACCCCCAGTATTTATGCAGTTTCATCGACACCCTCGGTTATCGTGCCTGCCAGTCGCAATGGATGAAGATACAAAACGAGTACCATCAAGCGATGGCGGAGAATTACACCCTCGAGTCCATCTACGATGAGAACGGGAACGGGCATCAAGTGAGTGAAGGAGAAAGCATAACTTCCATTCGCATCAAAAAAGCGGAACGAGGAAGTCCAGGCATCGACCTCATCAACGATAGAACTTGGGACGGGAATTTGGTTCGTTTGGCAGAAACCCCAACCTTGCTTGGAATGATACAATGGTATTGCTCCATGATGGCCAAAAAGGAACTCCAGATTGTCCCCTTGAAAGTCAATGGTTTGCTTCAATTCGTTGGTCTTGACAACCGCGAAATCGTGGAAATCGGCACAGACTTTAAGATTGCAAACCGGCATTCGTTGAAAATCATTTCGGGAGAGCAATTCTTCCAAAATGAGTTCCTCACCGATAAAGCCACAGGCAAAACATACGGTGTGTTCGTGAAAGATGGGGTGAGTTACATCGGTCTTTACGACCCCAAAATGGGCACAGTCGGCATGGGACAAAAAGCCAGTAAGAAGATTTATCCAGAGTTATTCAAGGTGCATGGCGACTATGCCTACAGCGTGTTTTTCGATTCGGGGAACAACCGAGGGGTGATTAGTCGGGTGAAGATAAACTAGAATTATCAATCACCCTTCACGGGCAAAGTCTTTGATTTATTGGACTACTTCGTGCCTCGCAGTGACGCGAAGCGACGACAAAGCCAATCAACGATTCAGCAGCTTCTTAATCTCATTCAATTTCATCAAGGCCTCCACAGGAGTCAAAGTGTCAATGTTAGTATTAAGAATGTCTTCCTTGATTTGAAGCAGCAACGGGTCGTCCAATTGGATGAAACTCAATTGCATACCGTCATCAGTCTTTTTGGTGGCGGCTTTCTCAACGTCTTCGCTGGTGTGCGATTTCTCCAATACGGAGAGCAAGGCCGTGGCGCGTTCGATGACCTTGCGGGGCATTCCTGCCATCTCAGCCACATGGATACCGAAGCTGTGAGCACTGCCGCCACGTTTCAATTTGCGCAGGAAAACGACTTTGTTGCCGACTTCCTTCACTGACACATGGTAGTTCTTGATGCGGGCAAAGGAGTCTTCCATCTCGTTCAGCTCATGATAATGGGTGGCAAACATCACTTTGGCGCGACTTACGGGGTGGTCGTGCAAAAACTCGGTAATGGCCCAGGCGATGCTGATGCCGTCGTAGGTGCTGGTGCCACGTCCGATTTCGTCCAACAGCACGAGGCTCCGTGATGACACATTATTTAATATACTTGCTGTCTCGTTCATCTCCACCATGAAAGTGGACTCGCCTGAGGAAATGTTATCCGATGCACCCACACGGGTGAAGATTTTGTCGACCAATCCGATATGTGCTGATGCTGCCGGAACGAAGCAACCCATCTGGGCCAACAGCACAATCAAGGCCGTCTGTCGCAGCAAGGCCGACTTACCCGACATGTTCGGGCCTGTGATGATGATGATTTGTTGCTTGTCGGCGTCGAGGTAGACATCGTTGGCGATATAGCTTTCGCCTATGGGCATCATCTGCTCGATGACAGGGTGTCGTCCTTCTTTGATATCGAGAACAAATGAATCGTCAATGACGGGCTGCACATAGTTGTTTTTCAGCGAGATGTCGGCGAAGCTCACCAGACAGTCGATGCGGGCTACGATGGAGGCATCAGCCTGAATGGGTTCCACAAACTCAGTCACTGCAGTGACGAGTTCGTTATATACCCTTTGCTCGATGATGCTGATTTTCTCTTCTGCGCCAAGGATTTTCTGCTCGTATTCCTTCAGCTCTTCGGTGATATAACGCTCGGCATTGGTGAGGGTTTGCTTGCGAATCCATTCAGCCGGCACTTTATCCTTGTGCGCGTTGGTGACTTCCAGATAATAGCCAAAGACATTATTATAGCCCACCTTCAATGAACTGATGCCTGTCAGCTCCATTTCGCGGCGTTGTATGCCCATCAGGTATTCCTTTCCTGAACGCGAAAGGTTGCGGAGGTCGTCCAATTCGGGGTCGACGCCTTCAGCGATGTAGTTGCCTTTGGAGAGCATGGCGGGTGCATCGGGATTCAGGTCTTTTTTGATGCGGTTGCGGATGGAGGCACAGGGATTGAATTGTTCGGCGAAACGCTGCAGGGCAGGATGCTGGCTCTCGGCGCAAGTTGCTTTCAGCAGTTCAATCTGGTCCAAGGCACGCCCCACTTGCAGTAATTCCCTTGGGTTGACTCTCGACAGTGATACCTTGGAAATCAGGCGTTCCAAGTCGCCTACCTGCCTGATGGCATCTTGAAACTTCTGGACGGCATCGCGGTGTTCCACGAAGTAACGTACTACTTCGTAGCGTGATTCAATCTGCTCTTTGTTCTTCAGCGGCAAACTCAGCCAGCGGCGCATCAAGCGTCCGCCCATAGGCGAAACCGTCTTGTCGATGACGTCAATCAGTGTTTTGGCGTTCACGTTAGTGGTATGCAGAAGCTCCAGGTTGCGAATGGTGAATTTGTCCAACCAAACATATTGCCCTTGGTCGATGCGAGAGAGCGAGGTGATATGGCTCAACTTGTCATGCTGCGTCTCGATCAAGTAATGGATGGCTGCCCCAGCTGCCACGATGCCTTTCGGAAAGTCGTCAACGCCAAAACCTTTCAACGAGACGGTGTGGAAGTGCTTGTTGAGCGTTTCGTTGGCATAGTCGTCGGTAAAGACCCAGTCGTCAAAAACGGTGAGGTAGTATTTCCCGCCGAAAAGGTCGATAAATTCCTTGCGTTTGTTGCGCTGCACCAAAACCTCAGAGGGATTGAAGTTCTGCAGCAGCTTGTCAATATATTCATTGGAGCCTTGGGTCAGGAAGAACTCGCCTGTCGACACGTCGAGGAACGACACCCCAGACACTTCTTTTTCGAGATGCACCGAGGCCAGGAAGTTGTTCTCTTTTTGCTCTAAGACATTATCATTATAGGTGACACCAGGCGTAACCAGTTCCACCACGCCGCGTTTCACCAGCTTCTTGGCCAGCTTAGGATCTTCCAGTTGCTCGCATACCGCCACTTTCATTCCGGCGCGAACCAGTTTGGGTAGATAGGTGTCGAGGGCATGATGGGGGAATCCCGCCAGCTCCACGTCAGCAGAAGCACCGTTGGAGCGTTTGGTCAGCACAATGCCCAATATCTTGGAAGATTTCACTGCGTCGTTGCCGTATGTCTCATAGAAATCGCCCACGCGGAACAGCAGCATCGCGTCAGGGTATTTCGCCTTGAACGAGTAATACTGTTTCATCAAAGGGGTGTCAACTGCTTTGTCTGCCATAGGTGATGGTTTAAGGGGTACAAAATTAGTGTTTTGTTCAAAACAATCGGCATCTGGCCCAGAAAAAAGTTTGGCATCATCCGGTGTATGGTTTTTTTCGCTTATTTTGCGGCAAAATACAACCTTATGCGAAAACTAAGCAACGACGAGTTGAACCGTCTGACCAAATCTGAGTATGAAGAAGCTGACAAGACACCTATCATTATAATACTTGACAACGTCCGGTCGTTGAGCAATGTGGGGGCTTTTTTCCGTACCGCCGATGCCTTTCGTGTCAGAGAATTGGTTTTATGCGGCATCACAGCCTGTCCGCCCCATCGCGAAATCCATAAGACCGCCTTGGGCGCCGACGAGACTGTGAGTTGGCGTTATTTTGATAGTACCGAAGCAGCCTGCAAACAGCTGAAAACGGAGGGCTATACACTTTTCGCTGTTGAGCAGGTGGAGGGCAGCACCTCTTTGCAGGACTTTAGGTTTGAACCCCAAACTGCATATATCTTGGGTAATGAAGTGGAGGGTGTGAGTGAAGAGGCCTTGCCTTATTGCGACGGAGCCATCGAGTTGCCACAGGAGGGTACCAAACACTCGCTGAACGTCTCTGTCTGTGCGGGTATCGTGATGTGGGAGGCGTTCAAAGGACTGCGTTTGGGATGTTAGATGGTGAGGAAAAACACAAAAAAAGAGAAAAAAAACCGCTTATTTGCGGTGACAATCAAAATATTTCCTATTTTTGTTCGCTAAATGGGGTCTGAAGAAATTCAGGTTCCGAAAATGAAAGTATTGTAACTAAATAAAAATCAACTAACTAAATAAATTCTACAAACTAAACTTAATCGTTATGAAGAAAAATTTGACGTTTGCTAAGCTCGTGATGCTTGTCGTCATGGCAGCACTTCCGTTCAGCATGATGGCTCAGGAAGGCAAAAAGAAATCAAAACCCGTCGAGAAGTATTTCTACATCCAGGCTGACGGAGGTCTCTCCATCAACCACGGCGACTTGGCCAACTACCAAGGTTGGGTGTTTGATGATTTCAATCACTACAAAGACGTTGCTTTTAAGAACTGGAATGCCCATCTCGGCATCGGTTATCAATTCGGCAAAGTTATCGGTTTGAATTTGAAGGGTGGTTACGGTCTCCTTTCGGGTCACAAGCACGGCCAAGCTTTGGTTTTTGAAGGTGACAACGGTATTTATTATGGCCTGGGTCTCGACAAGACCAATTACATTGAAGGCGATTTGAACTTGACATTCAATTTGTTCAACATGTTCAAGTACAACCCGAGAAGAGTCATCAATCTGGTGCCTCATGTCGGTGTTGGTGGCGTCTTCTACAAGGCCGGTGCTGTCAACCAACTGAATGGCGAAGATGTGGACCACGAGATTGTTGGTCAGGCTGAAAAGCGTGCAGCTACCTTCTCCGTTCCCGCTGGTATGGAGGTTACCTTCAACATCGCTCCCAAGTTCGACCTCTTCCTCGACTACACTTACAACTTCACCGGTAGCGACAAGCTTGACCAAGTGGCCAAGATTGCTTCCGACGAAAAGAAGCTCACCATCAACGATATGGATATGTACAGCCAGCTGAACTTCGGTCTGCGTGTGAAGTTCAACAATCCTTGCGACATCGAGAAGATGGCCCGCGAGTCGAAGAAGATCACCTACCGCGTCGATCCTGACCCGCTGAAGGAAGGCGAAGACGGCAATGTTTGCTTCGATGTTATCGTGACCATTCCTGCCGAATACTTCGAGAAGGAAGCTGTCATGAACCTGCAGCCTTATCTGGCTTACAACGGTGGCCAAATCAACATCGACCCCATCACCTTCGTGGGTGAAAAGGTCAAGGGCGAAGGTGACTTCCGCGTCAGCTACAAGGATGGTGGCGAGTTCACCAAGCACTACTGCAAGCCTTATCAGCCTGAGATGGAAAACTGCGAGCTGATGGCCGACCCGATGTTCTATGTCTACAACGGTACCATCTATCCCACCCAGGATGAAATCGTGAAGAACGAATACTTCACTCAGGGTGCTACCGAGAAACTGGCCGACGGCGTGATTGCCAAGCCCGTTCCTGAAGAGCCCGTCTATGTTGACGACACCATCATCACCAAGGTGCCCGTCGTCCGTCTGGTTTACTTCTTCGACAAGGATCGTTCTGTCATCCGTAACACGAAGGCCAACCGCGCTGCCGATGCCGCTTTCGGAGAAATCCTGAAGGCTGGTGAGGAGAAGGCATTCGACATCAAGGGCTGGGCATCACCTGAAGGTGAACTCAACCACAACCAGAACCTGGCTAACGACCGTGCCAACTCAGCCGACAAGCAGTTGAAGAAGCTCGCCAAGAAGGTGAAGGTGACTGACCTCGAACTCAATACTAAGGGCTTCGGTCCTGACTGGGACACCTTCGTGAAGCTGGTTAGAGAGTCCAACCTCAAAGACAAGGATGCCATCGTGAACAACATCAACAGCTCGAACAACAAAGAGCAGACCATCCGCGAGATGTGCGACATCTATCCTGAGCTGGAGAAGGACATTCTCCCGTTGATCCGTCGCGCTGAAATCGTGACCTATGAGGATCACATTGAGATTGTGAAGAAGCTCGTGAAGAAATAATTCAACGAACCTTCAACAACAAAAAAGCCGCTCCAATCGAGCGGCTTTTTTTATGCTTGTTCATAAAGCGATGCGGTGTATCCCGATATCGTACGGTTGGTCGATGGTGTCGATGATTTTACGGTAGTCCGCTTCGTTAGCCACAAAGTCGAGGCGGTTGGTGTCGAGAATCAGGATGCGCATATTACCTTGCTGCTCGCGCATGAAGTCGAAGTAGCCTTGCTGGATGTCGGCCAGATAGGTGTCGCTAATGTCTTGCTCGTAGCTGCGTCCGCGTTTGTGAATGTTGGCTTGCAAACGACTGACGTCGGAATAGAGGTAGACCAACAGCTCGGGTTTAGGCATATCGGAGAAGATGATGTTGAAAAAGCGCGAGAACAGCTGGTATTCGTCCTCCTGCAGGTTGTTGCGCGAGAAGATGAGCGATTTAGCCACGTAATAGTCGGAGATGATGAAGTCATGGAAGAGATCCAAGACGCCGAGCTTGTCCTTCAGTTGCTGATAACGCAAGGCCAGAAAGGTCATCTCCAATTGAAAGGAATACTTTTCAGGCTCCTTGTAGAACTTGGGCAGAAAGGGGTTCTTGTCACCCTCAAATTCCTCAAGGATTAGTTTCCCGTTGTAGTCGTTGGCGATACGTGTGGCGAGGGTGGTCTTCCCCGCGCCGAGGGTACCTTCTATGGCGATATAATTGTAATACATTCTTCTACTCGTTTTTCATTTGTCTGACGATGCCGTCGTCAGTGCATTGTTGTAGCAATTCCTCCTGTGTCTTATGGAAAATGGGATGTATAAAGTCGGGAGCCACTTCGCAAAGAGGGGCTAACGCAAAGCGGCGCAGATGCAGTCGTGGGTGTGGTACCGTCAAGGTTGCTGTGTTGATGATGCGGTCGGCGTAATACAGGATGTCCAAATCGGCAGTCCGTGAGCTGTAACCTGATTGTTCCGGATGGCGCACACGCCCCAGCTCTTTTTCAATCTCCAATAACTCGGACAGCAAACGCTCAGGCTCAAGCTCCGTTTCCACCACGATGACGCGGTTCAGGAACCACTCCTCAGCCTCGAAGCCCCAAGGTTCCGACTCATAAGCCGACGATACGCATACCACCTGGCCACACCTTATATTAATATGTGTGCAGGCTTGTTCGAACAACGCCGACTTGTCGCCCATATTTGACCCGAAGAGCACGTAGCACTTTTCCATTGTTGGAATTTTGTGCAAAAATAACATTTTGAGACAAACCCAAACAAAGAAAATCTTACTTTTGCAACATAAATAAATGGCAAAAGCACATTGACCTGAATCTTGAATTTTAAAACATAACACCATGAAATTCTACAAAGTAGTACTCGCCGCTTTTATCGGCACATTGATTGCCTTGGTAATCAACTTCTTTATCAAGGTGGGCGTGGTTTCGTCCATGATTTCCAACCTCTCGAAATCTGACACTGAGACCTCAACTACGGTGAAGCCCAACTCGGTGCTTTACATGAAACTCGACTATGAAATTCCCGACAAGACTTCCGACAATCCCTTCGGAGGTATCGACTTCAACACCATGGAGGCGCAGGACATGACTGGCTTGAACGACATTCTGCGCAACATCGAACATGCCAAGACAGACCCCAACATCAAGGGTATCTATATGGAACTGAGCAGCATCCCCACTTCAACCGCCACCTTGCAGGAACTCCGCAACAAGCTGGTTGAGTTTAAGGAGTCGGGAAAGTTTGTCGTCACCTATGGTGAGAACTATGCGCAGGGAGCCTATTACGTGGCCTCCGTCGCCGACAAGATTATCCTGAATCCGGAAGGTATGCTCGACCTGCACGGTATGGCGTCGCAGGTTATGTTCTACAAGCATCTGTTGGAAAAACTCGATGTGGAGATGCAGATTGTGCGTGGTCCCAACAACCGCTTCAAGAGCGCTGTGGAGCCTTACTTCTTGGACAAGATGAGCGAAGCCAACCGTGAGCAGATGGAGAAACTGCTGGGCACCGTCTGGGGAGAGATTCTGGAAGGTATCAGCCAGAACCGCAACATCAGCGTGGACCAACTCAACAAGATTGCTGACAACCTGGAAACCATGTTCAATGCCGACAAGGCTTTGGAGTACGGCCTGGTGGACAACCTCTACTACAAGGACCAGGTGCTTGAGGAACTGAAGGGCTTGACGGGCAGCAACAAGAGCATCAACGCCATCCCCAACGCCAAATATGCGAAGTCGTACAAAGACAAGAACGTCAGCAAGAACGAAGTGGCGGTCATCTATGCCTCGGGCCAGATTTTCGACGGCAAGGGCAGCACGGAGAACATCTATTCTGAGAATCTGTCGAAGGTCATCCGCAAGGCCCGTGAGGATGAGAACGTGAAGGCTGTCGTCTTGCGTGTCAACTCGCCTGGCGGCAGCGCTGTGGCTTCAGCCATTATTGGTCGCGAGCTTGACCTGACCAAGGCGGTGAAGCCTGTCATCGTCAGTATGGGCAACTATGCTGCCTCGGGCGGTTATTGGATTTCGGCCAAGGCCGACTATATCTTCGCCGACCCCACCACGCTGACGGGCAGCATCGGCGTGTTTGGTACCTTCCCCAACCTGAAGGGCTTACTTAATGATAAGGTCGGTTTGACCTTCGATGTGGTCAAGACCAACGAGAATGCCGATTTCGGTAGTGTTACCGAGCCGCTCACCCTGTTCCAATACGCCAAGTTGCAGGAGATGGTGGTGAAGACTTACGACGACTTCACCCGTCGCGTTGCCGAAGGTCGTGGTCTGCGCCAGACCTACGTCGACAGTATCGGCCAAGGCCGTGTGTGGGCTGGTGCCGACGCTATCGGTTTGGGCCTTGTCGACCAGCTGGGCGATATGGAAGACGCCATCGCCTATGCTATCCAAAAGGCTGGTGTTGCTGAAGACTACAAAGTGGTTGAGTTTCCTGAGGAGAAGGACTTCATGACCCGCTTGATGGAACAGCTGAACGGTGAAGACAAGCTCGATGCCGCTATGCGCAGCAAGCTCGGTGTCTACTACAACTATATGCAAGGCTTGGAGAACCTGCAGAAGAACACGGGCATTCAAGCCAGAATGCCGTTCGACATGATTATTGAATAATCTATACGTCAACCCTATAAAATGTGGGGCCGCCCAAGGCGGCCCCACATTTTTCTTTTTATAAGGTGATGACTTCGTCCATCCGGATGTCGAAAGGCTCGGAGGGCACTTCTTCGACTAATTGGAAGTTGAAGCAGATACCGATGCGCTTCACATCGAGGTACTGGCAGAGGAAGCGGTCGTAGTAACCCTTTCCTCTTCCAAGACGGTTGCCTTTCGGGTCGAAGGCCACGCCGGGGACGACGATGAGGTCGAAGCCGCCGGTGTAAGGCTCGTTCTGCGGCTCAAGGATGTTGAAGTCGCCGACGGCGAAAGCGGTGTCTTTGCCAAACTCGACAGGGATGATGTCGTCGCCGACCACAGTGGGCAGGATGATGGTCTTCTTCAGGTGCCATTTCTCAAGGAAGGCTTGGGTCTGCACCTCGTCGGGCAGGGCGCTGTAGAGCATTACCCGCTCGGCTTTGATGAAATCGGGGTGTTGTTCCAGCTTGGCCAGAATCTTCTTCGACTGTTCCATCAGTTGTTCTTTCGTGTGCGCTTTTTTCAACATCTTGATGTGTGCGCGCAGTTCTTTCTTTTCCATGATTCAGAAATCGTTAGATTCAACAGGGTTTATTTCGGGGCAAAAGTAAGAAACATCGTGAAGAAATAGAGGGCATAATCCAAAAAACTGTAACTTTATCGCCTGATAATACCTGTCATTATGAAACGTTTGTCTCTTATCTTATTGATTCTCATAAGTATTAGTTCTGCTGTAGTGGCTCAAGAGCATCCCCGCTACGCCTTGATTTGGAACGATGAGTTCGATGCTGCGGCACTGGACAGCAAAACCTGGTCGAAGATATGGCGCAGCACCGCCACTTGGGCCATCCACATGTCGTCGAATGAGCGACTCTATGATTTAGACAAGGGCGACCTGGTGCTTCGGGGCATGGTGAACGACTTCCTGCCCAAGGATACCGCCTCGGTCCTTACGGGTGGCGTTTGGAGTAAAGACCGAAAGAAGTTTGGCTTCGGGCGGATTGAGATTCGGGCCAAGTTCGATGAAGCCGCGGGTTACTGGCCGGCCATCTGGATGCTGCCGCAAAGCAACCAAGCCATCAACTGGCCTCATGGCGGTGAGATTGATATCATGGAACACTTCAGCACCGACAAATTTGTGAACCAGACGGTGCACAGCAACTATACCTACAACCTGCGCAAAGGCAACCTCCCGCCTCACGTAGCCTATCCGTCCTACCGCGCAGGGGATTACAACACCTACGGCGTGGAACGTTTTCAGGACAGTCTGGTGTTTTTCGTCAACGGGCAGCGTTCCTTCTGCTATCCGCGTTACGATAAGGGCGAGGATGGACAGTTCCCCTTCTCGCAACACGACTACTATCTGATTATGGATGCCCAGTTGGGTTACAAGGGCGGCCCCGCCATCGACAAGAGTAGTCTGCCTGTAGAGCTGAGGATAGACTATGTGCGTTACTACGAGCTGGACACCCGGACGGACGTGATTCCCGAGCCGCAGGAGTTTCAGACGAATTGCAAGAAACTGAAGAAACTGAGAAGAGTGGTCTACGACAAGAAGACCCATTTCGACAATCCCGATGAATACAGCTTGGTGGTGAAGTGCGGCAAGGCAACGATGGCAGGCAACCGTCGCTGGGCTGAGAGCACCTTGGCGCAACTGGTGGACGAAGACGGATACGTTGGTAATATAGAGGTGCATGATTGGGCGGCCTGTGCTGTGCGCGGCGTCAGCCTTGAACACTGCGGGGAGCGACTGACTTGCGACAAGCTGATGCGTTTGTTGGACAAGATGGCTTTCTATAAGCTGAATCACCTGAAATGGAACGGCGAGGGGGCTTTTACTGCCGAAGAAGCCGATGCCATTAGGAAGCATGCCCACGACTTGGGCATTACCCTGATGGACTACGAACTGACTCTCCCCAACGTCGATGTCATCACTTTGGAAAACACTGCACAGGTGCCTGCGCTGAACCGCGTATTCTTCAGCACAGCCTCACCTCAAGGCGGCTGGCTCCTGCTGAACAACTTGGGAAAGGAGGGAATGGATGCCCTGATGGCTTTCGCCGAGCGGTACTGGAGGGGCGGCGATGCCGATGGGTCGAAGGAGGTGAACTTTATGCCCAACGCCCTGTCGACTGCGGGTACGCGCCTGGCCAACTTCAAGGAGAAGACCACAATCCACTATCAGCGCTTCCCGATAAAATGATAATGGCTACAACCCGCAGGTCATAGCCATTGTCATTCGTCAAAGTTCAAGATCTCAATATGCCTTGTACTTGTCGCCGGTCTTCTCGATGAGGATTTGGTAGTACTCGTCGCTGTACTTGGGGTGCTTGCTGTCGATGGGCACGTACTTCTGGCCCTCCACAGGCTTGCCGGGCGTGTTCAGGTTGCCGTCCATGTATTTCATGAAGAGGTCTTGGTAGAGTTTCTTCCACGACTTGGTCATCTTGCTGGCTTGGTCGTTGGAGAACTGGGTCAGTTCCCTCACCTGTGCCTCTCTGCCCTTGATGGTGGCGATGCGCTGGTCGAGTTCAGGCACGGTCTTCTCCACCCAGGTGGTCTCCATTTCACGCTGCACCTTGCGGATTTCAGGGTGGATATAATTATATTTGGTGTAAGCCCAGTTGCTCATCTGGTTGAAAGCCCAGAAGGCTGAGGTCTCCGACCATTCCGTCATCGAGCCGTTGCCCTCGCGGAAGCACTCGGGAATTTTGTTGATGCAGGTATACATGGGGCAATAGACCGTGTTGTCGGTATCGTCGACGCCGAACCAAATGATGCCACCGAGGGGCGATTCGATATAACCGCGGCTCTGGGCCACAAAGCTGAAGCCGGTCTGCTGGGTGGCAGTGGTGCGCTCATGCACGTAGGTGTCGCCTTTCACTTCAAACTCCATCGGGCGCCAGCGGTAGGGGCAGTGGAAGGGGCCTGCGCCTATATCCTCAGCCATGTCGAGTTCGGTGCCTTCGAGGTGGTCGCGCATGAAGTCCATCATGTCCAAAACGCTGATTTTCTTGTTGGGCAGCACCCAGAGGGGCATACGGTTGGTGGGGA
Source organism: uncultured Bacteroidales bacterium (assembly GCA_947303335.1). Lineage (GTDB taxonomy): Bacteria > Bacteroidota > Bacteroidia > Bacteroidales > F082 > Limimorpha. The sequence goes on along the minus strand of CAMYYB010000055.1, from coordinate 3,060 downwards.
AGTTGTCGGGTGTTTGGCACATTCCGGCGGTGTAAGGCTGGGCACGCTTGATGTCACGTCCGGTGGCATAGCCCCAATACTCCTTCATGTTGTCGGTCACTTTGTTGAACATGGCCCACACACGCAGGTCGCAGAAGCGGGCGCCGCTGAAGTCGACGGGGTTGTAGACATCGGAGAACGAGAACTGTTCGTCTGGACCGTTGTAGAGTTTCATCTCTTTGGCGAAGCTAATCACATCGTCGGCGTAGACGCAGTCGATGTCCGAGTCCTTGAAGAGCTTGTCGATGTTCTTGAAGGTGATGCTGGTCTTGTTCTTCTTGGCCAAGGGGAAAGTGGTGATGCGGGCCTGGTTGGCGTGGCCGCTGACGTAGCCGTCGGGGATGCGGCGGGCTACCCACACGGCACCTTTCTGCTGCTTGCCCTTGCCAATCATTTCGAGGATCCACACCTCTTCGGCGTCGCAGATGCTGAACGATTCGCCCTCGCTGACGTAGCCGTAGTTGGCCACCAGCTCGCCCATCGTCTTGATGGCTTCGCGGGCGGTCTTGGCGCGTTGCAGGGTGATGTAGATGAGGCTGCCGTAGTCGATGATGCCGGGGCTTTCCCAAAGGGCTTCGAGGCCGCCGTAGGTGGTTTCGCCGATGGCTAACTGCCATTCGTTCATGTTGCCCACTACATTATAGGTGTGGGCTATCTCGGGAATCTGGCCGCGATACATTCCGCCGTCCCAGTCGTACACGTCGCGCATGGTGCCGGCAGGCCAGTCGGCAGCGGGGAAGTGGTACAGCTCGCCGTAGAGCACATGGCTGTCGGCAGCGTAGCTAATCATGCAGGAGCCGTCGGCTGAGGCGCCTTTGGTGATGAGGAAGTTGGTGCAGGCGATGGCCTTCCCGCAGGAAAAGACGAGGACCAGCGCCACGATTGCTGATAATGCTTTTTTCATAGGTTTGGGTTTTAATGATGATGCTGTTTGTTTTGAGGTGACAAAAATAGTAAAATGTTTAATCCGCCCTTGCTTTTTGAGCAAAATTCCTACCTTTGCCGCAAATATGAAAACAGCAATGAAAAAGACATCCCGCATCCTCATGGCCGCTTTGCTCATGGCTTTCCTTTTGGCCTCGTGTTCGTCCAACAGGGGCTTCGTGTCGTCGGTGAAGCGCTCCGAAATCAAGCAGGTTCAGCAATTTGAGCCGCTGTCGCTTGTCGGCGTCGTCTTCGATGGCGACCGTATGGTCTACAGCGATACGCTTTCTTTGGTGGCCCAAGGGCTGCTTGAGACGGCGCTGACGAAAGACGAGACCTTGCCCGTGACGGGGAAGATGGACATCGACGACGAGGACATCAGCAGCAGGGTCGCCATTGAAATCTATCAGATGATGAATCTCATCGAGGGCCGGACGCGCGTCCAGGATATCCCCCTGCCGCCCACCATCGACTCCATCCTCGAAGCCCGCAACGAGCGCTTTGGCCTCCTGGCCTATAGCCGGGGGTTTGTCCGCACCGAGGACAGCTATGACAAAGCCTTTGGCAAGGGTGCGGCGCTGACCCTGCTCACCTTGGGAAGCTACACCGTCATACCCCACAAGTATGAGACCCACGGCGGCGTCATCATCGTCGACAGCCTGAACGACAACATAGCCTACGTGACGACGGGAGCTTTCGAATACCATCCCTTGAAAGCCGAGACCTACAAGAAGCTCATGATTGAACTGGTCCGAGTTTTCAGGAAACGATACAGTTAGTCAGGTTTCTTCAGGCGTATAGTAGCCCTCACCCCCGGCCCCTCTCCCTGAAGGCGAGGGGAGCAACCCTCACCCCCGGCCCCTCTCCCCGAGGAGAGGGGAGCAGCCCCTACACTCCTCATCGATGAAGCGGAGGGCGCATTTGCAGGCGTAAGCATCCTTTGTAAAAAAGATAGACCTTCTCTGGAAAAAAAGCCTATCTTTGCGACCTGAAATCCATACCTTTTATTAATATAGCCCCTCCGCCATGCAACAGACAAAGACCATCAAAATCTTCCTCGGCTCTTCCATCACGGAGCTGCTCTATGAACGACTGCATCTGACAGACTACCTGATGAGATCTGTCTGCCCGATATTCAAGCAGGACGGCTTTGAAGTTGAAGTTTACAAATGCGAAGACAATCATTCGGGAAATACTGGCACACCGCCGCAAGATGAAATTGATGAACTTTTAAGGAGTTGCGATGTGTCCGTCTTCATGTTCAAGGAAAAAGCTGGCAAGGACACTGTCCATGAATTTAATGTAGCGAGAGAGTTGCAGAAAATCAAACGGCACGAAATTTATGTCTATTGTTTCGACGTGCCTGAAGCAGAGAAAAAAGCAGAACTGGTAGACTTCCAAAACAGCTTGATTAATGAAAGAATCCATTGGCATCCCTGCAAAGACGTTACCGACTTGGAGTCACAGTTTGTCATAGGGCTGCTGAAATATGAAAGGCAGCTGTTAGGAATGAAGCCCGACTCCACAGTTGGACAAGAGAGCGACATTGAGAAAGATGGTGACACTTTATTTGAGGAGTACGAACTCAATAAGCAGAAACTCCATCAGAAAATCGACGACCTCTTGCAGCAGACCGAGACCGTGATGGAGAATGAGGGCGAGACCATTGCCGAAAGAATCTTCAAGGTGATTGAGCTGTACAAGAAAGCCGACCGCTGGGCCTCCAAGACTGACTACGACAAGAAGAAATACTCCGACTTGTTGTCTAACTACGCCAGCTTCTTGTATAAATATGGATTGTACAGGGATGCCGAATCAATCTACCTGCGCCAGATTCCCCTTGCCGAGGAATTATATGGTACTGAGCATGAAAACACCGCCACCACCTACAACAATATCGGTTCGGTGTATTGGAAGCAAGGCGACTACGGCAAGGCCTTGGAGTACTATCAAAAGGCTTTGGAGATAAGGGAGAAAGTCCTCGGCACGGAGCATCCCGACACCGCCACCACCTACAACAATATCGGCGAAGTGTATCGTATGCAAGGCGACTACGGCAAGGCCTTGGAGTACTATCAAAAGGCTTTGGAGATAAGG
>CAMYYB010000054.1 GCA_947303335.1 uncultured Bacteroidales bacterium | reverse complement strand
GTTCAAGAAACTCTTTGAGCAGGCAGAGATTGCCCGTTATTCAGAGACAGAGCGTCGCCAGTATGAGGAAAGCAAGAAGGTGTTTTGGGACAACTACAGTGTGATAAAGACTGCCGAGCTCAAAGGCGAAAAGAAAGGCAGAAAGGAAGGCCAGAAAGAGATTGCCCGAAAGATGAAGGCCGATGGTATGTCGAATGAAGTTATCGCTAAATATACAGGGCTAACTGTTGATGAAATTGAACAAGTGTGAAGCAAAAATTCGTAAGCCTTCGACGAACTATACATTGTTGCACCTACCTATTGAACCAACAGCGGCTATAACTTGAAGTGAAGTTGTAGCCGCTGTATGACATATCATGCCTCAACCCCATGTTCAAAGAGATATTCGGGGGGCGATGTCGGCACCGTTGGTCCAGAAAATGGTTTGGTCAAGGCCGAATTGAATGAAATTATTTAACTGCAACAACTGCAACAGACTTTAAAATCTTACCGTCAAATTTCCCATCACCGTGAATCCGGCCATCGGGATAAAGCCGATTTGATAATAACGGCTGTCGTTGGGGTGACCATAGCTGTCGCAAATGGCGGAATAGACCCAGCCGCTGGCGGCATAACGCTTGTTGAAGAGGTTGTTGAAGTTCACCTTGAAAACGGCCTCTTTGACGACTGCTTTCGGTTTGAGGGTATAGCCGAGACTCACATTGGAGGTGCTGAATGCTGGCAGCGAACGGTCGAGGTTTTCGGTGTTGTCGAGATACATCCTTGAGACGTAGTTGGTGTGCCATACAGCCTCAAAACCCTTGTGATGGAAAGTGACAAAGCCGTTCAAGATGGTGGAGGGCGAGAAGGCCAGCGTAGAGTTGTCGTAATGGATGGTGGTAGAGCCGTTGTCCCAGTCTTCTACCACTTCGTCAAAGTCCAAGATTTTATTACGACTCAAGGCGGCATTGGCTTCAATGGTCAGCCATTTCGTGGCATTCACACCGGCTTGCAGTTCGACCCCCATACGATACGAGTCCTTGATGTTGGTGGTAAGGGCTTCACCAATATCGCTTACCTCTCCAGTCTGAACGAACTGGTCGGTGTAGTCCATATAATAGAAGTTGGCACCTGCCTGCCAGATGTTGCCGTTATAGTTGTAGCCCAGTTCATAGTCGAGCAACTGCTCAGGTCTTGGGAAGGGGTAGGAACCATTGTCGGTGAAGTTGTTGCGTTCCGGCTCACGGTGGCTCATTGCTACAGAGGCATATACATGATGGTCGTTCAGATTCCACGAGACACCTCCTTTGGGGTTGAAGAAGGGGTACTTCTCGTGGATGTCCAAAAGCTGGTTGTAGAAACCGCTTTCGTCATCGTAAAACTTGTCGTTAATGCCGTCGGTCTTGTAGTCCACATAACGGAACTGCAAGTCGCCGAATACAGTCCAATGGTCGCAAAAGGTGAATGTTGCCTTGATGAAAGCGCTACCGTCGAACTTGTTGGCATCTGAGTCGTAGTATTTGTGGTCGCCATCAGCAAGGTATTTTTCAGCGACACCTTGGTTGGCGATATAAGTCACATAGCCGAAATGGTTGCCTTGGAAGTTTTGTGCCGAGATACCTCCGATGACGTTCCAATGCTCGTCTTGGTATTTGGTGTACCAAACAAGGCCGTAGGTATTCTGTCGCAGGCCTTTCTTGCGGATGAAATCGGTGCGTTTCACTATGTTGCCTTCGGGGTCGGTATAGGTCATGCCGAATTTCGAGAGTTTGTTGTTGGGACGGAACTCCTCATAATAGCCGTAGCCATAGGTATAGTGCAGCGTTGCTGTCGTAGACCAGCGTTCGTTGATTTCCCAAGCGGCGGACAGGAGGTTGTGGTTCTGCCAGAAGTTGTCAGTGGTGCGGTCCCAATAGCTGCCGTCGTTCAGTTGGTAACGTTCTGTGACGTAGTTGCCGTTCTCGTCTTTCATGAAATTGCCGTCTTCGTCGTAAACGAGATGCTCGTAGAGCGAGTTATAACGTCCGAGGCCGACATTGTACATATCCTCGTAGGTTTTGATGCCGGTATGTATGCCGTAGGTGCCGTCCATAAGGCTCATGTCGTTGTCGCCTGCCGTTACGCCGTTCCAAGCTTGCCCTGTGTTCTCGAAATTTCCGATGTTCTTGTAACGCAGCTGGAAGTTCTTATTGATATAGGTGATGCCGCCATAATAGCTGCCACTACGACCTTGGGTGCCGTGAATGAAACCGTTAGTGTTGGTCTGATGGTAAGCACCATCAACGATGAGGTGGTTCCACAGCATGCCTGTTGAGGCTTTGACACCGAAGTTGAGGGTGTTGAATGAGCCGTAGGAGCCTGTGATTTCAGCACTTGGCACCAATGAAGGGGCTGCGGTGGAAAGGGCCACTGTGCCACCAAAGGCTCCGTCACCGTTAGTGGAGGTACCCACACCGCGTTGGATTTGCACGGAACTCAGCAACGAACCGTAACTGTTCATGTTGGCCCAGAACACACATTGGTCTTCAGGCGAGTTGAGCGACACACCGTCTAAAGTGACGTTGATGCGTGAGTCTCCTGCACCTCGGATGCGCATATAGCTTGTACCCGTTCCCACACCGTTTTCGCTCCAGGCGATAATGCCGGGCGATTTGGCAAACAGGAAGGGGAGCTCCTGGCCTGTTTTGGCAAAGTCATTCAGTTCCGCCTTCTTGATATTGGTGACGGCAAAAGGAGCGTTCTTCTGCACACGTACTCCGCTGACTACCACTTCGTTTAATTCATGTACTTTAAGGGTGTCATAAGGGGAAACCTGAGGGGTGCGGATTACTGGAATTTCCGTTTCAGTAGGAAAACCGCTATTCGGATTTAGCTCCAAAATGAAATTTACTGTCGTGTTGTCTTCTATCACGACGGTTTTGCTTTGTGCTTTACATGTGGTACACGATGCTGTAATGGTGTAACGTCCTGGTTTCACATTCTTTATGGAATACAATCCGTCAAAATTGGCTACGGTTTTTATCCCGGAAGGCTCAAGACTGATGTCTACAAAAGAATAAGGAATACTGTCGGTGTCGACTACAGAACCTGTAATGGTAAACTGCGCATGAAGATTCATCGCCCACATTGTGGCAAGAGCGAGAAGTAAGGTCTGTTTTTTGAGCATAACTCGTTGATTTAATGATTAGTATTTCAATAAATCAATAGAGGAATGGTGAGGAACTCGAATTCCCTGTATCGGCATTATCCGTATCAGGTGCAGAGGGTTTGATCTCAGCCTGTCTTTCATCCTATTTACGTAGGAAAGGCACCCCTATTGGTATCGGCTGCAAAAATAGGACTTTTTTCGATACCCGAATCAAAAACCCATAAAATAGCACAGATAGCCTGCAACAGCGGCGACTAACACGTTGACAACCTTGGCTTTGAGGAAACTCCGTTTGCTTTCGGCCAACAGGGGCAACGAAGCGTGTCCGTCCTGAGAGATGCTGCTGGCGAGCAGTACCGAGAAAGGCACCGTGCCTGTGGCAAACAGGGTGACGAACAAAAGGTGTGGTCCCGATTCGGGGATAATGCCAATAAGGACGGCTAACAAAATCATCCACAGGATGTTGTCGCTAATCCACGACTCGATATTGAAATAGTGCAGCCCGACTTGGATGACGAGCAGGGCACCGAAGGTCCAAAGGAAGATGCTCAGGAAATGCTTGCGGATGATGTGCTCCCACACGTGTTCCTTGATGATATGCTCAGGGGCAGAGGCGATGAACCACACGACGAAGAGGCTGGCGATGGCGAAGATGAGGTTTATCCAGTACTCGTCAAAAATATTGAGCTGGGTGTGGCCAGCTTCAGTTGTTTCATGCTCATGTTCGTGTTCCAACATACCGAAAGCTAAGGCCACGATAAACAGTAAGATTCCCAGTAAAAGAGCAATGCGCTCTGCACTGGCGTGTTTCAGATGGTGCAATGAAGCCTTTTCGGGATGGTGATGTTCGCTGTGATGGTCTTCCTCGTGGATTTGGTAGCCTTCCTCGCAGCCTTCGTGGTGATGGTGGGAGTGAGGCCTGGAAAACTTGTCAACCAACCAACCGGCGAGAATGGCGACGGCAAACAGTATCCCCATCAGTATCAAGGCCTGTTTGGGAATCATGGCCAGCATAATGAAAGCCTCGTCGCCCGATGAGGCTATCATCATGGCAATCAAGGCCCCGAAGCTCAGCAGTTTGTGGGAATACATCGAGACAGCGGCAAATCCACCCATACAGCCGGGGATGATGCCCAATCCCGCACCTAAAACAACCTGTCCGAAGCGGTTTTGGTGCAGCTTCGTGAACCATTTCCCTTGCGAATGGATATTGATATACTCAATCATCAACATCATGATAATCACCAGTCCAGTGATTAATACGCTGTTTCTCAGCACATCTATGAATAAATCAAGAAAGTCGTGCATGGCTCGAAAAGTACCTTCGTTGAATTTGTGAATTGGGCTGCAAAAATAAAAAGTTTTATCTTTGCAGCGGAAAAATAACAATATGAAAAAAGAAGACTGTTTTTATCTGGGCAAGGTGGTGAAGACCCACGGCCTGAAAGGAGAGGTGACTATGAAAATCGATGCCGATGATTCATCGGCTTACGTAGACATGAAGCATTTCTTCCTCGAAATCAATAAGGTGCTGACCCCTTTCTTTGTCGAAAGAATCACGCCGAATGGCGATAAGTTCTACATTCAAGTGCAGGATGTCAAAACCATTGAACAGGCGCAGAATCTGGTCGGCAAGTCGGTCTATCTGCCGATGGAGATGCTGCCTAAACTGAGTGGCAAGCAGTTCTATTTCCATGAGATTGTGGGTTTCACGGTGGTCGACACCGAGAAAGGCGAACTGGGACCCATCAGCGAGGTGCTGGAATACCCCACACAGGCCATCTTACAGGTGATGAAGGACAAGAAGGAAATCCTCATTCCGATTCTGGATCAGGTAATTCAGAAGGTAGACCGCGACAAGAAAATCCTTACGATTACGGCTCCTGAGGGCTTGATAGACATGTACCTGCAATGACCGATGCACGCCCCTTCCACTTCAAGCACTTCAGCCTCTATCATCATCGCTCGACGATGAAGGTGGGGACGGATGCCATATTGTTGGGCCGCTGCGTGGAGGTGAAGCCTACGGATGTGGTTTTGGATATTGGAACGGGTTGTGGCCTGCTGCCGTTGATGCTCTTGCAAAAGGGAGTGTGTCATGTGGATGCGGTGGATATTGATGCCGCTTCCATCAAGGAGGCTATCCTTAACTTTCAGGTGTCACAATGGCGCAATCAGTTGAATGCCTATTGTATGGATATCAACGAGTTCGCTCCCGGCAAGTGCTATGATTTAATTGTTTCCAATCCACCTTATTTCAACCGTTTCTCCAAGTGCGACTCGGAACGCAAGAGCCGTGCGCGACATAACGATATGACACTTTCATACGAGGTCTTATGTGCTTCGGTTTGCCGTCTGTTGAAACCTGTGGGACGTTTCGCTTTGGTGATGCCGGTCAATGCCTCGGTGGAGTTTCTGAAGGTGGCAGAGCATAACGGCTTGTTTCTGCAAAAGCGAATGACTATCATCCCGATAGAAGGTCGGGAACCGAACCGGTTTAATCTGGAATTATGTCTTGCAAAACCTTCCGAAATTCAGGAAGAAGAATTTGTGATTCGCGATGGTGACAAGCGATTCACCCAGCAATACTACGAGTTTCTGAAGGATTTCTACTTGGGCTTTTAATAGAGTTGCCAATTTTTCTACTCATAGTATCAAAATAATCTTTACTTTTACACGTTATTTTGAAAATACAAACCATGAACAAAGAACAAGAAGTTGTCGATGTATTAGAGGAAGAACTCATTGAGAATGAGAAGAGTCTGTTGCTCATCAACGATGATGTCAATACCTTTGAATACGTCATACGGACTTTGATGGAGGTGTGTGACCACAGTCGCGAACAGGCTGAGACCTGCGCCTGGATTACGCACTACAAAGGCAAGTGTGCCGTCAAGCATGGCAGCTTCGATGAACTGAAACCTTACTACGACGCTTTGCTTGAGCGTCATCTCACCGCAAAGATAGAATGAGCTATACCCCACAGGAAATATCATCCATACAGAATGCCTACGAAACGATGCTGGCTGATATCAGCCCTTTTGTCAACGCTCCAGAGCATCTTGCCTTGATTGAGAAGGCTTATCACTTTTGCTTGGAACAGTACGACGGACGTTACCTCCCTTCCGGAAAGGCCTATATGTTCCATTTGATTGAGATGGGACGCATTGCAGTGTCGGAGGTGGGTTTGGGCTACATCTCGGTGACGGCCTCCTTCCTGCACGGAATGGACTACAAAGCAAATGTGAGTTTCAAAGAGTTGGAGGAGGCATTCGGGAAGACGGTGGCTGTGGTGTTGGAGGATTTCAGCCAGCTTTCGAACTTGGATACGGAGAAGGTGGCTTACAACTCCGACAACTTCCAGGTGATGTTCCTTTCGCTCATCGACGATATGCGCTCTGTATTGCTGAAAGTGGTACACCGTGTGTATGATGTCAGAAACCAGAATGACGTTGATCCAGAACGTCTTTCACGTTATTTCCATGAGATAAAATACATCTACATTCCTATCCTTCACCGTCTCGGACTCTACAAACTGAAAGCTGAAATGGAAGAGAAGCTGATGCTGTATGAAAACCCCGAGATGTTCAACGAAATCAAGGCTAAGATTGAAGCCTCTCAGGAAGCCCGCCGGCATACTGCCGAGCGTTTCCTCGCGCCTATCAAGGAAGGTCTCGACAACGAGCGTGAGCGCAGCAAGAAAGGCAACAAATACAAGTTCTCGTACAGTATGAAGTGGAGGCTGAAGTCCATCCCGTCCATCTATGCCAAGATGCGGGTTCAGAATGTGCCTTTTGAGGAGGTCTACGACTTGATGGCAGCCCGTGTTATCATCGACTGCGCCGAGAAGGATGAGCAGGAGTGCTGCTGGGTCGTTTATTCGGTGATTACCAATTTGTATGAACCTATGCCTGAACGCTTGCGCGATTGGATTACGATGCCGAAAGCTTCGGGCTATGAGTCGCTGCATACCACTGTGAAATATGACGACAAGCAGTGGTTTGAGATACAAATCCGCACTACCCGCATGGACGAAATCGCCGAAACGGGACAAGCCGCACATTATCTCTATAAAGGTGAGCGGCAGAGCGACGAGGACTGGCTACTCAATGTGCGGCAGGTGCTGGAAAACCCAGCAATGGTGTCGTTTGATTCCTCATACAGAAAACTTCATAAGTCGGAAAAGATATTCATATTCACGCCCGAAGGTGACCTGAAACAGCTACCTATTGGCTCTACGGTTTTGGACTTCGCTTACGAAGTGCATACTCAGGTGGGTGAGACCTGCAATGGTGCCCGTATCAATGGACGCATGGTGCCTATCCGCCACGTGTTGACCAATGGCGACAAGGTGGAAATCATCACCAGCAAGAAACAGTCGCCTCGTGCCGACTGGCTCAATGCGGTGGTGACGGAGAAAGCCAAGAACAAGATACGGCGCTACCTGAAAGAAGAGGAACTGAAGGAGTCGGAGATGGGCAAAGGTATACTGCAACGCCGACTGAAAAACTGGAAGATTCCTTTTTCGGAGACCATCGTCGATATGCTTATCAAGGAATTCAAGTTGGAGAACTCGTTGCAGCTCTACCATCAGATTTCGACAGAGAAAATTGACATTGCTGCGGTGAAACACTTCCTGACAGCTCGACTTGAGGAAAACGGTGAGAAAGAGAAATCTTCCCCCGAGCCTGTCGAAGCTTTAAAGAAAGAGATTAACCAGGAAGGGGAGGAGTCGCTTACTATTGGCGAGGACATCGGCAATGTGACCTACAAGCTGGCGCGTTGCTGCAACCCTATTCCAGGTGACCGAGTGTTTGGTTTTGTGACCAATGAAGGCACACTTAGCATACATCGAGTCAACTGTCCCAACGCCAAAAGTATGCAGCAACGCTATGGCTACCGCATCATCAAAGTAAGATGGAACGGGATGGCAGGCGAATGCTCGCAGGCCACTATCCGCATTTATGGACGCGATGTGATGGGATTGTTGGGCAAAATCACAAAGGTCGTTTCGGAAGACCTTCAGGTCAATATGAAGAACATTAACTTTAACTGCGACAAGGAAGGTTTCTTTGAAGGCCGAATCGTACTGCAGATTTCCGATGTGGAGGCATTAGAACAGCTGATGGACAAAATCAGGGCTGTTGACGGCGTTATCGAAGTGATAAGAGTGGATTAACTATAGAAATAGAAACTAAAAAATATGAAAAGACTGTTTTACCTAACCATTTTGCTGCTAGCTTCTGGCGTGCTGAAGGCACAGGAAATGCCTGCAACCGAAGGCGTGTACGGCATAGACCATGCGAAGAAGATGATTGTCGCTACAGGCCAGTTGCCTGAGGGTGTTAAGCCTTTCAAGAAGACTGTTGAGTTCCGTGGAGAATCTTATACTTACTATAGAAGCGAGATGCCTCTCATCACCATCGTTACCGATGGTCCTATCGTCAACTCGCCTGCCGTTCATGGTACCATTACGGTGACTGATGCCAATGGCACTTCAATCACGATGCATGCGGGATTCAAGATTCGTGGTACTTCATCACAGCAATATGACAAGAAATCTTACCGTGTTGAGCTTTGGGCTGATGCTACAGGGCAGGAGATGGCTGATACTACCTTCCTCGGGCTGCGTAGTGATGACGACTGGAACTTGGAGGCTATGACCGCCCAGCCTCTCCGTCTGCGAGACAAGATTGCCAACGATTTGTGGATGGAGATGTACACGTTGCCTTATCAGGAGAGTGAGCCGGAGGCGTTGTCCGGTATCCGTATGGAATATGCTGATGTATTCATTAATAATGAATATGTGGGCGTCTATGCCCTCACCGAACGTATGGACAGGAAACAATTAGGCTTGCGCAAATACAACGGCGAGATACGCGGGGTGCTTTACAAAGGAAACGGTTCAGGAGCCCCAACCTTTGATAACCTTCCTGCTTATGACAACACCTCCGATACATGGGATAACTACGAATGGGTCTATCCCAACGAGGAAGAGGCTACCATTGACTGGAACCACCTCTATAGTTTCACTAACTTTGTGATGAACGCTTCCGACAATGTGTTCAACGCGCAGTATGCCGCACAAATCGACAAGGACAACCTCATCGACTACTATCTGTTCATCAATGCCTTGAAAGGTATGGATAACATGGGGCGTAACATCTTCCTGGCTCGCTACAAGAAGTCCAGCACCTATTTATATATGCCTTGGGACTTGGATGCCATCCTCGGTCTTGATACCGATGGCAGTCAAACCAACTGGGCGGGTGGCCTGGTAAGCAACGGTCTCTTCGACCGCTTGGCACAGGATTGCACCACGGGTGGTTTCGTGGCTTCAGCGAAAACCCGCTACAACACGTTGCGCAATACCTATCTCAATACGGATCATATCATGCAACTGGTTCAAAACCAGTATGAGGAATTGCTTGGGAACGGAGCTTACGAGCGCGAGCATGAGGCTTGGCCAGAATACAGCGTTGATGCAAGCCAACTGACCTATATGAATGATTGGCTGAAAGACCGTTTCCATTATTTAGATATGGAGATTTTGGCCGACTGCGGTACTTGGGGGGGTGAAGAAGACCTTGAGACCGGTAACGTTCAAGTATTCCCCAATCCAGCCAAGGGGCGTATCAATGTCCGCTTCGCAGAACCCGGCGAGGCTTCTGTCAGGCTATACGATATGACGGGACGTTTGGTGTATTCCCATGAGGCAAATACACAAGCTTTTGTGATTTCCACACAAAACCTGAGCCAAGGTGTTTACACCTTAGTAACCTGTTTCGATGGGAAACAGCAGGTGGATAGGATAGTGGTGGAGTAACCGCAATCCTACATCTTGATCAGCTTGCGGCTCCAGCGCTGTCCATTTTGTTCCACTACGATGTTGTAGAGACCTGCAGGGCGGTTCTTGAACGATACCGTTGTGACGTTCCGCTCAGAAAGGATAAGCTTGCCATTGGTATCGTATATGCTAAAGACGAAGTCTCCGTCTTGTTCCAATTCGATGACGACTTGGTCAGTAGTGGGGTTGGGGTGTAAAGTCAGCGGGAAGACGCTTGTTGCTTCGTCCACATCATCCAAGCAGAGCGGCAAGGTAATGTAGTCAATCCAGGCGGCATCACTGCCTCCATGCACCGAGTAGTCTTTAATGTAAGCCCAGCAATAGCTGTGTTGACCAGGGGGGACGGAGTAACTACGCGCACTCCAACTGCGGTCGCCTGCCCAGCGTTCCTGTTCCTCGTCGTCAATATAAAACACTAAGAAGTCGTAGTTGTCTTCACTGGATACTTTACGGAAGAAGGTAATCTCGCCTTCGCTGGTCGAGGTGAACGTCAATGTCAGCAAAGAACTCTCGTTGTGGTCGATGGTGGCCGATCGGGCACAATAGTTACCATCGTAAGGGCTGATAGTGGTGAGAACCCAAGGATGTTCTGCATCGTTGGTCCAATAGTAAGTATCAAACACGCCGCTTTCGAAGCTCTCCATAACATATCCTATTTGGCAGAGGATTTCCTGCTCGATTCGGATACCGTTGATGGCAGACAGGAACTCTAATTGAACATAAGTCACTTCACCGGCAGCATACTCGGCATAGATATCAATGCTGATTTCGACATAGTCACCTATCTGCATGTCGCTAACAGTGATTTCGGGGGTGATGACTTGAATGTAGTTATCTGTGCTGAACAAGGAGAATCGCGGACTCTCTGCGAAGTAATGTCCGTTGTTGGTGACGCGGAAGTTGAGAGTGGCAAATTCACCCGGCTCAAGCTTTCCGTTGTTGTTGCCAGTCGGATCGTCGATGCTTAAAAACTCGACGGCGATGTTGGGTGCTAAAACCTCTATCTCATATTCTTGGGAATAACTCTCGTCACCGAAATAGGTGGTGAGGACGAAGGGTACTCGGGAACGGTCCCTGATGTCATCGCTGAGGGTGAATTGGAAGGCGTTGCCGATGAATTGGCTTCCGTTGGAGGCTAAAGCACCGAATGAGGCTTCACCTTGCTCTACGCTTATCTGTTCTGTAGGCGAAGTCATGCTAACCGTTCCGCCGTTGCAGTTTTGCATTCCTATATTGGTGACGTTGATGTCGGCAGTGACACTCTGGTTGTAGTGTAATACCAAATTGCCGCCGTTTGTGGCGATGCTGTCGACGACGACAAAGGGTCTGTCGTAAGGTAGCATGGGTAAATCTTCTTCCAAACGGATGAGATTGGCTCCAGTAATGGTAAGATGAGCCATATTGACGGGTGTGTTCTGTAAAATAGTGATGGTCTGATCCTCACCTGTTCCCGTGGCAGTGGCAAGAATGTGCCAGTCTCTACCCATGCGGCAGGTTATCGCTATCTGAGAGCCTTCAGGTGCGGTAATGTGGAATGGCTCGAAGCATTGGATGCTCTCGTCATGAATTGAATTAATGGTTTGGGGCATATCTGTGAAAACCCTCAAGAAAGCGTCACCGTGCGTATGGAAGGTGTTGTAGGTGGTAGTGCGCATGTTCGCATCGGTGCTGGGGAAGACCTGTGACTCTAAGAAATACTTTCCTGCAACACAGGCAAAGGAGGGCAACCAGTTGCTGGAATGCTCTGAATAAGGACCGTATTCTGGTAGGAAAGCGGGGTCGAAATGATCCCAAACACCCCAAAGGAAGATGTCGTTGGCAAAGGAATAGGTTTGACCTACGGGGCCAATGGCACCCACGATTCCGGCGTTTTGCCCGTCGCGTGTCATGCGGAGGAGGGACTCAATAAAGCAGGTCTGAGAATTGTCATACATTCCGGTCCTGCAATTGACGGAGATGAGGTAGGTCATTTTACCGGCATTGTTGATGTTAACGAAGTCGGTGGTATATATCTCGGGCTGATACCATTTGGTGTTCCATCCATGATCGCGGTGCTGGATCAAGTATGCACCATGATTGATGGCGCGTATGACTTGGTCGGCATTGCCGCCTGTCCATCCACCCAATTCATCAGGCGTGGCGGGGATATAACCTAGACCGTCAGGACCAAAGTAGTCGACCACAGATGCGGTGTTGGCAGCTGTTGACCAGTTGGGCCCTTGCCCCCCACTTCCGTAGATTTCATTGATACGCTCAGGCTCTTTGCCGTGTTGGGTCAGGTAGCCGCTGATGGTGGCGATGGCGATTTGGAACCATTTCTCGTTCTGCCAGCCTGCTGCTGTCAGCGGGTGCGAGTAATAGTAAGCGTCGCTGACGGGTGCAGTATATTCGTATTCAAAGAGCTTGCCGATGAAGATGGGCAGTTCCGATTCATTTTGTGCGATGATGCGGGTGAAACAGATGTCGGGCAGGTGGTCGTCGTCGATGTCGGCGTAGGGATTGTCTGAGGTGACAAAGTCATCTTTGGGGTGTAAGGTACGATAGCCTGGCACGTATAGCTGCAAGTTGGTGCCGCTTTCGCCGATGATACAGACCGCCGCAGGCGGGATGTCCCATTCATTATAGATGTCTCTGAACCATTGTCTTAGAGTGAGATGGTCGATGGCACCCGTCTCGGTGATACGCATGACTTTGGTGAGAATGCCCTGTTTGTTGCGGTAGTCGGCGAGTTGTTCTCCTGCATTATAGAAATCATCGTTTTCGGGAGTGATGATAAGGTATTCGCAGCCCGAAGGACGTGTACGCGACCATTCTTGCATACGCTTGTCGTAATCAATGGGCTTGAGGCAGTCGTAATTCAATATGTTGTTTTGCAGTATAGGATCCCAGTAAGGGGAACGCAGACGGTCGTCGCCGTATTGTCCATTGCCACCGTTAAAACTGATCTCGATGTCCATCTCACGATGAATAGCCAGTTCATGTGTCGCAGGATTGAATTGGAAGGGACAGAGACCCAGATGGATGACATCTACGCCACGTAGTTGCTGAGGTTCTGCAACGAGGTAGTCTGAGGCAGGGTAGAAGGCATTGGTAGCATAAACTTTCGGGTCTTTGAAGAAAGGACGTTCGGGCTCGTTTTCGCATTGACTGCCCATAGAGGGTTCGATGTTGATGCCGCTGATGCGCTCGTCACGTGTCGTCCTGACTTCCACTGTAGGCTTTGCATCCTGCGGGAAAGCGATGAACCGGTTGAACGTGGGCAAGGCTGGTAGACCGTAGTCGTTGGGACAGACGATGCCTGGTATTGAGATAGTGTGCATCAACTCGCCTTCATGACGAATTGTGTCGATACTGAAATCGCCCAGCTCGAAATGCAAAGTGATATGCTGGTTGTCCGATTCAAGAATGGTAAAGCCCTGTCCGACGGAAATCATCGGAAAGGCAAACAAAAGAATGAGTGGAAGTAGATGGTGTTTCATATCACGAAAAGTATTAATGAAAAAGAAAGCCGTAAAAATACGACTTTCTTTGAAATAATCATGAAAAAAATGCACAAATATACTTTTTTTTATTTCAGGGGACTTTTATACGATTCCTGTGAATCCCATAAAGGCCAATGCAAGGATGCCGGCAGTGATGAGGGCAATGGGGGTTCCCTTCATGCCCTTTGGAGGTTCCATCAGGTCAATATGCTCACGGATGCCTGCAAAGATAATGAGTGCCATGGAGAAACCAAGGGCGATGCCAACGGCATACACAATAGACTCACCTAAGCTCAGCATGTGGGCTACACCACCATAGTTGAACTCCTTGGTGACAACAGTCAGTGACACACCAAGGACGGCGCAGTTGGTTGTAATCAGCGGCAGGAATACGCCTAAGGCAGTATACAAAGCAGGGCTGATTTTTTTCAGGATAATCTCCACCATTTGCACCAATGCGGCGATAATGAGGATGAAAGCAATGGTCTGCAGGAAAGTCAGGTTCAAAGGTATCAGAATGTACCGGTTCGTCAGCCAAGTCACGAGGGTGGCTAAGGTCAACACGAAGATGACGGCAGCACTCATACCTACTGCGGTTGAAGTCTTCTTTGAAGTACCCAAGAAGGGGCAGATGCCCAGGAACTGGGAGAAGATCACATTGTTGACCAAGATGGTCGATAAGATAATGATGAGGTATTTCATGGCTTAGTGACTTTCTTTTTTGAATTTGTTGACAATAGCGATAACGAAACCAAGGCAGATGAAAGCGCCGGGAGGCAGGATGAACACCAGAATGTTTGCCGTCTCAGGAAGGATGCCCAAACCGAAGATGGAACCACTGCCCAAGAACTCGCGGATGCAACCCAGCAACGTGAGGGCGAGGGTGAAGCCCAGACCCATGCCGAGACCATCGAGCAGTGAAGGGAACACCGGGTTCTTCGAGGCGAATGCCTCAGCACGACCCAACACAATGCAGTTCACCACGATGAGGGGAATGAACAGACCGAGGGTCTCATAAATGTCGGGTACGTAGGCCTGCATGACCAGTTGTACCACTGTCACGAATGAGGCGATGACAACGATGAAGCAAGGGATGCGCACCTTGTCGGGAATGAAGCCTTTCAACAGCGAGATGAAAATGTTTGACAGCACCAGCACAAAGGTGGTGGCCAAGCCCATCGACATACCGTTGATGGCGCTGGTAGTGGTAGCCAAAGTCGGGCAGCAGCCCAACAACAGCACCAGAATCGGGTTCTCTTTGATGAGACCTTTGGTAAAGGTTTGCAAATTGTTACTCATTGTCTTGTCCTCCTTCCATGTTTTCAGGGTTCTCCTCGGCGGGAGCCTCATCCTTATCAGATGTCTCTTCCATCGCAGGAGCGTTGTTCATGTATTTCGCCTTGTTAGCTTCAAAAGCCTTGTAAGCTTTGTCCACTGCCTTCGAGAAAGCTCTTGAAGTGATGGTGGCTGCTGTGATAGCATCGACATCGCCACCGTCTTTCTTGACAATCAGCTTAAAGTTAGCGGGATTCTTGTCGATGAATTGGTCTTTGAACTTACCAGTCATGTTGGCACCGAGGCCAGGGGTCTCAGCGTGAGACAGCACCGAAGTGCCTTTGATGGAGCCGTCGGCGAGGAAACCGACCATCATGTCAATCTTACCACCGAATCCGCCTTCGCTGGTCTTGACGGCAGCACCTTGGAAGACTCCGTTGGCGTCTTTGGCAATCGTGCAGGGGAAAGCTATTTCAGTACCTTCGTAATTGTATCTCAGTGTATCGGCATTATATGTGATGTCACCCTTTAGCGGCAACACAGCCTGTATGGCAGCCTCGTTCTTCTTTTGTTCGACTTCGGCAATGGTGTCTTTTGTCATGCCGTACACCATACCGAGTACACCACCCGATACCGCTGTGATGACGAGTAGCGCAACGACCATATTAATCAGGGTTGATTCTTTCTTCTTAGCCATAACGTTTACTTTTTAGAGGGTTTGACAACTCCGAAAACTTGGGGCTTGAAGGCCTTGTTGATCAACGGCGTGAGGGCGTTCATTATCAGGATGGCGAACGAGACGCCTTCCGGATAGGCACCCCACAGACGGATGACAACGGTGATGACACCAATTCCGAAACCAAACAGAATCTTACCCTTTGTCGTCATCGGCGAGGTGACCATATCGGTAGCCATAAAGAAAGCACCAAGGATAAGACCGCCATAGACGAGGTGATACCAAGGGGCGATATATTGGGTCGGATTGATGAGGTGGCAGATGCCTGTGAAAATGAATACGGTGAGCAGGATGCTCAGAGGCGTAGCGATGTCGATGACCTTGCGGCAAATGAGGTAAATGGCACCCAGCAAGAGGGCAATAGCACAAACCTCACCAAAAGCGCCGCCTCGGTTACCCAGCACCATATCGATGAACTGCATGTCGCCAGCTTCGGCCAATGAGCCCACACCCGCTTCTTTCAGGATGCCGAGTGGGGTAGGACCTGTGACAGCGTCAGTAAAAAAGCCCTTCTCGAAAATGGGGGCGGCTTGCGGCCACGTAGTCATTGCTGTTGGGAACGACACGAGCATAAACACACGGCCTACCAAAGCAGGGTTGAAGGGATTCTTGCCCAATCCACCGAAAGCCATCTTGCCGATGCCGATGGCCACCACAGCACCTACGATAACCATCCAGATGGGGAGGTTGGCAGGAACATTGAAAGCCAGCAACAAACCCGTCAGTGCGGCTGAACCGTCATTGATGGTCAGAGGTCCCTTAATGAGGTATTTCTGAATGAGCCATTCGGTCAGCATGCAGGCTCCTACTGAAATGACGGTCAGTCTGAGTGCATACCAGCCGAAGTAATAAATTGCCACAAGCAAAGCCGGAACCAAGGCGAGAAGGACACGATACATGATCTTCTGTGTGTTTTCCGTCGAATGCACATGCGGCGAACCGGATATTGTGTATTTATTCATTGTTGAAATGTTGATTGTTTAATCGTTTAATTGTTGTGTCGTAAAGATGCATTGAGTCCTTACAAGCGTCATTTCTGATTGCGCGCACGGATAATGGCACCCGTCTTGGCTTTTCCGTAACGGATGTAGTCGAGCAGCGGGATATTGGCAGGACAGGTGAACTCGCAAGAGCCGCATTCGATGCAGTCCATGATATGGTTGGCCTCGGTCTCGTCAAAGTTGTTTTGCTTGGCTAATTTATGGAGCAGGAAAGGCTGCAAGCCCATGGGGCAGGCACCGGCACAGCGTCCGCAGCGGATGCAGTTGGTCTGACGACGGCTTTTGGCTTCGTCAATGGTCATCAGCAGGATACCCGAGGTACCTTTCATGCAGGGGAAGTTGGTCACGGAGACCGACTTGCCCATCATCGGGCCACCATTGATGACATCGGTGATGCCTTCTGGCAGACCGCCGGCAGCCTCGATGAGGAGGTCGGCAGGTGTGCCGAAACGTACACGGTAGTTGCCTGGGTTCTTAACTGACTTGCCTGTGACGGTCACAATACGTTCAATCAGAGGCTTATTCTTCTGAACTGCCTCGTAAATGGCGTAGGTTGAAGCCACGTTGACCACAACGCATCCCGTCTCGATAGGCAGCTTGCCTGAGGGCACCTCACGGCCTGTGATGGCCTGGATGAGTTGCTTCTCGCCGCCTTGAGGATACTTGGTCTTCAAAGGCTGAACGGTAATGCCCGCATAACGGTCTTTATGTTCATTGATGGTCTTCTCAAGCAGTTCAACGGCTTCCATCTTGTTCTCCTCGATGCCGATGATGCCTTTGTCGGTGCTGACGGCTTTCATCAGAATTTTCACACCCATTAGGAATTCCTGTGTCTTCTCCAACAGCAGGCGGAAGTCGCAGGTCAGGTAAGGCTCGCACTCAGCAGCATTAATAATAATGTATTCGGCTTTTTTGCCTTCAGGTACCATCAGTTTGACGTGGGTGGGGAAGGTAGCTCCACCCATGCCGACGATGCCGCATTCTTTCAC
>CAMYYB010000053.1 GCA_947303335.1 uncultured Bacteroidales bacterium | reverse complement strand
TCTCGTATGGCAAATACAATTACTGGACAGTCCTTTTTCATAACAATTTAGGGTCGAATTACGCTTCTATGAACAACTATAGCAAAGCAATTGAACATTTAGAAACAGCCTTGGACATAGAAACAGAGTTGGATTCTATTCTTTATTTCACAGCCATAGCTGCAACATACAACAATTTAGGCTTTATCAATGCACAACAAGAAAACTACACATTAGCCATAGAATACTACGAAAAAGCATTAACAATCCAACAATATCATTACGGAGATAACTGCACCGACTTGGTGTATTCACACAATAATATAGGATCGGCGTATTTAAGACAAGGTGATTTTTCAAAAGCAATTGACCAACTGATAAAAGCAATGACCATCCAGAAGAAACTAATAGGCATTTATCATCCTGTATCTGCTGCTATTTATAACAATTTGGGCTTTTTATATTCCTATCAAGGCGATTATCAAAAAGCAATAGAATTTCACAAAAAAGCTTTATTGGTTCGCAAAACCATCTACGGGGAATACCATTATTTGGTTGGAGCTTCGTACTTCAATACCGCAATACAATACGAAAAAACAAATGACTACAAACGTGCCATCGAGTATCATGAAAATGCGTTGAAAACGCTCAAATTAGGACTAAGCACAGATTCTCACATGGATTTGGCTTCATCATGCAATCACATTGGAGATTTATATTACAAACTTCATGACTACAGCAGAGCCTTGGAAAACTACAGAAATGCACTTACTATTTATTTGAATTTGAACAATCAAGACGGCATTGCACTAGCCTATGGTAGTATCGGCGCCGTATTCGACAATATGGAGGAATATAACCAAGCCATTGATTATTATCAAAAAGGCATGGCTGTAACCCAACTTCTCTATGATGATAATCATCCTCAAAACATTACATTTCAAAAAGCAATTGCAGTTGCAAAATACCGCCAAGCGTTAACAAATGGAACGCTATCCAAATTCTGTGAAGAACACTGCTTCACAGCATCAATAATAGAAGGCAACACTCCAGCAAGTCTCCAAGGATTGTCGGGAGAGTATGTACTATTAGAGTTCTCAGATTGGAAAGAGGACGACTTGATTTCTTTATTCGACTATAACGATCAGCTAAGAGGAAAACCCAAAGACATTCTCATACTAAAAAACGGTTTTATTTCAAAGCATCATTTTGAAAACTCAATTGGAGCCCAATTGGGAATAAAACATGTGAGTAAAGAAGAAAAACATGCCATCAACAAAGCTTATAAAGAATGGAAAAAGCAAAATAGAAAATAATCATGACTAACCCATTCAAATACTTCGCCTTCATCAGCTACAGCTCCAAAGACACGGCTTGGGGTAAGAGGCTGCAAAAGAAATTGGAAGGCTACCGTATGCCAGCCACGCTATGCAATGAACGTGGCTGGAAACGAAAGCCTATGGATCCTGTTTTCTTTGCGCCCACAGACATCCAACCAGGCGGCCTTACGGAAGAGATTCAGGAACGTTTGCGGGCTTCGCAGCATCTTATTGTCATCTGTTCGCCCAATTCAGCACAATCGGAATGGGTGGGCAGAGAAATTGCCTATTTCCACAGTCTTGGCCGCACCAAGAACATCCATTTCTTCATTGTGGAAGGCTCTCCGCATGGCAATAACAAAGAAACACAATGCTTCAATCCCATTATCAAAGAATTGGGCTTGCCTGAAATCCTTGGAGCCAACATCCACGAGCAGATATACCGTTGGCCTTGGCTCAACAAGGAACGCGCTTACGTGCAACTCATCTCCAAACTGCTTGGCGTGGAGTTTGATGCCATTTGGCAACGGCATAAGAGATTGACGGCTCAAAAGGCCATCTTATGGACAATCGGAGCCGTTGCAATAATTGCCACCATGTTCGGTATTTGGAAAGCCAACCAAAATTTCGATGTGGAAATCCATTTGAATGAGGCTTCTGTCCACAACATCAACTTGCCACCTTTGAAAGACGCCGTCGTAACCTTGCGTCTTGATAATGAGACTAAAAGTGATACCATTCGTTCATTAGACACCTGTATCGTATTCAGCAACATACCGCATCGTTATCTAAACAAAGAAGTGACATTCAGCATTTCTTGTCCTACCTTTATGGATACTACTGTGACTGTTGCCTTGCATCCCAATATGACTTTGGACATTCAACGTGACGAACACTATTACGGTAATGTCAGTTTCCGACTTTATAACCCTGACACTGAAACTTATCTTAATGGTGTCAGCATCAAGATAGCTGGCATTGAAACCATATCCAATTCCAACGGACGTGTTTCGGTTTTTGTTCCGCTCGAACAACAGGAGCAATACTATATCATCTCTTGTCCTCTTCCGTTTGAAAACGACACTATTTTCATGCCTTGTGGAGTGAGCGATGTGGTTGTGGTCAAATAGCATTACCATTATTCCCAATAAAATACTACTTTTGCAAACAAAAAAGTAAAAGACCCATGACAACTCAATTATCAAACGACACCTACCGTCAAGTCCATTTCGCAGTGATGGCCATTGAAGCCAGTGCGAAGAAGGAAAAGATTAGCGGACAGGAAATGCACGACAGACTTAAACTGCAGGACTTGATCCACCAACGCCTATTCAGATTCTATGACCAACTGCATACGCAAAGCCTTGAATGGGTGGTGGACGACACTATTGAAACACTTCACAATTGGGAACAAGAAATGAAGGAGGAACAATCATGATTACACTTTATCACGGTTCGTATATAGAAGTTCAACAGCCATTGGCGAAAGCTGGTAGAAGAAATCTCGATTTTGGGCAAGGTTTCTATCTTACGAAGATTAAAGAACAAGCTGAAGCTTGGGCCGCCATCATCGCAAGCCGAAAAGGAAGGAATGTCAAACCTGTTGTCAGTGTTTTCCAATTTGACGAAGAACATGCAAAAAAAGGTGGTACTCGATTCAGAATCTTTCCAGCATACGATTTGGATTGGCTGAACTATGTGGTGGATTGCCGTCAAGGTAAAGACTATTCGTCAGAATATGACATTGTGGAAGGCGGTGTGGCCAACGATAATGTCATCGATACAGTTGAAGACTATGAAAAAGGGATTATCACTGCCGAACAAGCTTTGGGACAACTGCAATACAAAAAAGTGAATCACCAGATTTGTATCCTTAACCAGTCAATCATTGACGGTTATTTGGAATTCATTGAAAGTTATTCACCTAAACTGGAGGACGAGGAATGAGAGATACCGTACTTTGGCGCAAGCAAAGCCACATCATCATGATGCTTGCCGAAGCATTACAAATTGATGCCGAACGGGCATTGGACTTGTTTTATTCCACGAAGACCTACCAACAGTTGTCAGACTCGAAGTACGGACTTCAACTGATGAGCGACCAATATATTTTGGATAACATTATGCAAGAAATCCAACAATAAAGAATGTCCCAAAATCCGTTGTATCGGAAAAATACTATACCTTTGCACTTTTATTAAGCAAATAAGCCATGAACATTGTAATAGCTGGAGACGGAGAAGTAGGAATGCACTTGGCGGAGGCCTTGGTGCGCAGCAACCATAACATCACCATCGTGGACCCACACGAGGAACTGCTGAAGATGATGGAATCGCACAGCGACCTCATGACCATCATGGGTGACTCCACCTCGACTGCAGTGCTGCAACGCGCCAACGTGAAACGCGCCGACCTGATGATTGCAGTGCTTCACGATGAACACATCAATCTGCTGACGGGTATCATC
The DNA here is from genome assembly GCA_947303335.1 of uncultured Bacteroidales bacterium. GTDB lineage: Bacteria > Bacteroidota > Bacteroidia > Bacteroidales > F082 > Limimorpha. The sequence continues at coordinate 13,755 of CAMYYB010000053.1, read as the reverse complement.
GCCAAGAAACTGGGAGCCAAGAAAGTCATCGCCCGAGTCAATACGATGGAGAACCTGAGTCCAGAGGTGTGGAGAATGTACCAAGACTTGGGCATCGACGGACTGCTGTCGCCTGAGGACATCGCGGCACAAGAAATCATCTCCCTGCTGAAGAAGAACGCCTCGTCGGAGACCTACGACTTTGCGGGAGGCAACCTGCAGCTCTTCATGGTGAAGCTGGAACCGGAAGCCGAGATATTGGGCAAAACCATAGACCAGGTAGTCGACCAATACGAGCATATCGAGTTCCGAATAGCTGCCATCCACCGCCGCCAAAGCACTTTCGTCCCACAAGGTGACGAGGTATTTCAAGTGAGCGATATGGTGTATGTAGTCACCAAGCCTCATGCCATCAAGGACATCATCAAACTGAGCGGCAAGAAACAAATTCATGTACACAACGTGATGATTGTGGGTGGTGGACGTGTGGGTCGCATCACTGCCAAACGTCTTGAAAACGAGCTGAACATCAAGATTCTGGAAATGGACAAAGAACGTTGCATCGAACTGACCAACTATTTGTCGGATTCTTTGGTGGTCAATGCCGATGCCCGTAACCTCGATATGCTGGAGGATGAGGGTATCAAGGATATGGATGCCTTCATCGCCGTCACCGACAACACCGAGACCAATATCCTGACCTGCCTGCAGGCCAAGTCGTTCGGCGTGAAGAAAACCATCGCCCTCGTGGAGAACATCGACTATATCGACATCTCACAGAACATCGGCATCGACTCCATCATCAACAAGAAACTCATCGCCGCCAGCTATATGGTGAAATACACCTTGGGTGCCAAGGTGTCCACTTTGAAGAGCCTGAGCGGCATTGATGCCGATATCGTGGAGTTTGAAGTAAGAGCTGGTTCTGCGGTCACACGCAAGGCGATAGGCCAACTGCCTATGCCCAACGACGCCATCATCTGTGGCATCACCCGCGACGGCGAGAGCTATATCGCCACCGAAGACTTCCAAATCGAGACTGACGACCAAGTGGTGGTGCTGGCACTGCCCAACGCTATCCCCGCAGTTGAACGACTGTTTCATTAATCTATGAATTGGAAAACCAAAATAAACCACCCCTTGGTTCTCCGCAATGAGGGCTTTCTGCTACTCATCGAAGGCCTCTTCATGCTGACGGTGCTACCCGTGACTTATTTGCATCACGGGATGTATGCCTTCAGTATGCCCTTCTCCGCCCTCATTACCCTACTCACAGGTTTGGTTTTGATTATCGCCACGCGAGGCCACAAAGGAGAAAAAACCACTTCGCGCGACGGTGTTTACATCGTTTGCATCTCTTGGCTCGTGGTGTCGCTTTTTGGCGCAATGCCCTACCTGCTCAGTAAGAGTGTACCCAACTTCACCGATGGTTTCTTTGAGGCCCTGTCAGGTTTCACCACCACAGGAGCCACCATCCTGCCTCGTATTGAAAACATACCGAAAGACATCCTCCTTTGGCGGAGCATGACGCAATGGATTGGCGGTATGGCGATTATTGTGTTCAGCATCGCCATCCTCCCCTATCTGAGCATGAGCGGAATGCAACTCTTCGTTTCAGAGATGAACGGCATCACATACGACAAGCTGCATCCCCGAATGATTCATACCGTTTGGCGCATCTGGGCTATCTATCTGTTCTTTACCCTTTTGGAAACTGTGCTTCTCTATTTCGGCGATATGGACCTTTATGACGCCGTCTGCCACTCAATGGCTACCATCAGCTCGGGAGGATTCTCCACCCGCACCCAGAGTCTGGGAGCCTTCTCAAATTATTCGCAGGTGGTCGTGAGCGTTTTCATGGTGCTCTCGGGATGCAACTTCTCCCTTTTGCTGCTTTCGTTGAGTTGGAAGTCGTTCACCATCCTCAGAAACCAGGAATTCCGAAATTTCCTCTTCCATATTGTTTTCGTCAGCATTGGTATTGGCTTGGTACTGTTCTTTGTGGTCCACAATAGCTTAGGAGCCTCGTTCCGCGAAGCTTTCTTTAGTGTCATTTCCGTTTTAACAACAACAGGATTCTTTGTCACCGATTACACGCTTTGGCCGTCGTTTCTTTGGGTTGTCCTCTTCCTGCTGATGTTCATTGGAGGCTGTTCGGGTTCCTCTTCAGGAGGTGTGAAGATGTTCCGCCATATTATCTTTGTCCAAAACTCAGTTTTAGAGTTGAAGCGCATTATCCATCCCAATGCCGTGCTACCTGTTAAGGTCAACGGGAAAGCCATCTCAACGGGAGGTGTCTATAAGAACACAACGTTTATTTTCGTGTATTTCCTGGTTTTCGTCATAGGAGGTATCTTGTTACTCTTCACCGGTTCCGATTTCAATACGGCCATTGGTGCTTCTGTGGCAGCCTTGGGCAATGTTGGCACGGGCATAGGCTCGGTGGGACCGGGAGGGTCTTATGTCGGCTTCCCCCTGTTCGACAAATGGCTGCTTATGCTGCTCATGCTGCTCGGCAGGGTTGAGTTGTTTTCATTAATTACCCTGCTCTCACGAGGTTTTTGGAGAAAATAACGTGATTTCAACAACCAATCCAACAATTTCTTATTTTTGCAATTCCGTTTGCACGGCATATAGAATCTTGAAATCTTGAATTTAAATCTATAAATCAGATATTATGTACAGAACACATACCTGTGGTGAACTTCGTCTTGCCGATGCTGGCAAGGAAGTGACATTGGCCGGCTGGGTGCAACGCACCCGCGACAAAGGCTCCCTCGTTTGGATTGACCTCCGCGACCGTTATGGCATCACCCAACTCTTCTTGGATGGTAGCAGCGACCCGAAACTTTTGGAACAAGCCCGCTCCTTTGGGCGTGAGTTTGTGATTCAGGCCAAGGGTACGGTCATCGAGCGTGAGTCGAAAAACCCGAATATGCCTACTGGCGAGATTGAATTGAAGGTCAGCGAGTTCAAGCTGCTCAACGGCAGCAAGACCCCGCCCTTCACCATTGAAGACGTGAGCGACGGCGGCGACGACCTTCGTATGAAATACCGTTACTTGGACATTCGCCGCAACCCTGTGCGCCAAAATCTTGAACTGCGCCACCGTATGGCCATGCTGGTACGCAACTATTTGAGCAACCTCAACTTCTTGGAGATTGAAACCCCAATGCTCATCAAGTCGACACCCGAGGGTGCCCGTGACTTCGTGGTACCGAGCCGCATGAATCCTGGCGAGTTCTATGCTCTTCCGCAAAGCCCGCAGCAGTACAAGCAGCTGTTGATGGTGGCGGGTATGGACCGCTATTTCCAAATCGTGCGCTGCTTCCGTGACGAGGACCTGCGTGCCGACCGTCAGCCAGAATTCACCCAAATCGACTGCGAAATGTCGTTTGTGGAGCAAGAGGATGTCCTGAACACCTTTGAAGGTCTGGCCAAGCACCTCTTCAAGGAGATGAAAGGCCTCGAATTTGACCAATTCCCGCGCATGACCTGGCACAATGCCATGAAATACTACGGCTCCGACAAGCCCGACATTCGCTTCGGGATGAAGTTTGTGGAACTGAATGACGTGGTGAAAGGCAAGGGCTTTGGCCTCTTCGACAATGCCGACCTCGTGGTGGGTATCTGCGCTGAAGGCTGTTCGGAATACACCCGCAAGCAACTTGACGCGCTCACTGAATTTGTGAAGCGTCCACAAGTGGGTGCTGGCGGCATGGTCTACATCAAGTATAACACCGATGGCACGTTCAAGTCGTCTGTCGATAAGTTCTATACCGCCGAAGACCTGAAGGTGATTGCCGACAAGTTCGGTGCCAAGCCCGGCGACCTGATGCTCATCCTCTGTGGCGAAGCCATGAAGACCCGTGTGCAGCTCAACGCCCTGCGTCTTGAGATGGGTAACCAACTCGGTCTGCGCAAGCCCGACGAGTATGCCCCTTTGTGGGTCATCGACTTCCCGCTGCTGGAATGGGATGAGGAGACGCAACGCTACTATGCGATGCACCACCCCTTCACGGCACCCAAGCCTGAAGATGAAGCTCTGTTGGACGACCCGACAAAGTGGGGCGAAATCCGTGCCAATGCCTACGACATCGTGATGAACGGTGTAGAGGTCGGTGGTGGCTCCATCCGTATCCACGACCGCACCTTGCAGAACAAGATGTTCCACACCCTCGGCTTCACCGACGAGAAGGCGCAGGAGCAGTTCGGCTTCCTGATGGGTGCCTTCGAGTACGGCGCACCGCCTCACGCTGGTCTGGCCTTTGGTTTCGACCGTCTCTGCTCGCTCTTTGGCGGCGCCGACAGCATCCGCGATTTCATTGCCTTCCCAAAGAACAACTCAGGTCGTGACGTAATGAGTGGCTCGCCCGCCCCGATTGCCCAAGAGCAGTTGGATGAATTGCAGATTGCTTTGAATTTAAAATGAAAATGATTGTAGGGCTGCCATACTATGACAGCCCTACATTTTCCCAAAATAATTAGTACTTTTGCGAAACCAATACAAAAACAATTCGATATGGAAACAATGACCATACAGTTCGATAAGCATAATGCTGCGTTGCAACAAGTGATGCAACTTTTCCTGACATTAGGGGGGCATATCATTGAACAAGAAACAGAAACGGAGGAGTATAACCCTGAGTTTGTGGCTATGATAAAGAAAAGCCATGATGAAATCAAAGCAGGGCAGGGTAAGACCATAAAGACAGAAGACTTATGGAATTGATTTACTCGCCTACTGCGCAAGGTCATATTGAGTTTTGGAAGAAGTCGGGAAACAAGCAGGTGCAAAAACGCATTTCCGAACTTGTAAATGATATTGCAGCCCATCCTACTACAGGCAAGGGTAAGCCTGAATTGTTGCATGGTGATTTGGCTGGCTATTGGAGTAGGCGTATAACAGACGAGCATCGTATTGTTTATGAGATTGATTTTACAGAAGGAATTGTTTACATTCTTTCTCTTAAATACCATTACAAGAAATAATTTTGAACAACAACAATAACAAACACATGAAAACATTAAAATCTTACCTCATCGTCCTCTTAGGAGTACTCGTTTTGAGCTCCTGCACGACCGACAAAACCATGATTGCCAAAGGCGTGAACCTCAACAAGTACCAGTACGCCTCCATCGTGAAAGGCCAGACGATTCATGGCACAGAAACTGACATCGAAATCGAGCCAGGCATATATGATGCCGTTGAAGCTACACGCCTTCAGATGGTGGGCGAACGCCGTATTGACGACCTTTCTCCCAAAATGAAGGAAACCCTCGTCCTTGTGAAGTATTCCGCTACTTCTTCACAAAAAGAATCCATCCTTACGGTCAGCTTTGAGGATTATATGACCGGAAAGACAGTGGTTTCATGCCGTTCCTCAAACCATACGGCTTGGACACGCCAAAAGGATGTAGACAAAGCCATTAGAAAACTATCGAGCCGCATTAGCAAAGTCTGGAAATAAACTGTAACCCTATAGAAACCAATATGAAGAGATTATTAGTCTTAACTGGAGGCGGTGATTGTCCTGGATTAAATGCCGTTATCCGCGCCATTGTCAAAAGAGCCTCCCAAGAGAAAGATTGGGAAGTGCTCGGTAGCATACAAGCCTACAATGGCATCCTTTGGGAGCCGACAGAGATTGTCAGGTTGACACCAGAATTGGTGCGTGGCATACACTTCCGTGGCGGCACCATCATCGAAACCACCAATAAGGGCGGCCCGTTCAGTTGGCCCGTCAAGAATTCCGACGGCACCTGGACCTCTGTGGACCGCTCAGACGAAATGCTGCGCAAGCTTCAGTATCTGGGCATCGATGCCGTCATCAGCATCGGCGGCGACGGCTCGCAGCGCATCTCCCAGAAACTCTATGAGAAGGGTTTGAATATTGTTGGTGTGCCCAAGACCATCGACAACGACCTCTCAATGACAGAAAGCACCTTCGGATTCCAAACCGCTGTGCAGATTGCCACTGAGGCTGTCGACAAACTGGTCACCACGGCAGCTTCCCACAACCGTGTCTTCGTCCTTGAGGTCATGGGGCGCGATGCTGGCTGGATTGCCTTGCATTCCGCCATTGCGGGTGGTGCAGAGGTCTGCCTCTTGCCTGAATTTCCCTACGACATCAATATCATCAAGGAACGTCTTGAAAGCCGTTTCAACCACGACCGTGGCTTCGCCGTGGTGGTGGCTTCCGAAGGCGCATGCCCGAAAGACGGTCAACAAGTGTATGAAATCAGCACCGAGGTCGGCTACGAGAACAAGAAACTGGGCGGCATAGGTCGTCGTTTCATCGAGGAGATGAAGGCTGCGGGCTTTACCCATGACATGCGTGAGACTACCCTCGGTCACCTACAGCGTGGTGGCGTACCGATTGCCTACGACCGTGTGCTTTCCGCCGAATTTGGCGTGAAGGCCTTTGAGATGGTCCTCAATGGTCAGTTTGGACAGATGGTGGCTTATCGTTACCCCCAACTGTTGGCAGTCCCCTTGAAGAAAGCCGTTGCCAAGCCAAATCTGGTCTCTTTTGACAGTGACTTGGTGCGGACAGCATTGGGATTGAACATCTGCTTAGGAATATGATCGTTAGCATTGTTTCCACCGCCCAACAAGCCCAAGACATCGATTTCAGCGGAAAGACAGCCGTTGTAATCGATGTCTTGCGGGCTACAAGTGTAATCACTACCGCTTTGGACAACGGAGCACAAGAGGTGATTCCCGTGAAAACAGTGGAAGAGGCACAAAAACTATATGCCGCTTCTGACACCTCGAACACTTTGCGCGGCGGTGAACGCTATGCCTTGAAGATAGAGGGCTTCGAACTCTCCAACTCGCCTTTGGAATACAAGACAAAAGTGGTGGAAGGCAAGTCCATTATCCTTACCACCACCAACGGCACTGATGCCATTAATAATATAAAAGGTGCAGAACAAGTTATTCTGGCCTGCTTCAGAAACGCAGCGGCTGTCGTTTCTGGATTGACACGCTTCGCTCGCAATGAGGTCACAATCGTCTGTGCTGGCACAGCAGGTAAGTTTTCATTAGACGACGGACTCTGTGCCGGTATGATTATAGAACTGCTCAAGCAGAAAACCGAGATTGAGACCGATGACTTAGGCCTGCTGCTGAACCGTTTCTATAACGAAAGCAAAAACAATCTTTTACAAGCTTTGTCAAGTTGCTTCCACTTGAAACGTTTGTTCACGCTGGGTTTCTATGACGACATCCGTTTCTGTCTGCAAACCAACTGCGTAGCGACAGTACCCGTGTTGCATAACGGGAGAATCATTAAACTTCAAACTTTATGAAACGCACTTTCTTAGCCATTTCCATCCCCTGTGGGACAGAATTTCCTGCATTGGTGGAAAAACTGAAAAAAAACCTACAGCACGAACACTATATCAACTACGTGAAGACCAACCAGATTCACTTGACCCTGAAATTCATCGGTCAGACCGAAGACCTCGATATCCCCGCCATCAACGAAGCCTGCCTCAAGATGGCTAAAAGGCATCATCCCTTCACGTTGGACTTCGACAAAACCGGTATCTTCGGAAGCAACGGGACACCTCGTGTATTATGGCTCGGAATGAACCACACGCCTCAGGCCTTGTACGACCTTGAAACCGATGTGCTGGACACCTTTGATGACCTCGGTTATCTGCGCGACCGTCAGAACTTTGTGCCCCATCTCACCGTGTGCCGCATCAAACAACTGGTCGACAAGAAGCTGTTCCAACAAATCTATAACGGCATAGAACAAAAGACCTACCTTCATGCCGACGTGAAGGAACTTATCTATTATCAAAGCTTCCTTCAACCCACCGGACCATTTTATAAAATCCTAAAGCGATTCCCCTTGGGTTGAACAAAAAAGCCGTATCTTTGCAATTTTATTAGGCATTTCGAAGTTATAGAAAAACACTTAAACACATACTACGATGAAAACCAGATTCACAAGTATCATCATGATCCTCCTCGCCGTGTTCATCACCCTCGGAGGCACCACCAGCTGCAAGAGCAAGAAGAGACTTGCCAAAGAAGCTGCTGAAGCAGAGTACAAATCGAAAGTGGATCAGGCTGTGAAAGACCTGAACGCCATCCTCGACGATGAAACCCTTTGGACGCTTGAAGAGAAAGAAGCCCGTGTGCAGACCATCAAAGACTGGAACCTGCAAAATGCCGAAGTCGACGACCTGCTTTTCCAAGTGGAGAAGAAACTTGCCCGCGAGCGTGCACAAAAGGAAGAAGAGGAACGCCTCGCCGCTCAGGAACGTGAAAAAGCCAATGCTGCCGATGCCGTTCTCGGACGCAACTTCAACAGCATTGCCCGTGCTGGCAGCGTCAGTCAGGCCAACCGCGTCATCAATGAGACCTTGGGAATGTTTGAGTCGCCCGACGTGCCTGTGCTCATCATCATCAAGCAGAACGCGGGCTTCAACGACTACGACCGTCCGACTACCATTGAGAATTACCTCAACTACGTGAAAGACCAGAAGAAAGCAACCGAAAAGGTCTTCAACATCAAATACAACGACAACGGAAAAATCAACGAACTTGAACTCATAAAGAAATGAAAAAGATCATCGCAACCTTAATGATAATGCTGTGCGTCGTGGGTGGCGCAATAGCACAGGATGAACTCAGCTTTGAACGCAAGCAAGCCATCGACAGCCTTGCCTTGGAGAAGGTCAGAGACTTGAGCAAATACATCAAAATCGTCGGCTCGAAGGACACGCCTTTCAGCGAGGCCAACCGCGTCATCGACCGTGCCGAGGAACTCTTCATGAGTGATGCCGAAATTGGTGTCTCCTCCATCCACAGCAACCAAATCACTTTCTATCGTGTCCGCAAGTACTTCGAACACTTGATGCGCCTCAACTACGACCGCGTCGAAATTGAATGGTACAACATCGAATATGTCAGCGACCTTCAACGCCAGCCCGACGGCACCTACGTAGGCGTCATCACTATCTTCCAGACCTTCCGCGGCTATGATGCCGAAGGCAATCTGGTGTATAAGGACACCACAAAGAAAGACATCACCGTCTACGTGCGCCGCAAAGAGACCCAAATCGGAGGCCGCACCATCGGCTTCTGGGATGTGCTGCTCGGCGATATGCGCGTGAAGGAAACAACGGATAGATAATTTGGAATTTAGAGGTTAGGGGTTAGCGTTGAATGGGAACTCAATTCAGTAAAATAGCGCTTCTCATTGTCAGCTTGCTTTGGGCTTCGGTTTCAATAGCTCAGACCATCGGTGATTTCAAGATGGACGAGACTGAACTGTATGCGATGACCAAGCAAATGGGGCAGTTCATGCGCCGTTTCAATTACGAAGAGGATCAATTCGGCTATAAACTCAACCCCAAAGACCCCAAATACCGCAATGCAGAGATGCGTCGACAATCGCTGCCCATCCTCTTCGACCAGGAACGCTACGGCACACAGACTGAGCTGCAACGCTATTTCATCGAAGATGTCACCAAAGGCGACTCCACCTTCATGACCTTCCTCGGCGGGCACTGGTACTCTGAAGTCTCCACCACATTCCGATACAACGGCAAGGATGTCAACGTACAGCTGATTCTTGCCGTTGAACAGGAAGGGTTGGGGTCGAAATGGGTACTCACCAACGTCTATTGCCCTGAGTTCAACAAGTTGTTCCCCACGGGTGAGCTGGCTGAAAAAGAGAAGCATTTCCTGCATCCCATGAGTCACGAGCTTGATTTCATGAACATCTACAAAGCCTTCCAAGATCCGGAGGTGATTGACTTCTATGCCTCAAAAGACTATCAGCCCGATTACCTGACCCTGTTCTTCTATGAAGTCAAGAAAGGGAACCTTGTCTTCCAACACGTCGACGGACTCAAGTTCCACGTCTTCCAAATCAAAGACTGGTATTTCGAAGTGTCGTGGTTCGACCGCAAGGGCCTCAATTCAGGCTGGCTTATGTCGAATGTCATCTACTTGCCCGAAAAGGAAAAGACCAACCTTATCAAATTTTATCAACCATGAAAAGAATCGCATTAATCTGCGCCATTATATTCAGTTTCATCGTCGGAGGTCAGGCTCAAAAGCCCAAACAGACCCAAAAGTCATCAAAAGCACAAACCCACAAACTCTCAAAAGAAGAGGTGAGTCGCTACGAGAACGAAATCAGAGCCCTTGTCACTTATCTTGAGGAGACTCTCAACTTCATTGGCGATACAGCGACGACGGCACAGGAGAAAAGCATCGTGTTCAACGAAAGCTGGAACAAAATCTTCATCGATGACAAAGTGCAAGTGGAAGATGACCTTGACGTGAACCGCACCACACCGCTCAACAAGGACGTGCAGGCCTATCTCAAGGATATCGACTTCTTTTTCAAGAAAGCCGTCTTCGCTTTCGACGTGCAGAGCATCAGCAACAGCACCCGTGACGACGGCAGCGTATACTTCAAAGTCACGATGTCGCGCCACCTGACCGCCCGCACCATCAACGATGAGCCCATCGACGACATCCGCAACCGCTTCATCGAAATCAACCTCGACAAGCAGAAAAACAGCATCAAGATTGCCAGCATCTATACCTCCAAAATCAACGAGACAGAAGTGCTGCGCGAATGGTGGAACAGCCTGACCCTGCATTGGAAACAGAGACTCGGCGAAGGCATTTATCTCTACGACAACATCCCGCTTTCCAGCATCAGCTCAATTACCCAAGTCGACTTCTTAGCCACCTATCCGGAGCTTGACTCCTTGACGGGCGACACCGTACTGCGCGACAAACTCTTCAAAAACGATATGGCCGAGCTTGATGCCAAGCTGAAGATAGCCACACAAAAACAACGTGTCAACTTGTCAGACATCGCCGAAATCATCTCAGTAGAGCCGCTCAGCGAACTCTCCGACCTGACTTGGCTCGATATATCCGGCACATCCGTCAGCGACCTCGCGCCTTTACGCAGTGCCAACAAACTGAAAACCTTGAAAGCCAACAGCACTTTGATTGACGACCTGTCGTCACTCAAATACTGCCTCACCCTCGAAGAACTTGACGCAGGCAACACCCTCATCGACGACCTTTCGGTATTGGCCAACTTACCCAATTTGCAGAAAATCGACCTGTCGTACACACAGGTCAACCGTACTCAAGCACTGAAAAACTGCCCCAACCTTCAGTATTTGAATCTCGGCGGCACACGCATCACAAGCATCGGAGTAGTGGAAGACCTGCCGTCGTTGAGAAGTCTTGACATCAGCAATACCGCCATCCGCGACCTCACACCCGTCAGCAGCTTGAAAGACCTGCAAAGCCTCAACATTTCGGGCACTGCCGTCACCAACCTGCAGGCACTGGCCGATATGGATCTGCATGAACTGTACTTCAGCAATACCTCCATCAGCGACCTCACACCATTAAGCAGCCAACGCCATTTGAGTAAAATCTACTGCGACCAATCGAATGTAGGCGTCGCTGAAGCCAGCGCATTCACCAAAAACAACCCCTTCACGCTTGTCATCTACGACACGGAGGCCTTGCACAACTGGTGGAACGAACTGCCAATGTACTGGAAAGCCGTATTCTCAAAACAGGTACAACTCGATTCCAATCCCACCACAGAACAATTACACCAAATCATCAACATGCAGGAACTCGACCTGTCGGGCAACACCTTCCTGCAAAACCTGATGCCCGTCAGCCGCCTCACCAACCTCCGCTCGCTTAACATTGCGAATACCGAGATTAATTTCCTGCAACCCCTGCAAAGCCTGTCGAACATCGAAACGCTCGACATCCAACACACCTACATCAAAAGCATCGAGCCACTCAAGGAGATGACCAACCTGCGCCAACTCAACATCAGCAACACCCTCATCGACGACCTCACCCCCTTGGCCAACGACAAGAGCATCGAAGTCATCATCGCCGACAGCACCAGCATAAGCCAGCCCCAGGTCGTCGCCTTGAAAGAGCATCAGCGACAGGTACACGTCATCTACCAGACCGAAATCTTGTCCGACTGGTGGATTGGTCTCGACTCCATCTGGCAAGTCATTTTCCGCGACGCCATAGGTTTCCGGGATGAAATGCCCAACGCCATTGACCTGCAGCGCATCGTCGACTTGCAGGAACTCGAAATAGGCACAGAGTTCCCCATCACCAATATCGAGCCTTTGAGGCGTTTCATCTGGCTCGAACGCCTGACCATCAACAACCAGAGCGTCCGCGACATCGCCCCTTTGACCAACAAGGAATACTTGGTTGAACTCAATATGCAGAACAACCCCATCAGCAGCCTGAAACCCATCGAAAACTGCGTGCTGCTTGAGCTCCTCAATATCGAGAACACCCAGATAGGCGACCTTGCCCCCTTGTCGAAGATGAACAGCCTCGTGACCCTGAATGCTGCCGGCACTCCCGTGAAGTTGCTGAAACCGCTGTCGGGGCTGCAACGTTTGGAAAACCTCTTCGTCAACAACACCGATGTGCGCAGCCTCTCACCCATTGAAGGCATCCCGTCATTGAAACAACTGAAAGTCTACAACACCAGGGTCAAGAAGCGCGACATTGAGAAACTTCAGCAAAAAAGGATGGATTTGAATATTGTGTATTATTAACCGCAGAACCCAAGACTGCAAGCGAAAAGAAATTAAAAGCGTTTTCAATTGTGGAAACGCTTTTATTTTGTATTTTTGCGCAATATTAAATTATTGAATCTAAATCTTTAAATACAGAATTATGGAAATCAAAAAGTTAGAACAAATGTTCGAGGTTTTGCGCAGCAAACCGAAGAAACGCCTTGTAGCCGCTTACGCCAACGACGACCACACCATTTGCGCTGTCAATGCAGCCGTTAAGGAAGGTCTCATCGAAGCCACCCTCCTCGGTGACGAGAAAGTGATTGCCGAAGTATGCAAGGCTGAAGGCATTGACATGGCCAACTTCCGCATCATCAACGAGCCTGTTGACGTGAAAGCCGCCGCAATGGCCTGTGATATTATCAACGCTGGCGAAGCCGACATCCTGATGAAGGGACTGCTGCCCACCGACAAGTACATGCGAGCCATCCTCAACAAGGAGCGCGGCCTCTGCCCGCCCAATGTGACCCTGGCCCACGTCGCCGTTATCGAGAACCCCAACTACCACAAGCTCATAGTGGCTTCAGACTGTGCCATCATCCCGCTGCCCGACATCAAGCAGAAGCAACAGCTGCTGAAGTATGTCACCACCGTATCGAAGGCACTGGGTGTCAGCTGCCCGAAGGTCGCTATGGTGACTGCCACCGAGCAGATGAGTGCCGGTATCCCCGCTTGCGTCGATGCCGCCATCATCGCCAAGATGGCTGAGCGCGGACAAATCAAGGGCTGCATGGTGGAAGGTCCCATCTCCTTAGACCTCGCCTTGGATGCCGAGACCGCTGCCATCAAGGGCATGAAGAACCCCGTAGCCGGCGACGCCGACTGCCTCGTGTTCCCCAACCTTGAAGCCTCCAATGTGTTCTACAAGTGCTGCACCAAGTTCGACAAGAGCGAAGTGGGCGCCATGCTCATGGGCGCCAAGGTGCCTTGCGTGCTCAGTTCACGCGGCGACACCTCCAAGACGAAATTGTATTCCATCGCCCTTGCTGCAATGCTGGCATAATGCTGGACACGCTTCACGTCATTGGTCATCACAATAATAACATAAATATAGTATCATGGCACACAAAATCTTAACGATAAACCCAGGTTCCACCTCGACGAAAATCGCAGTGTTTGAAGGCGAAGAGCAAGTCTTCAAGA
>CAMYYB010000052.1 GCA_947303335.1 uncultured Bacteroidales bacterium | reverse complement strand
TCGAAAACCGTTGAACGCTTTGCGTTCCAAGGGTTCGAATCCCTTTCTCTCCGCAGAATAACCGATATAGCAAGTTGAATTTCAATAAGCTATATCGGTTTCTTATTTCTTGACTCACCAAAAATCTACCGTTTTTGCTCGAAGAGCAGATGATGTTCTTGGGCGATTGGATTATCCGTTAATCTTGACTCGCCCCATCATGCGCATGATGGCATCCCATAAACGAGTTGGGATGAGCGCATGGGACAAGCGTCCGACCTTGGAGAAACGCCCTATACAATAACGAGCCCGAGGATGATGGCTATTGACAGCGCGACTGATGGCTTTGGCGACCACCGAAGGCTTCGAAAGCAGGTTGGTCTTGTAAATCCACTCCATGCTGTCGGCGAACTGCGTTCCGCCCTTCTCGTAGGGCGTTCCCAGCGACGATTCCCTAAGGTGTCGCGCCGTGATGAAGCCCCACTCTGTCTTAATGCCACCCGGCTCAATCATCACCACATCAATGCCGAAAGGCTTCGTTTCGATACGTAACGCATCGCTAAAGGCCTCGACTGCATATTTGCTCACATGATACCAACCGCCTAAATACAACACCATCTTTCCAGCAATAGAAGACGTGTTGACGATACGCCCCTTCCCCTGCTTGCGCATATAAGGCAACACCAACTGCGTCAGACGGGCTAACCCGAATACATTCACTTCAAGTTGTCGGCGTGCCTCTTCCATCGGCACGTTCTCAATGGCACCGAAAAATCCGTAGCCCGCGTTATTGATTAACACGTCAATGCGCCCATCGGCTTGAACTATGGTTTCAATCCCCTGCTGCATCGATGCTTCGTCTGTGACATCCATCCTCAGTACATTCACGCCAAAAGCCTTCAAAGGTTCCATCAATTCAGTCCTCCGAGCAGCGGCATACACGCGATGCCCTTGCTGAGCCAACATAGCGGCAGCATCATAGCCGATACCGCTACTGGCTCCTGTGATGAGTATGGTTTTTTGTTTTTTCATAGTGCAAATTTATGATTTTTTGCAAAAACAGAAAGCCAGACTGCCGTCATCAGACTACTTGTACAAGTCTTTAGGCGTATAGATGTCGAAAGGCGGCATCGCTGCGGGGTCGAGGTTGGTGTAGGTACCATCCACCTGGAGTCGTTCCTTCCCATAGATATAATGGTTGCAGAACCACACCAAGTCATCAATCGTCAGCGGTCCCCCAAGAGCAACGCTGTGCCCATACCCTCTGAAACGACGGGCAAAGTAAGGATAGCCGAACTTCTCAAAGCGTTCCACGAGGTTACTCGTACCATAAAACCCCATGCTGAAAAACTCGATTTTATCGTAAGGCACCAATCGGTCGGACATTCCATGAAATATCATTGTTGGTGCAGGCGCATGATTGCGATATTGCACCTTTCCTTGATGCGAGAAAATAGCACCGGCGTAGGAGATGACACCCGCCAAACGAAAATCATCAGGCAGGATGTTGGAATTGAGGAATCCATTGCACAAAGTGTAATCCACTTGTAGCGAGGTAATGGCACCCGCGCTGGAGCCTGTCATCACAATCCAGTCCTTGTTGACTTTCAATTCTTCCGCATGCTCAAGCAGATAGGCAAGAGCAGTAATGGCATCCTCCGTCGCCATATTGACGGCAACCTCAAGCGGCTCTGTATTGAAAACGCCGAGGTTTTTTGCTCCTTTCAGTCCCAAACGATAGTCGATGGCGGCCACTTGAAAGCCCTTTTCGACCAGTTGCTTGAAATAGGCCTTCTCCCATTTGCCATCACGGTTTCCCCGGATGAAACCTCCGCCAAAGACGTAAACCATACAGATGGTGCTGTCATGAACGTGCTCGGGGGTATAGAAATCGAGATAAAGATTCAAGGTATCACGCTCGGCGTATTGGTAGGTCTTCATGTCCTGCGCGGTAGCCACCGTGACTGCAAATAGTATCGCTAAAATCGTAATCAATCGTTTCATGGGGCTCAAGTCTTTAATAGTCTTCGTTAGGATTGATGCGTTTTGTAGTATTCCTTTAAAAAGTCGGGCAACGAACGCAAGGCGGCCTGTTCACGCCATTGTTTCCTCACCTCCTGAGCCGGCACACCGAAGACGGCTTTGCCCGGCTCGATGTTCTTGTCGACAGCCGAAGTGGCCAACACCACCGCTCCCGTCCCAATAACCAAATCCTTGTTGACACAGACACGGCCCCAAAGGATAACATCGTCCTCGATACGGGTGACACCTGCAATAGCCGCATGAGCACCGATGAGGCAGTTGCGGCCAATATAGCTGTCGTGACCAATCTGACAATGGTTGTCGAGCTTTGTCCCCTTCTCAATGATGGTATCGGAAGTGACACCACGGTCGATGCTGCAAAGGGCGCCTATCTCCACATCGTCGGCAATAACCACGCGACCGAAGGACTCGAATTTCTTGAAGCCCTCGTTGCGGCGCTGGAAATAGTATCCGTCAGCCCCTATCACGCTACCGGAATGGATGATGACGTTGTCGCCAATCACGCAATGGTCGTAGATGGTCACATTGGGATGGATAAGGCAGTTCTTGCCGATGACGGTATGATGCCCCACAAAACTACCCGGCATAATCAGCGTCCCCTCCCCTATGTGTGCCGAGTCGCTGATGGGCTGGGTCTGAGGCTCGAAAGGACGGAAATGGCGCATCAGGCGGATGAAAGCATCAAACGGATCTTGATGCAGCAGCAGGGCTTTCCCTTCGGGACAAACCACCTCTTTATTAATAAGCACTACAGTAGCCGCCGAGTTGAGGGCTTTCGCGTAGTACTTCGGGTGGTCGACAAAGGTGATGTCGCCGGCTTCCACCTTATGGATTTCGTTCAAACCTGTAATGGGGAAATCAGGTTCGCCTATGTATTGGGCACCAATCAGTTCGGCTATGGACTTCAGGGTAGTTTTCTGGATTTTCATCGGCTCTGGAATTTATTAAACAACGTAAGATTTAAGATTTTATTTCACGCAGAAATCGCAGAATCCGCAGAAACCTGCCGGACGGATATTTTGTCGCTTTGCGCTTCCCATAGTTCTGCGCATTCTGCGTGCCAAATAAATCAGCGCGAGAAAAAAGAAAAGCGCAAAGTCCTCAGACCCTGCGCTTTCAGTTTTTATCGCCCGATCAGGCTTTCACACGCTCGCAGTACTCGCCCGTGCGGGTGTCAACGCGAATCATGTCGTCCGTGTTGATGAACAGCGGCACACGAACCATAGCGCCAGTTTCAACGGTGGCTTCCTTCAGCGCGTTAGTGGCGGTGTTGCCCTTTTCACCTGGTTCAGTGTAGGTCACTTGAAGAACGGTCTTCACCGGCATCTCAGCGAAGAGGATGGTCTCGGTGGAAGCATCGACGACGACGTCAACAATGTCGTTTTCCTTCATGAACTTCACGCCCGTGATGTTCTCGCCGGCAATCGGAATCTGTTCGTAGGTCTCGGTGTGCATGAAGATATAGTCCTCACCCTCTTTGTAGAGGTACTGATAAGGACGGTGCTCAACGCGGACATCCTCGAGTTTCACGCCGATGTCGAAACGCTTTTCAAGCACATTGCCGCTCAGCACATCCTTCAGTTTGATACGCATGATAGTGTTGCCCTTACCAGGCTTAACGTGTTGGAAGTCAATGCAGAAGTAAATCTTACCATCCAGGCGGACTGCGCTTCCAATCTTAACATCTTGACTTAACATAGTATTTCTCTTTAAATAATGATTTTATATTTGAAGGTGCAAAAGTAGTGTATTTCAGGGAAATGACAAAGGATTTGTTGAAAAAAGTGAGATTGGCGTTGCCAAAACCGGATTTTATCGCAGTTTGAATGAGAAAAATTCGGATTTTATCGTAGTTTATAGTTGAAATTTTCGGATTTTATCGTACTTTTGTAGCGAAAAAATCGTCATTTATCGTAGTTTGATTCTGCTTACTGGTTTTAGACGCATCAAAACTCCATAAAGTTTCAAACAGGTTTTCAGCGACCGCTGAAAAAAACATCCCCTACCGCAGACAAGTCTTTCGCTGAACGCAGAAAGGTCTTTCGGCGGGCGGGGAAACCCCTGCTAACCTGCTTCTAACTCCCTACGTGCTTCCTTCCAACACCCTACTAGCCTGCTTTCAGCTCCCTGCTCAATTTGAAAATGTATTCTTTTCACCTTGACCTAACGGCAAAAATCCCTATATTTGCAACCCGACAAACAATCGTCATATCAGTTCATTTTTAATCCGACGGCAAAAGCAACAATATTTTCCGAAAGAAGTTGACACGTAGGCAAAAATCCCTATATTTGCCCCCGACAATCAAACGAAACATCCAACAAAACAATCATCAAATGAACAGATAACCTCCCCGAGACATAGTATTCGTCTGGGAAGAAGAATAAATTAGTAAAACACCTCCTTTTTCAAACATTAAATATTTAAGGGCACTTCTAAAAATTGCCTGCAATTTTTATCTCAAATTCAATAAAATTCATATAATCAACAAATTAGAAAATTCTTAAATTCTCAAATTCTTGATAATTAGAAATCCACTTAATCAAATGAAATCAAACTCTGTACAATTCGGAAAGGCGAGAAATGCCGCCTTGTTCTTCCCGATACAGAACGTGACGGGAAAGAAAAACGCATTTTTGAAAGCAGTAAAAACAGGTTTGTTCAAGCAGTTGTTCCTGTTTGCCATAATGCTATTGGGGTTTGCGGCAACAACAGAAGCACGTCCTGTCGACATGAGACAGGCTCGTGATCTTGGCGCCAAGTTCGTCAACAACAATACTAATATGCGGACTACTGCTAACGACTTGCGTCATGTCACGACCTACAGCACTTCTAATGGCGTGGCCGCTTTCTATGTGTTTAACACGACGAATGGCTTCATCATTGTCGCCGCTGATGACTGCTCGATACCTATCCTTGCCTATTCAGAGGAGGGACAACTCAATGTGAATAATATTCCCGTACAGATGGAAGAATATCTGCAAGTCTATCTCAAGGAAATCGAGTACGGCATTGAACACCGACTGGATGCTGACGAGAGCACTTCCTTGCAATGGAATACACTTCGAAATACTGGGACTCTTAATGGCACGCGAACCACTATAATAGTGGAACCTTTACTTTCAACGACTTGGGATGAAGGTTGCTATTACAATGCCTTGTGTCCTGAAAACCACAGCAGTGAGCAGTGTGGACATACTAGCACAGGCACTGTTGCAACGGCTATGGGTCAAATCATGCGTTATTGGCAATACCCTATGGTTGGTTCTGGCATACACTCTTATACGCCGCCAGGCTATCCTGAGCAAACCGCCGTTTTTGGTGCAACTACCTATGACTGGAACAATATGCCAAACTATCTGGATAGCTTGTCAACCGAGGAACAAATCAACGCTGTGGCCACCCTACTATGGCATTGCGG
This sequence comes from uncultured Bacteroidales bacterium, assembly GCA_947303335.1. Classification (GTDB taxonomy): domain Bacteria; phylum Bacteroidota; class Bacteroidia; order Bacteroidales; family F082; genus Limimorpha. The sequence goes on along the minus strand of CAMYYB010000052.1, from coordinate 12,164 downwards.
TGTTTCCGTCGACTTGAAATATGGATCTTATGAGCCAAGGGCATTTGACTCACTTGTTCCTTATGCATTGAAAGAATACTTCAACTATTCTGACGAGCTATTTGGGCAATACAAACCCAACAATGCTTCATGGCTTACCCAAATTGAACAGAATCTTGATTTGGGTTTACCTGTGTATTATAGTGGTTTAGGTACAGGATTTGCTGCTGTTTGCGATGGTTACGATTCAAATGGCTGTCTACATTTCAATTTTGGTTTGAGTGGGACTGGAAATGGTTATTATCCTTTTCGGTTCATTGATCTTGCCTCAAACTATAGTTATGCTATATTCAACATACGACCTAATGAAACATATCAAATTGTCGCGGTAGCGGAACCAATGGAAGGAACAACCGTTGGCGGAGGAACTTACTATCATGGTCAAAATTGTACCTTGACGGCCACTCCTGCTGCTGGTTACGTCTTTGCAAACTGGACGGAGAACGGCAACGTGGTCTCTACCGATGCTCATTACACTTTCACGGTTACCGAAGACCATACTTTGGTGGCAAACTTCACTGAAGTCTTCGTTGTTGGCGGTGAAAATTCCCAATTAATATTTAACGGCATTACAAGGCCATACGATTATCTTCCCAGTTTCAGTGGTTTCAAGTATTCACTTTCAGAGCAGATATACACCGCCGAAGAACTTGGTGATGCGGGATCCATCACCAGCATTGCCTTTTATAATGAGGGAGCTGAGGCTACCCGGTTGTATGACATATATTTGAAGCACACCACGAAGAGCTGCTTTTCCGATACTACGGATTGGGAACCTGCATTCTATTCAGACAGGGTTTTCAGCGGCAGTGTAACCATGCAAGCCAATGATTGGACGGTTATCACTTTTGATACTCCGTTTGATTACGATGGCTTCCACAGAGTGGTCCTTGTTGTGAATGACATTACAGGATTCAAGACCCCTATGTCGCAGATGATGAGTTGCCGCGTTTTCAATACCGATGAAAACCAAGCTCTCTTTATGTATTCTGACTACCCAGGCTTTGACCCCAATTATCCAAACTACAACCCCAACGGTTCTTCCCATTTAGTGTCAATGAAGAATCAATTATTAATCACTAAGACCGCCAATAGTTATTGCCTTCCCAGTTGCAGTTATTATAAATATGCGCTTTCTCAGCAAATATATACTGCCGATGAACTTGGTGATGCCGGTAATATTTCTGTCATTGGCTTTTACAACGCCGGTGCCGAGAAGACACGAACTTACGACATCTATATGAAGCCAACTCTGAAGGACAGTTTCAGCTATGCTGACTGGGAAATTGTATCTGATTCTAATTTAGTTTTCAGCGGCGATGTAACTATGCAAGCTAATGATTGGACTTACATTACCCTTGACACTCCGTTTGCATACGACGGTAACAGGAATGTTGTCCTTGTAATAGATGACAATACAGGAAGTTATACTACTGCGCCGCATATGAGTTGCCGCGTATTCAATACCAGTGAAGACCAAGCCATCTTTATCTATAATAACGACATAAACTATAATCCTGGCAGCCCTGCATCTACAGGTACGATGCTTTCAAAGAAAAATCTTTTGTTTGTTGCAAAAGAGCCATTTTTCAATGTCTCAGTCTCTGTCAATCCGCCCGAAGGCGGAACAGTTACAGGTGCAGGGACTTATACACAAGGTCAAACCTGCATTGTGACAGCCACAGCCAACGAAAACGAAGGTTATGAGTTCGTCAACTGGACGGAGAATGATGTGATGGTCAGCAGCGATACCACTTACACCTTCACAGTGACTGGTACAAGAAACTTAACGGCAAACTTCCAACAAAAGAGTTATGCCATTAATGCTTCGGCTAACCCAACGGCAGGTGGTACAGTGACAGGTGGTGGGACATACTCGCATGGAGCTTCCTGTACACTGACTGCCAATCCCGCTGCTGGTTTCGTCTTTACAAACTGGACAGAGAATGGCGAGGTGGTCAGCAGCGAAGCCTCTTATCACTTTGTTGTATCAAGCAATCATGACTTGGTTGCACAGTTTGAATTGGACACGCCTGTTGGCAATATCTTCTTCGCCGATACCATTGTGAAAGCCCTTTGTGTGGCCCCCGCCACCAACTGGGACACCAATGGTGATGGAGAACTGAGCTATGCTGAAGCTGCTGCCGTGACGAGTTTGGGGGGGGTGTTCCGAAACCAATCGTCCATTAAATCATTTGACGAACTGCAATACTTTTTAGGGTTGACTTTCACCGGCAACATTGCGTTTGAACAATGCACGAACTTGACCTCCATTGAACTCCCCAATTCAGTGACTGCCATAGGAATCGGGGCGTTTCGTGATTGCAGTGGCCTGACATCCATCGAGATTCCCAATTCCGTGACTTCCATGGGCTCCGGTGCGTTTAATAATTGCACCGGTTTGACCTCAATGACTGTTTTGGCAGACAATCCACCTATATTGGCAAATAATGTCTTTCACGGAGTAAACAATTCTATTCCGGTTTATGTTCCCTGCGGTTCTTTGGAAGCCTACCAATTAGCGGTGGGTTGGAACCAGTTTACCAATATTCAGGAAGTCTGTACACAAACCCAAACCATCGAACTTGTTGCAGGTTGGAACTGGTTCTCGACTAATCTCGAAATCACCTTGGATGAACTCAAAGAAGCCCTCATTGAAGTTGCGCCAGGCACCAACATCTTAATTAAGTCAAAGACCCAAAATACGGTTTACAATCCTGTCACGAATCAGTGGAGAGGAACATTGAATACATTGGATTTGACCCAGATGTACATGATTTCAGTCTGCACCAATTGTGAGATTATACTGACGGGCACTCCCATCAACCCAACAGAACACCCCATCACCATCCAAAATGGTTTCAACTGGATTGAATTCCCACTTAGCGAGAATATGTCCATCAGCAATGCCTTTGAGGGCATTGTCGTCAATGGCGATGTTATTCAATCCAAGACTAACAACGCCAGCTATATTAATGGCCAATGGAGGGGGAACTTCAATACTCTTGAGCCTGGAAAGGGCTACATCTACAAGTCGAACAGCAGCGAGCCGAAGACTTTGGTTTACTAGACGGGACGAGGAAACGAGCAACTGAAGCCCAACATTACCAAGAAGGTTCTTGTTTTATGATAGTCGAACATAGTTAGACGAAAAAGGAGAGTTTCGGCTCTCCTTTTTTTGTGCTTTTTATGCTTGTACGATAGTTAATTTCCTGTGTCTACTTTTTCCGCTTCTTCGGCTCCTTTACGGCCTAGTCCGAAGTCGAGCAAGATATTCGTGTCAAGAAAAACGCGTTTCATTGGTTCAGCAGGTATTGGATGTGCTCGTCCTTCAAATCCTCTTCCGTTAGTTTAATGCAGCCCCGTTTCCGACGCAGTTTGTCGGGAATAACCAGATTTAAAATGTACCCCAGAATTGAAGGCATGAGTTAAGGTGAAAAAAGTGGTGGCGACTTTTGGGTAGTTAGGGCAAAGTCAATGGTAAGTCAAAGGTGAGTCAAGGTTGTATCAAAGGAGTATCAAAGTTAGAAGGTGTCGGAGTCATTGTTACGCAGTAATGAAGTCAATGCTAGACGATATTTGCGTGTACCTGTCCCGCAGCTGATACATGATGGTTGTTTTAAACTGTCCCAGGGTGTCCCACTGTACCAGGATGAGACAGGCAGGGACAGTGGGACAGTACGGGACACTAAAGCCGCGTCAACTGCAATTGAAAACGAAGGTGTATCCTCCTGTCAATTCGATGGGAGGATGATTTCGTCCATTCCGAACACTTTTTCAAGGGAGTTTTAGAAATAATCCAGTAAAAAACCACCCTCCAACTCCTTCCGTGAATACGGAATTTCAGAGTTTTCGAGGGTGGATTTTGGGGTTTTCCTTATTATAATCTTAGCGGAAAATCAGTTGGCGGAATGCACAGGGCGGATAAGGCATCCTGCAAAACGATATTCATACATCATATAAACGCCATACTCAATACCGATACCTTCAGGATCAAAATCATCATCACCATTCATACCCTCAATATTATAAATTTGGATTCTTGCAGCAGCATTATCTGAGTTGCAGGTACTCGACCAATACAGTCCATCTTCATTATCAAGTGCGGGAGCATCATTCCAATACGAACCTGCGGCTGGCAGGAAGATAGTTTTGCCGTTTGAGGCGGTAAAAAGCATGCCTTCAACGCCATTTCTTCTGGTCCATTTACGGGTGGTATTATGAATCAATTCGAGCCATTCTTCTTTTGTCGGAGTGTGCCAGCCTTCCCCCCAATGCACTGTAGCTGCATCATCTTCCGCTTGCAATACAGTCAGATTGTCAATATAGTTTTCATAACCAGGATGTGCATAGCTGCAATACTTGGTCATTACATACCCAGATCCATCGGCAGCCCATTTGTAGGTAGACCAATTGTAGGTGGATTTGGTCTCGGTCTCGCCCCAGGCAAAGTAAGCATAGCCTTTGGCGTTGCTGGCTTCCACATTGCTGGTGGCCCACATATTGCCACTCGGCAGGCCGAGGTCAACATATTCGTGTCCGTTGAACGAGCCGCTACTCGGCTCTTGTTTCTTGCATCCTGCGGCACAAACGACCGCTGTCATTAGCATTATGGCTGCTACTGCCTTCATTACTTTTTTCATATTGATTAGGTTTAAAAATCTGTATTAAGCCGTAATAGACTGAACGGGTATCAGTTTGCGGAACGGACAGCTCGGACAACAACGCCCTTCGTGCGGCCACCAGTAGAATACACCTGCGCCCTTTCCCCGCCACAACTTAAATGATAGTAACATTTCGGATTGCCCGTATTGAGCGAACTTGACAAATACGATCCTCTGAACCCTTCGCCAGAATAATACTGTTGATCATAGGTGCCAGAAAGAGGCAAGAAAATATTCCGTCCGTTGGAGGCAGTGAAAAGGCAACCTTCCACGCCATTGACTTCAATGAGTTGTTCGGTGGTGTTATCCAGCAGCTCTTGCCATTCCTCTTTGGTGGGAGTTCTTGCCCCTCCTCCCCATTGGGCCGTAGCAGCATCGTCTGACGATTCAAGCACAGTCAGGTTGTCGGTGTAGCCCTCATAGCCTTCTATCGACTGATTACAGTACTTGGTAAAAAAATAACGTTCTTCGCTAGAAACATAACGGCAATACTTATAGGTAGCTGCACTGTAATCCTCTTTGGGCTGGGTTTCGCCCCAGGAGAAAAAGTCGCCATTGGCTAAAGGAGATGTGGCTCCCACATTGTAGGAAGCCCAAAGGATGCCGCTCGGCAAACCCAAGTCAATCCATTGACCCTCTGTAATAGTAGTGCCGCCAGTGCCACCTTCTTTGTTGCAACTGGTGAACACAAACACTCCGGCCAACATTACCGAAGCCATTACTAACATCTTCATTTTTTTCATCTTATTATCCCTAATGTGTGTCGGGCGCAACTTTTAGATTTGATTTCTACGCAACTGAATAAAAAGTTATTGGTTGGAACGCACCGCGCGGACTGACCTGCCACAATGACGTTGAATCCCTTGAACGATTGGGTTACCCATGTAGAGCATCCACGCTCTTTCCGACCAGCGCGTATCAAGCGATTTCGACCAATAATAACCTTCTCCATCCTTTCCGAATAGATTATCGTCTTCATGCTTACCAGCAAATGGCAAAAAGAGACTGTGTCCATTCGGTGCGGTGAACAGTCGACCTTCCCTACGATTCACCCTTTTGTAAACATTTGTAGTATTCTGAATCAATTCCTGCAACTGCGCATCCGTAGGCATGCACCATCCGTCGCCCCAATTAGCTGTGGCCGCATCGTCTTCTGGGTGCAAAAGGGTCAGATTGTCAGTAATATGATGATAGCCAAGAACGGAATCGCAACAATACTTGGTCAACTGATCATAATTACCATTGGACCACTTATACGTATTCCAATCATAGGTTGTCTTGGTTTCGGTTTCTCCCCATGCAAAATAGTCGCCGTAGTCTATGGGGGTATTAGCACCCACGTTGCAGGTAGCCCACAGCGTACCACTCGGCAGTCCAAGGTCTACGTAATCATGACCGTTGTAGGTACCAGTAGCGTCGAGATTCACATCATTGTTGTCACTTCCATTATTGGGTTCATCGGGTTTGTTGCATCCTGCGGCACAAACGACCGCCGTCATTAGCATTATGGCTGCTACTGCCTTCATTACTTTTTTCATATTGTTTAGATTTAAGATTATTCGGTTTGTTAATGCCGCAAAAATAACACATTTATCCCAACTTGGAAACAAAATCTTCGAATTTGTTTACATTCACTTCGGTGCGAATAAGATTATTCCCTAATTTTACCGCCAAATTTCTAAACCTCTTCAATATGAGAAAAAACAAACTATTTCTGTTAGCCATGATTACCAGTTTAATCGTATCGTGCAACACACAAAAACCTGGAAACACTTCGACAACCGAAGCAAAGACCGAAACAAAGGAGAAAATCGGGCCGAAAGAGCTTACCCTGCCATCGGACATCATGACGCCCGAAGTGCTATGGAGCATGGGCCGCATCGGCGACTACAGCATCTCGCCCGACCATCAGAAAATCGTCTATGCTGTGACCTACTACAGCGTGCCTGAAAACCGCAGCGGCTCCACCTTATACATGATGAACGCCGACGGCAGCGACAACAAGGTGCTGGTTGTGAGCAACGACAGCCAATACAGCCCGCAATGGCGCCCCGACGGAAAGAAAATCGGCTTCCTCGCCCCTAAAGACGATGTCATGCAGCTCTGGGAAGTGAATCCCGACGGAACAAACATGCAATGCGTCTCCAATGAGCCCGACGACATCAATGGCTTCCTCTATTCTCCCGACTGCGCACAAGTGCTCTTCACCAAGGAAGTGAAGCTGAAAGAGACCGTCGCCGACATCTACCCCGACCTCGACAAATCCTCTGGCCGCATCAACAACGACCTGATGTATCGCCACTGGGACCATTGGGTAGACACCTACGGACACATCTTCGTGGGCAACTTCAGCAACGGCAAAATCGAGAACGCCTTTGATGCCATGAAGGGCGAGCAATGGGAAGCCCCTGTGCGTCCCTTCGGCGGCATGGAGCAGGTGCAATGGCTGCCCGACGGCAAGAGCTTCGTCTACTGCTGCCGCAAGAAGGTCGGTAAGGACTACGCCCTCTCCACCAACACCGACATCTACCAATACACCATCCAAAGCGGCGAGTGCAGGAACCTCACCGAAGGCATGATGGGCTACGACCTCAACCCTGTCATCTCGCCCAACGGCAAACTGATGGCCTGGGAGAGTATGGAACGCGACGGCTATGAGAGCGACAAGCAACGCATCTTCGTGATGAACTTTGAGACCGGCGAGAAGACCGACTACTCCGCCAAGTTCGACCAATGCAGCAACGGCTTCAGCTGGGCCGACGACAGCAAGACCCTCTACTTCATCAGCGACGCATACGCCACCGACCAGCTCTACGCCCTCAACATTGAGAACGGCGAAATCAAGAAACTGACGGAAGGCAAACACAACTACGTCTCTGTACACTTCAACGGCGACAACCTCATTGCAGGCCGCCAGTCGATGAGCCACCCGACGGAGCTCTTCAGCGTGAATCCCGCCACTGGCGAAGCTACACAGATTACTACCGTCAACGACAAGATTTTCGCCCAACTCACTATGGGTGAGGTGAAAGAGCGCTGGGTGAAGACCACCGACGGCAAGAACATGCTCGTGTGGGTCATCTACCCGCCTCACTTCGATGCCAACAAGCAATACCCTGCCCTGCTCTACTGCGAGGGCGGACCTCAAAGCACCGTGAGCCAGTTCTGGAGCTACCGCTGGAACTTCCAGATGATGGCCGCCAACGACTATATCATCGTCGCCCCCAACCGTCGCGGCCTGCCCGGTTTCGGTCAGGAGTGGCTTGAGGAAATCAGCGGCGACTACGGCGGGCAGTGCATGAAGGACTACCTCAGCGCCATCGACGAGCTGAAGAAAGAGCCCTACATCGACGAGAACCGCCTCGGTGCCGTCGGTGCCAGCTTTGGCGGCTTCAGCGTGTATTGGCTGGCCGGTCACCACGACGGACGTTTCAAGGCCCTCATCGCCCACGACGGCATGTTCAACCTCGAAGCCCAGTATCTTGAGACTGAGGAAATGTGGTTCGTCAACTGGGACCTCGGCGGCCCCTTCTGGGATTGGAACAACCCCACCGTCAAGAAGACCTACGCCAACTCACCCCACCTGTTCGTGGACAAATGGACGGCTCCCATCCTCGTCATTCACGGCGGTTTGGACTACCGCATCTGCTTCACGCAAGGCATGCAGGCCTACAACGCCGCCATCCTGCGCGGCCTCGATGCCGAGTTCCTCTACTTCCCCGACGAGAACCACTGGGTGCTGAAGCCTCAGAACGGAGTCCTCTGGCAGCGGAGGTTCTACAACTGGTTGGACAAGTACCTGAAGTAAAGCAACCAAAAACGCCCCGCAAAACGCGAGGCGTTTTCTTTACCCTCAATAATGGTGACCCCGCCGAAAAAACTCACCACTAATGAGGATGCAAACGTGAGCGGGAATTGCCTATTTTTGCAGCATGAATAAAAGAGAACAATAATGACCTCCCTCGATCATCTTGGAATCGGACAATCGGCCCGCATACAGGCTGTCGGAGGTGAAGGCTCGCGCCGCCAGCATTTCTTGGACATGGGCCTCATCCCCGATGCCGTTGTCAAATTAGTGAAATACGCCCCTTTGGGCGACCCGATGGAAATCATGATTCACGGCTACGCGCTGACCCTGCGCAAAGCCGATGCCGCACTCATTGAAGTGGAACCCTGCAACAACTCGGCAGCAGCCGAAGACATTGACCATCAGGACCATGAGAGGCTGTATATCACTTCGCTGCACGACCATAACGCCCACCCGGGCTTGGGTGAGGAAGGCATCTATCACGACAAGACCCACGAGCACCCGCTGCCCAAAGGCACCAAACTGACCTTCGCCCTTGCCGGGCAGCAGAACTGCGGCAAGACCACCCTCTTCAACCAGCTGACCGGAGCCAACCAGCATGTGGGCAACTTCCCCGGGGTCACCGTCGACCGCAAGGACGGCTCCATCAAAGGCCACCCCGAGACCTCGGTCACCGACCTGCCGGGCATCTACTCCCTCTCCCCTTATACCTCCGAGGAAATCGTCTCCCGCGACTTCATCCTCCACGAGAAGCCCAAGGCCATCATCAACATCGTCGACGCCAACAACATCGAGCGCAACCTCTACCTGACCATGCAACTGATGGAGTTGGGCAAGCCTATGGTGCTCGCGCTGAACATGATGGACGAGGTGCGCAACAATGGAGGCAGCATACTCGTCAACGAAATGGAACAGATACTGGGTCTGCCAGTGGTGCCCATTTCCGCCGCCAAGAACGAAGGTATCTCTGAGCTTGTTGACCACGCCATCCATATCGCGAAATACCAGGAGACCCCTATCCGGCAGGACTTCTGCGACAAGGACGACCACGGCGGCGCCGTTCACCGTTGCCTCCACAGCATCATGCACCTTATCGAAGACCACGCGCAGCGGGCAGAAATCCCCGTGCGCTTTGCAGCCTCGAAGCTCGTTGAAGGCGACCCCATCGTCCTTGAGGCCCTGAAGCTCTCGCAGAACGAGAAAGAGACCCTCGAGCACCTCATTGTGCAGATGGAAGAGGAACGCGGCCTCGACCGCGCCGCTGCCATGGCCGAGATGCGCTTTGGCTTTATCAAACGCCTGTGCGACAAGACGGTGGTGAAACCCAAGGAAAGCAAGGAATACCAGCGCAGCCGCAAGATTGACAAGATACTGACCGGCAAGTGGACGGCCATCCCCATCTTCATCCTCGTGATGATGGGCATCATCTGGCTCTCCATCGACGCTATCGGGGCTCCGCTGCAAGGCTGGCTCGAACAAGGCATCAACTGGCTGGCGGTAGTCTGTGGCGACACCCTCGCCCGTTGGGACGTGAGTCCCGCTGTGCAGTCGCTTGTCGTCGACGGCATCTTCGGCGGCGTGGGCAGCGTGCTCAGTTTCGTACCTATTATCATCCTGCTGTTCTTCTTCCTCAGCCTGTTGGAGGACAGCGGCTATATGGCCCGCGTGGCCTTCGTCAGCGACAGCTTCCTGAGAAAACTCGGCCTCACGGGACACAGTATCGTCCCGATGCTTATCGGCTTCGGTTGCACGGTGCCCGCCGTGATGGCCTCACGCACCCTGCACTCCACCCACGACCGCTGGCGCACCATCCTGCTCACGCCTTTCATGAGCTGCTCGGCCAAAATCCCCATCTACGGCTTCTTCACGGCGGCCTTCTTCCCCGGTCATGGCGGCTTGGTGCTGATATGCCTTTACCTGTTGGGCATCATCATCGGCATCCTCACCGCCTTGGTCACCAAATGGATAGGACAGAAAGGCGATGTCGCTCCTTTCGTGATGGAGCTGCCCAACTACCGCTTGCCCGGAATGAAAAACGTCGCCCACCTGCTGTGGGACAAGACCAAAGACTTCCTGCAACGCGCTTTCACGGTCATCTTCCTCGCCTCGTTGGTCATCTGGTTCCTGCAGACTTTTGACATCCATTTCAATATGGTAGAGAATGGCGAGGGCAGCATCTTGGCCTCCGTTGCCGGCTGGATGGCTCCCGTGTTCCGTCCGATAGGCTTGGGCGAGTGGCAAATTGTCACCGCATTGGTGAGCGGCTTCATGGCGAAGGAGAGCGTGGTCGCCACCCTTGAGGTGCTTGATGCGATGTCGCTGTTCACCACCGTTACCTCAGTTTCCATGTTGGTATTCTGCCTCCTTTACACGCCCTGCGTGGCAGCGGTGGCTTCCATCCGTCGCGAGTTAGGCACCCAATGGATGCTCTTCATCATCGTTTTCCAGTGCGTCGTCGCCTGGGTCTGCGCCTGGCTGGCTTACCTCATCGCCAACGCCGTTATTGCATGAATCTGGCTACGGTCATAGTGCTTTTGGTAGTGCTTGCGCTCGTCATTGTCGCCATTCGCAACCTGCGCAAGGGCAAAGGCTCGTGCTCTTGTGGTGAAAAGAAAAAGAGCAGCTGTTCAGGCTGCACTGCAGATTGTCCGCTTAGACGGTGAGGAGAGACGGTTTTCTCACCTCGCCCCCGTGTTTTTAACCAGCCATTTCCTTTGATTTTTCGAGATTTGTAATTAGCTGATTATCAGTATAGGTTTTTGCGCCTCGTGACGTGCCTTTACATCAGCTCTGACGTGCAGGCACATCAGGGTGTCATGTGCAGGCACGTCAGACGTGACGTGCAGGCACATCATGGTGTCACGTGCAGGCACATCATTTTTGACGTAACGGCACATCGTTTCTGATGTGCAGGCACAGTATTTTTGACGTGACCTTTCATCATCTTTGATGTACCGTTTCACCACATACGACAAAAGTAAACATACTTTCCGACATAAGCCTTCATTAGGTTACGGCAAGGCCTTCGTTTGGTTACGGCGGACGGCTCGTTTGATTACGGCGGACGGCTCGTTTGGTTACGGCGGACGACCCGTTTGGTTACGGCAAACTTTTCGGTTGTTTATTGGTAATTTTGACAAAGGTTATTACAAACCAATATAATCATGTATATCAGCATATTAGCAAGAAACGACAGACGCAACACAATAAAACCGGTTGCCCTCGCGAGGGCAACCGGTTTTTTGTCATTTGGTTTGGGCTGATGGCTTACTTCTTGGGCTCCAACGCTTCCATTGCAGCTTCCGTCAAATCAATCCATCTCTGTGTTGCCTTGGTGTAAGGATGTTCGTCGCCCAGTTTGGATTTGACAATGACTAATGCTTTTCCAAGATATTCCAAAGCCTTTGGGTATTCTTTCATTTGATAGAACACCCCGCCGATATTGTTGTAGGAGCCAGCGGTGTCGGGATGCTCCGTACCGAGGACTTTCTCCCTTATCTCCAAAGCCTTTTGATAGTACTCCAAGGCCTTGCCGTAGTCGCCTTGCTCATGATACACCAAGCCGATATTGTTGTAGTCAGTAGCAGTGCCAGGATGTTCTTTGCCTAACACTTTCTCGTCTATCTCCAAAGCCTTTTGATAGTACTCCAAGG
>CAMYYB010000051.1 GCA_947303335.1 uncultured Bacteroidales bacterium | reverse complement strand
CGAACATGATTTCAGCCGAGAGGTCGTAGTCGTTGGCAATTTGCGCGAAGGGATAATACTCGTGCCGCAAGGTTTCATCGAAGTTTTTGCAGGTCTCATTCAGGAACTCCATCACGCTTTGTTCGCCAATGTTGGCACTCAAAGCCAGCGTGTTGACAAACATTCCGATGGTGTTACTGATGCGTAGGTCGGAACGCCCGTTGCTGAGAGTGGTGATGCAGAGTTGTTCGTTGTTAGTGTAGCGAGAAAGGGTGTAGAAGACAGCGGCCAAGGTGAGGTGTGCCGGCGTTAGGTTGTGCTGACGGCAGAAACTCTCGACTGCGTTGAAATCCAACTTGCTGATAGCCGTCTCTATGATGCCTTGCGCTTTGGGATTGGTCAAGTCTGACGGGATTTCCGTTACACCTTCCACGTTGCCGAGACGTTCTTGGAAGAATTCTTTGGCGGCAACGTGCTTTGGGCTGCTTTCGGCGGCTTTCTCCGCTGCTACGAAATCGGCGTAACTATAGGCCTCGGCTTCTATTTCCTTGCCGTTCATCAGGTCACAGAGCTGGTTCATAAACAGGTCGAAAGAGCCACCATCGAAGACGAGATGATGTACATCGTGCAAAAGGTAAACCCATTGCTCGGTCGTGACGATTTCCATGCGGTAAAGCGGGCCTTGCCTCAAGTTGAACGGCTTGACGAACTCGCGCTTGTACTGTTCCATTTCCGCCTCGCTGCGTTGGCTTTGTGCAACTTCAATTGGCTGTTCAAAATCAACTATCTGGATGATTTCCGAACCTGCACTCCCGAAATGAGCACGCATCTGCGGATGCGCCTTGATGACAGCCTCCACAGCCTGTGAGAGCAGGTTGGTGTCGGTATCCTTGGGGAAACGCACTAACGAGGGGATATTATACAAAGTTGATTCAGGCTGTTTCATGCACTCTACATAAACACCCATCTGTGCGTAGGACAACGGGATATTGCTCATGTCGGCATGAGCTTCTTCGGTAGCATCTGGTTTGGCAACCTCTCCACTCAGTAGCTTGGTCAAAATCTCATTCTCGATGCTTTGAATGGTACCCGTCTTGACCAAAGACTTGGAGTCCAAAGTCACGCCAAAACGCTTGTTGATTTGAATAGCCAACTTGATGGCCATAATGGAGGTGAGACCGGCATAACCCAGTATGGTAGTTAAGCCAAAGTCTTTGTTTCCAATGATTTCTGCGATGGTACTATGGATTTCCTGCTCCAGCACATTCATCGGGACATGGATGTCTTCTTGGGTGGTAGTTTCGGTTGGTTTCACTGGCTTCGGGAGAGCTTTCTTATCCACTTTTTGGTTCTGGTTCAACGGGATACGCTCAATCTGCATCGTGATGGCTGGCACCATGTAAGGAGGCTTCTCATCCATGATGAAGTTGTTCAGAGCCTTGATGTCAACAGTTTCGTTTGAAACAATGTAAGCAGCAATGAACTTGCCACCATTGGCTTCATCGAAGGCCTGTACTGTAACATCCTTGATATTGGGGAACTGGCGTATCACAGCTTCTACTTCTTTCAGTTCGACGCGGAAACCACGTATCTTCACTTGGCCATCCTTACGCCCAACAAATTCAATGTCGCCCGAAGGCAGGTAGCGCACGATGTCGCCTGAACGGTAAACACGGTTGTATTTCTCTTCCTTGTCGAAAGGATTGGGCAGATACACCTCGGCAGTCTTGTCAGGACGGTTAAGGTAGCCGCGAGTAACCTGAGGGGTTGCTACCCACAACTCACCGGCAGCACCCACGGGAAGCCTGTGGCCGTATTTGTCGACGATATAGCATTTCACGTTGCGTTGCGCCTTGCCGATAGGGATGTTCTTGCGTTCTTCGGTCACGTCAAAGTTGGTCACATAGCAGATGGCTTCCGACGGACCATAGCCGTTGGCGACAATATAATCCTTTGATGGCATGAACGAAGCCAGCTTTTCACCGCCTGTGAGCAAGCGTTGCAGCGATTTGCATTTGAAGTTGGAGGCAAACTGGTAGGCCACTTGCGTCGTCATAAAGGAGTGGGTGATGTGGTTGGCCTCAAAGTAGTCGTTCAAGGCCATCAGGTCGAGTCGCATTTCTTCGGGGATGATGTGCAATTCAGCACCAATGGTGAGTGCGCCAAAAAGTTCCTCAATGGAAGCATCGAAGCCGAAACTGGCGTATGCGGCTATGCAACTTTGTTCCGTAATGTTGTGGCAATTTTGATGCATATGGCAAAAAGCCACTACATTACGATGCTCAATCTGGCATCCTTTCGGCACTCCCGTTGTGCCGGAAGTATAAATCATGGTCATCAGGCTATGCGGCTCGGGACCAAATAGTTCCACGGGGTTGGCGAGGCTCGGAGTGATGTCCTTGGTCAGCAACACATCACCTTGATAGAATTCCACAAGAGGAAGCAAGGTCTCATCGGCGATGAGTAGTTTGGAGCCTGAGTCTTGCAGCATGAATTCAAGGCGCTCCTTGGGATAGGACGGGTCAAGGGGCTGATAAGCGCAACCGGCTTTTATCGCGCCGAGGGAGGCAAGGGCCATCCACTCGCTGCGCGGAATCAAGATGGCGACTACATCCTCGCGGCCCAAACCCTTGGCGGACAGGTAGTATGCGATGTGGTCGCTAATCGTGTCAACTTCGCGATAAGTGTATTTCTTGTCTTGGTACACCACGGCCACCTTGTCAGGGTACAGTTCAACCTGTTTCTTGAACAATGAAACGATGGTCTGACTTTCATCGTATTCAGAATCCGTATCATTGAAACTGTCCAAAAGGCGTTGTTGCTCCTCCGATACGACTTGGATTTCCTTCAAGGGCTTGTCCAAATCCATCATTTGGCTGATAACAGTTTCATAACTCTGTATTAACTGCTCGACAAAGGTCTCTGAATAGCGGTGCGCGTGGCTCGAAATGCTGATGACAAAAGCATCATTGGTTTGGAAGACTTGGATTTCAAGCGGTTCATTGGTCATGTTATTGACCAATTGCTCGATGGTCATTGATTCGCCACCAAGGGTCATGTCGCGGAACAGTTTCCCTTGATACACAAACATTTGATGGGTTTCAACACCTTGTTCACCGCAAAAATCGGCGTAGGAATATAAGGAATGCTTGCGGGTTTCCTCGGTAATCAGCGGGCCTTGCTTGAAGAGTTCGTCCAAAGGCATGTTGCCGTTCATGCTGAAGAACGCCGGAACAGTGCGGACGAACATTCCAAAAGTGCGGGCCAAATGGAAGTCGCCACGCCCGTGCCAAATGGTGGAAAACAGCACTTGGTCGTCGCCCGTATAGCGCGACAGGAGCAGCGCATAGGCAGAAGTGAAATAGTTGTCAAGGCTCACCTTGTTTTGCTTGCAGAAACGGTCGATGGCCGCCGCGTCCACCTGCAAATTCCTTTGGACGGTGCGGCTGCGGAAGGTTTTCTCCTCAAGGTCGGGTTGCAAAACCGTGTCCACATCGTCGCAAACGAAATGCTCGCGATACCATTGCCGGTCGTTTTTCCACAACTCACCCTGACGCTGCTCAAACTCATTCAATGCAAAATCGATAGAAGAGACAGGTTCTTTTTCAATCGTTTTCCCTCGATAGGCATTGTCAATGTCGCGCACCAGAATACGCAACGACGCTCCATCGAAAACAATGTGATGGAACTGGAAATAGATATAGTTGGCCTCTGGTGCGCTCAACAACTTGAAATAAAACAGCTTGCCCCCATCCAAGCGCATGGTTTGAAGCAAGTGCGGTTTTGCAGTCTCGATGTCGGCAACTTCTTCGATGTCAATCTGGAAGCCTTCGCTATCATCAATATATTGCTCGCCGTTGCCTTCCTCGTTCACTTTTACGCGACAGTAGGAATAAGGATGCGCATCCAAGGACTTGAGAATAGCCTCTCGTAGCCTATCCAAGTCGATTTTCTTGCTGATTTTCAGCAGATACGAAAGGTTATAAAGATTACTTTCCGGGTTTTGCATACACTCAGCAAAAATGCCGGTTTGCGATTGCGATAGGGGAGCTGTCAAATCCATATTCTGTGGCTTTTATTTAGTTATATCCTGCCTCAGTCATGATCCGGGATGGTGGCGCCATCGTAGATGTCTTCGTCGGCCACCCACTCGATTTTGAGCAGGAACGGGGCTGCCCCGTCGTCTTCACCGTAATGGGTGTTGTCTTTGTAGTGGAAAAGCTCATAATAGGTGATGAGAAAGAAATTCGTGTGGGAATCGTCAATCCAGTTGTGTCCATTGAGGTTGTCGTTGCCGGTGGCTTCCTTGAACACTTCCCTGAAGAGTTCCCAGTCGGCCTGCAGGATGTTGCCGATGTTTTGGGCACCGCCCATACGAGGGACGAACCATTTTCCCCTTATTTTTTCGTGCTCCCAACCCTCAGATGTACCAGATTCATCCAAACAATCGTAGTAACCATTCGTCACCGTGCAGAACATGGGGGGGACGCCGTTGCCCGACTCGCGCACGCAGACCCAGTTGAGGGATTTGTCTTCAGAAATTAAGACATCGTTTAAGCAAGGGATGTTCAAGTTGTGGACGATGTCGAACTTGTGCCATATCGACTGCGGCTCGACCAAAGGCCAATCGTTGTTGTGCATGAAGGTGACACGGCGGAAGTAAAGCAGGCGTGTGTCGTCGGATGCGGTCACCTCGGCAATGAGGCCGCTGCCGCTCGTCGGCCTGAAGTAAACGGTGCCTTGGGCATTGCCGTTCAAATCGGTGAGCGGGCAAGTGAGGTTGCCGTTGTCATTGCTTATCTCAACATCGGGGGCTATCCATTCACGGAAAAACTGCTCCGCTTGGGCCAACGACTCAACGCCGATGAACAGGTGGGTGGTGTCGTTGGCATCGAGCGGCTTGCCGTATGCACGATACCCAAAGTTGCCTTCGCTGTCAACATGGATAATGCAGTTCTGGAAATAGCTGAGGTCGTCGAAGGTGGTGTTCACGTCGGTCTCGGGCGGTTCCGGGTCTTTCTTGTTGCAGGATTGGAACAAGGTTGTGGCAAGGGCCATCAGAAGGATGACGGAGGTGTATTTAATAAGGTGTTTCATTGTTTGTAGGATTTAAAGATTTTAGATTTAACTTCGTTGAATGCTTCGCATTTCAAAATTTCAAGATTTAACTTCGTTGAATGCTTCCCATTTCAGGATTTCAAGATTTATTGGATGAGGCCGAGTCTGACGAGGGTGCGCTGGATGAGGCGGTCGCCATCGGGGCTGTAGACCGGCACGTTGCCGTTGGCCAAGGAGCCGGTGGGCAGTCCGTTCTGGCTGTTGTCGTGGTACTGCTGCAGCTTGTCGCGCAACTGGAGCGTGGTGGCGCGGTCGATGAGTTGGATTTTGGGCACGAAGCACTTGCTGTATACCATGGTGCTGCCATCCGTGCCGGCGCTATTCGTTTCGAAGACGACATTGACCGTAACTATAAAATCAGGGGCTTGGGGAATTTGGATGGCGCTTCCGTTATATGGGAGATACGCCTGCGGGTCAACCATCACCGTCTTGTTGGCTGCAACGGCATTATAGCCATAGTAACGGAAACGGTAGTTGCTGCTATCCTGAATGACCACTTCGCAGTTGTCGGCGGTTTCAAATTCTTCGTTTCCCGTGATGAGAAGGTCCTCGCGGCTGGCTTGTCGGATGGTGGGCGACGAGTCGGGGCCAAGGCGCACAATCTTGGTTGTGGAGTCAGAGTTGAGGGTGAAAGTGGGGCGTTCATCCAAGGTGAGGAAATCGCGGAAGACATCTGAGTTGCCCGCTCTGCGACCTGTATAGACGCCGCAGGTGGTGGTCACCTTCACTTCGGTGACATCGGGGAAGAGGTCGCGGTTGAGGTTCACCCTGACGCTGGTGGGGTCGAAGAACCACATGAAGCGCACGCCGTAGTTTTCGAAGTCGCTGGCCGTGTATCCGCTGCCGTCGCCGTTGTCCATGATGGTGAAGTGGTCGTATTCCGAAATCAGGTCGTCCTTGTCGATATACACCACCGGGTCTTGGGCGAGGCTCCAGATGCCGCGTCCCATGTGGCCGTCGGCCGTGTTGGTAGCGTCGATGTTTTCAGGAGAGACATTATAGATGGCCTGATCGACGGAAGTATAGAATTGGAGGGTGCCCTCAAGTGCGATTTGGGCATCGAGCCTCATGTCGATTTTGCCAGGGAGATATACGTAGTTGTCTGGCTCAGACATGTTTTCGCCAATGCAGTTTAGTAGACTAACAGCGATATTAGAAGCGAAACCGCCATAGAACTTGAGGGGATTAAGTAATTCAGCGATGCCGGTAGCCGACTTCATGGCATTGGCATAATCGATGATAGAACTTATATTGCTGGTCACATCGCCTGTAATCTGGCTGATGACGCCGCAAATGCCGCTCATGGCGTTGCCACCACCGTAATTAACCATGTTCGGGTTGTCGAAAGTGCCGCCGATGTTACCCACCAACGAGCCGCGCAGCGAAATGTCTTCATGTTGGGTAGCCACCGGAACGATGGATATCTTGGTGAGCGATTGCACATCGCGCCACTGGGTGCCGCCGGGCACATAGCCCGTCATGTCAATATCGAAGCAATACCATCCCGAGACAATGGCTTGGGTGGATTGTTGGTAGGGTGTGATCCATGTCTGGAACGACTGCTGCTGGACCATGTCGCGTCCTCCGCCTCCTATAAAATTGGCATACGGTTTCAGCGAAGTGCCCATCTCGTGGTTGGCAGGTATGCCGTACTCGAGGCTGCTGTAAAAGGGGGCGTTGATTTCCTGATTTTGGCCCATCCAGATGCAATAGACCAAATCGTTGCCGTAGCCTTTGGGGTCAATGATGAAGTGGAACACGCGGAGGATACCGGTCCATTTGTTGTAGAGCGCGAAAAAGCAAACGTGGGGCGTGGCGGTGTTGTGAAGTGAGCAGAAGGCCATCTCCCAGCCATCCTCTTTCTTGCATTGCACGCGAATATCATCGGGGATGTTGACTTCGCTCTGGCTCACCCATGGGGTTGCCACAGGATCTGGTAAACCATTGATTCTCACGGTGTCGCAGTTCTCCCAGTTGGTGATGAACTCCATATTTTCGTTAAGAAAGGCATCGCCCAAGACATGAACGCCTTGGCGCACCAGCACTTCGGCCAATTCGCCGCTTTCCGACTTGACTTTAACAGTGGCTTCCACAAGTTGGTCTGGATCGATACTGCTGGTCATTACTAATACGGGGTAGCCGTTTACCATCTCTTCGCTGGCAGTGGCGGTGAGCCATTCAGCCGCGCAACTGACAGAGGCAATGGGTGACGTGAATTTGTCGAGCACAAGCGCATGTGGCTGGTTCGGGTTGAAAAGCAAGAATTCGTACTTGAACGTAATGGAATCCTTCTTGCAGGCAGTCATGAAGAACATGCCCGTCGTTGCCAATAGTAAGGCAAACAGAATCAGTCTTTTTACTTTTTTCATTTTGTTTTAATTTTAAAGTTTATACTTTGTTTAAATTTTAATGTTCAATTCAAGCGCATAAATAATTCTAATCCAGGCTATTGTTAATCGAAAACTGAGTCAGGGGAATTGTTTTCATGAGAATTATTTCTTGTCTTGCCAAATAGTATTAAATAATGTAGGCTTCACTGACAGCATCAACCAACCCCAATGCAAATTCCGCTGTTCGGTAACTTCTTGGATTTGCTGGAGTATGACCATGGTCTCTGTGCCATGCATGTAAGTATAGCCTCCCGACACCGAAACCGCCTTACTGAAAGCGTATGAAGCTGCAACATCAATTTCATGGCCTAACGTCTTGCTGTCCAAATAATTGAGTTCGGTTGCGATGGCATAATAATGGTAGGCTGCATTGAGATTCAGGCCATTGACGGGATTTACATTACCACATAAATAGAGGTTTTGGAGTCCAGGTGTGAAGCCTTTATAAAAGTTGTCCAAATAAAAGAAATCCATTGCACCGTAAAACTGGTGATGCGACCCGAAAATGGCATTGAAACCTCTGATTTTGTCGTGTTGAACAAGACCCAAGTTTCCGTCAGCAGGAACGGAAAAAAACTTGTCACCGCTCAAATAGTCGTACCCGGCAGATAAACTCCAATTCTCACTTGGATTCAAGGTGGCTTTCACGCTACCCATGAAAGCATCTATGGGCAAGCCGTGTTCCTGTTTGCCCATCTGGTAGTAAAACTCTCCCTCCAACGACCAGTACTTGCGACTGAAGGCCATATAGGAGCCCACTAATTGTTGATAGTAGGTGACATTAGTTTCATTTTCCTTGACGCTTTGCATACCGATGTTCATGCCCAGCAACGAAACACCAAACATTTTCTTTGGCGTATCATAGTGATACCAAAGCGTTTGCATCGTTTTGTAAGGCTGTAGGCCACCCGAATAGTAGTGGGTTCCGTTATCCATGTTGTTGGCATCTTGGTTGTAGGCTGCCATTAAATGAACCTTATGGCTTTCACCATCATAACCCAGTTTCAACACATCATGGGTGGGTGCAGTCATCGTCCAGTCGTCGTTGCCGATGATACGACCGTTGTCATAGTCCAGTTCCTGACGGCCAATCTGGGTGAAGAAGCCATTTTTGGTCTGCAGCTTGGCCCAACCTTCATAAAGGTTCAAACCAGCGGTACCCTGGCCCCAAATGCCGGAAAACTGAGGCGACAGTTTCACTTCTAACCACGATCGTTTATAGTCCGCCGTGACACGGTATTTGCCCAAAACGAAATGTGACATACGCCCTGCGTCAAGGCTATCGCCTTTGAAACCGCCTGCGCGTATTTCGCCACGAGTCACTAACTGGGCATCCAAACGGAACTCATTGTCGGCCTCCTGAGCCCGCAATCCGAAGGAAAACAACAATAGCATTAACATGCAAATCCACTTTGCATGTTGATTGAAACGATAATTCATAAACAGCTGATTTTATTTATTTTATTTCGAAAAGGTCAATAAAGCCCGTCATTTTGAAAACATCCTTGATTTCATCGTTCAGGTTGCTCAAAACGACCTTGTTGCCATTGGCTTTGGCACTTTTCAGCAAGGCCAAGAGGATGCGCAATCCGCTGGAGGCGATGTACTCCAACTGGGTGCAGTCGATGGTGATGTCTTTATCGCTCAATTCGTGGAGGGGCTGCATGGCTTGTTCGACTTCAAGGGCGTGGGCGGTATCAAGTTCGCCTTCGAGAGATACGATGTATTTCCCGTCTTTTTCTGTGACGTTTGTGTTCATGATTATGCTTAGTTATTTGCTAATAATTGATTTAACCCGCAAAAATAAGAAAAATCATAAAATCTCCATTATGTTTTGACAATTTGTCCAGCATATCGCTTTTCCATGCGAAGAATGTTCTTCCCTTTGATGTGCTCATAATTGATGCTGTCCATCAGGTTGCGGACCAGGAAAACACCTAAACCGCCGATAGGACGCTCGTTTATCGAAAGGGTAGTGTCGGCCTTGCTCACGCCGGTTGGGTCAAACTCAGCGCCTGAATCGGTTAGGATAAAGCGTATACGGCTCTCGTCAGCCTCAATGGTGATTTCTATATTGCCCTCAATGCCATTCGGATAGGCATAATTAATTACATTGGTGGCGGCTTCTTCAACGGCCAACTTGATTCGGTTGGCAAGCCCTTTCTCCATGTTCAGGGTCGTCGTGGCTGACTGCACAAAGGCATTGAGTTTTGATATTTCACTCACCTTATTATTCAGGGTCAAGCACTCTCGAAAAACGAGTGGTTTCTCCTGCGGCGTGTACTGTATGGCCAGCATGGTAAGGTCGTCGCTTTGCTCGGCACCGTCGACAAAACCATTCACCCGATTGGTCATGGTTTGAATGAGTTTCTCAGGGGTAACGGACTCATTCGTGATGCAGTCCTGCAAGCCCTTTTCAATACGTTTTATCCCAAACAGTTCGTGGCTTTCGTTCTTGGCTTCAGTCAGGCCGTCGGTGTAAAGAAACAGACTCTCACCCGGCTGCAACACTGTTTCTTGTGCGGTGTAAATCATGTCGTCCATCACGCCCAAGGGCAGATGCGGCTTGGCAGGCAATAGCTTGGCTTCCTTGCCGATGACGAAGGGCTTTTCGTGTCCAGCGTTGCAATAACGCAACCGTCCCGTGGGCAAGTCGAGTACCCCGATGATGAAGGTGACGAACATGTTCTGCTCGTTGCGTTGGCAGCCAATCTCGTTCAAGGCTTGCATGATGCGTGCCGGATTGGTCTCGTGTGCTGATACGGAACGGAACAGGGAGTTTGCCACAGCCATCACCAAAGCAGCGGGGACGCCTTTGCCGCTCACATCTCCGATGCAGAAAAACAGCTTCTCGTCGCGGATGAGGTAGGAGTAGAGGTCGCCGCCTACCATCTTGGCGGGTTCAAGCAAACCTGCGATGTTGAAGTCGTCGCGCTGGGCTACCGTGTCACTCAGGGGTAACATGGACATTTGTATGTTCCGTGCGATATTCAGCTCACTTTCAATGTGTTCCCTTTCCAAATTTGCCTGTTGCAGTTTGGAAAGGCTTCTGACGGAACGCTGGATAATGAAAGCGAGAATCAGCAGGGCTGCCAAGGTCAGCAGCAGGTTTCTCCATTGCATTTTTATCAGAGGCTCATACACTTCATCATCGTAATTGATGACGGCAATACTCCAAGGCCGGATGGAATTTGGAGTATAATAATACACCGATCCTTTGGCATGGTCTTCCCAGTCGATGAATGAAAATATAGTGATACGTCCAGAAGCACTTACTGTGCGTTTGGCGGTGCTGTCATTAATCAAGCCCATGATTTGATTCACATCCTTGTGCTTTATCTCGCCAATAGGACTGTAAATCAACTTGTTCGTACCAGACAACAAAAGGTTGTAGGAAGAAGGGAACATATGTCTGGAATTCAGTAATTTGCCAAGCCATTCTGTGTTTAAGTCAATACCGACAACAGCAGCCATGTCCCCGTAGGCATCATATAAGGGAAAAGTATAAGTGATGAGTGTCACATCCGGGTCGTTTTCGTCTTGATAAGGCTCGCTCCAAAATGAAGTATCGTTTTTAGCCGCTATGATGAAATCCGGATTTTTGCTATAGTCATGTCCCTCTTCTGAAGCAAGTTGAACGGTTTCGATTACCTCGCCGCGACGCAGGGTGTAAGGTTCGAAAAGAGGGCCTTTTTCAGGATAGTAGTTGGGGACCATGGCGATGCAGCAACCGGCAAAATTGGGGTTCTCTTCCACAATGCGGCGTGTGACGGCAAACAGGGAATCAGGATAGTGAAGGAATTGCTCGAATTCCCAACTGCGGTTTCGTAGCGCAAGGGTCACATCCTCAACCGAATGTCTGATATCTATAGCCTTGATGATCAATTCCATTTCGGCATTGCGCTCCAAGTTGTTGCGGATTTGCTTGCGAGCATAGTTCTGTCGGATGACTGAAATCAAGAGCATGAGCACAGCCGCCGTGATGAGGATGGCGATTTGAGGGATTTTGTCTGATGAAATTTTAGTTTTTTTCATGCTGTCCTTATCTTTTACTCCTAATGCATTCACACATGGCTTCTTCCAACCGCTCTGTTGCTTTGCCCCAGTCATAGACGCGATTCGTGAAATCAAACCCTGCTTGGGCGATTTGTTTCGCCTTTGGCGGATAATTCAATAAGGTGATGATGTGTCGCGCCATTTCTTCGGCGTTGCTTCCGATGAGGATTTCCTCGCCGGGTTTTGCACCCAATGAGGCGTTGGCCAAGGGTGAGGTGATAGCCGGTAAGTGCATAGACATAGCCTCCAACAGCTTGTTTTGCAGACCTGTGCCAATGCGCATCGGGGCGATGAACACACGGCTTTGGGCGTAGGCGGTGCGGATGTCGTCCAACCAGCCGCTGACGATGATGCGCTCTGAGGCGGCTTTCTTGACTCTCGGGTCGGGAGTCGCTCCCGCAATGTATAAGGTGGTTTCGGGCGAAGTCTTCCACACGATGGGCATAATCTCGTTGGCCAGATACTCCACAGCGTTCACGTTGGGCGGATAGCTCATGTTGCCTGTGAAGACGAGGTCGTATTTCTTCTCGCATTCCTGCGGCTTGAAGTAGTTGTGATCCACGCCGTTGGGAATGATGAGGATTTCGTTGCGTTTCTCGTGGGGGAACAAGGCTCTGTCGGGTTCGCTGATGATGGTGCGGATGTCGAAGTCATCGAAGATGGCGGCCTCGTAACGTTTCAAGCGACGGTACTCCATAGCATAGATGGGGCGTGTGACGAAAGAGGCGATGTTGGCGCGGCGTTTCATGCCGTAGGAGAAGATGTCCTGATAGTCGATGGCTTTCGGGAGGCTCTTGCGCCGTATGTATTCGGCGGTACGCAGCAGTTGGCAGTAAAGCATATCGGGCTTATGCTTGGCAATGAGGGCATCAATCTTTTTGACCGCCTTGCGGTTGTAGAAGTAGCCGCATTGCATGGGAAGCCCTTTCACGAATGCCCACACCAGCCCTGCCAGTATTTGTGCCTTGCTGGTCTTGATGAAGTTGATGGACAGGCAATAGGGCTGCAAAGCACGAAAAGCATCCTGTTCGCTCACTTTGTTGGAGTCGTTTAAGGCGCATACCACAATTTCGTTGTGCTTGGCCAGTTGCTTTATTTGGTTGAAAGCACGCAATTTGTCGCCTTTCTCAAGCGGATAGGGAATACGGGGCAATAGGACGAAAATCTTCATCGCATATGAATTAGCGGACAAAGTTAGGAATTATTTTTTTATGTCGTGAGACTATAGAAAACTAATCTTGCTTCCCGGCTTAATTTGCTCATAGAATATCAGCAGGCGGGCGATAATCTTGCGGTTGTCGTAGGTCTCTTCCACCAGCTTGCGTGCGGCCTGACCGATGCGGACGGCAATCTGCGGGTTCTCGTTGATGCTGCGGATGGCCTCCACCATCTTGGCCTTGTTTTCGGCGATGATGAGGTTCACTTCCTCGTCGTAGAGTATACCCTCGGCTCCCACTCGCGTGGTGATGACGGTCTTGCCCATAGCCATCGACTCGATGATTTTGATGCGTATGCCGCTGCCAGCCAACAAGGGAACTATGGCTACATCATGTTTGGCGACAAACTCCTTGGCATCAGGCACTTCGCCTACCACGTCGACATTCGGGTTGTTGAGCGTGGTGAGCCATTCGGGCATATTGCGGCCTGCCAGATGGTAGACAAATCGGGGTACTTTCTCTACCGTCTTGGGCAGTACCTCGTCGATAAACCATCGTATGCCTTCCTCGTTGGGCATCCAGTTCATGGAGCCTATATGGTAGAACTTGGGCTTGTCCTCAATCTCATACACGGGCTTGAACTCCTCGGGATACACACCGTAGGGAATGTCGATAATGGGTTTCGAGCAGTATTTGCGGAAGAAGGCGGCGTCCTTGCGGGTGATGGCCGCAACGCCGTCGACGGTTTCCAAGGCAGAGAGCTCGTAGTCTTTTAGCGTCCTGGCCAAGTGGTAGATGTACCAGCGCTTGATGAAGAATCTGGTCTCCTTCGCAATGCGTTCCCAAATCTTGTGTTCCACGTTGTGCGCCCGCAAGACAATCATGGCCTTGCTGTGCTTGCGTATGGTCTCGACGTAGGGGACCATATAGAGCATTTCTAACTGTACCACGTCAAACTGCTCTTGGTCGAGTAGCTCGGCGACTCTGGCCTTGAAGTCTTTAGAGATAAAACGCTCCACATGGTAAGATTTTCGCCTGAACAGGTTGATTAAAGCTTTCAGGGGATGCACGCTAAGGTCGACATCGATGAGCTCGATGCCGGTCTTCTGTTTGTAGTCCTCGGGAATATCGCTTGCCTTGACGTTGTATTTCGGGCTGTTGACGGCCAGCACTTTGACTTGGTGTCCCGCATCCAGCAATCCGGTGATGATGCTGTTCATCGCCATCGGGCCTCCTTCCGAAGCGGGGTAGGGCGGTTTGTTGCAAAGTAGAAGTATCTTCATGATGCAGAGGGTTTTGGATTCGACCCTTCGACTCCTTTGATGGGCTCAGGAACTCGTTCAGGGGTTTTGTGGCGTTTGAATAGCTTCTGGAAAAACTTCTTCCAGCTGTCAGCATCGAATAGGGCTGCGTCGGTGGTGGCCTTGAAGGTCAGGAAGATGCCGACGGGCAAAAGGACCAGCGACGAAATCCACACGCCGAAGAACATGTTGAGACCGCCGAAGACGGCCATACGCTCGCCGATGGTGGAAATCACGTGATAGACGACAAAGAAGAGTACCGACACTACGACGGGCATTCCCAAACCGCCTTTACGGATAATGCTGCCCAAAGGCGCTCCGATGAAGAAGAAGATGAGGCAGGCGATGCTCAGGGTGAACTTCTTGTGTCGCTCTTTCTTGTGCTTCATGATGTTCTCTTTCTGGCTCTTTTGGTCGATTTTGTTGAACGAGGCGTTCTCTTTGGCGTTGCGGGCTGAGCCTGCGGCTATATTGTTAATGGTAGTGGCCACGCTGTCGATGGTGTACTGCGCCAAGAGTGGCCAATGCAAGATCAGGCTACTGTCGATGACGGTTATCGAGTCGGTAACGATAATTGTGTCAGCAAGAGCGACGGCTGAGGTGTCGGTAGCGGAGACGGCCAAGGCATCGTCAACGGCTAAGGTGTCGGCCACAACGATGGTGTCAGCAACGGCAATCTTTTTCTGTGGCAACTCGGCGGCCATGATGTCCCCGTTGATACTGATGTAATTGGACCAGCGTTGCGAGAAGCCCCGCGTGAAGGCTTGTTTCTTGTTGCCGTAGCGGTGTTCCAGCGAGTCGATGGAGGTGTTGAGTTGCCGCAGGTTCATCATCTGTTGCGACGATTTGTACATGTCCTCGCTCGACCGGGTCATATCGAAGTCCTTCAGGCTGAACTTGAGTTGCTCTTGCTTGAACGACATCCGTTCAAAGGGACGGTTCTGCTTGTAGTTCTCGTCTGAAGTCACGTCGGTGTAGTTGTAGCCGTTGTAGAGGGTGAAGATGATGTTGCGCTGGTTGGGGCTGAGGGTCATCATGCCTGAGTCGGCGCTGATGATTTTGGTGTTGCCCATGCGGTCGGTGTGGTCGTAGATTTTCACGCCGTAGATGCTGCTGCCGTTGGCACCCTTGCGTTCCACATAGATGACGTAATTGTCCAGGTCGCGGTAAAACACACCTTCTTTTATATTAAAGGCCAGTTTTTGCCGGCGCACGTCGAAGAGCAGGGTCTGCCCCTTCAGGTTGGCTACAGGGAGCAGGCTGTTCGACACAAAGAATGCAAAGCCGCTGAGCAGTATGGAGAATATGACCAAAGGCCGCATCACCTGCCACATCGATATGCCCGAGGCTTTCATGGCTACCAGCTCGTAATGCTCGCCGAAGTTGCCGAAGCACATCAGGGAGGCGAGGAGCAACGCCAAGGGCAAGGCCATCGGAATGAAGGTGATGGACATATGGAAAAACAACTCAGCCAGGATGTTCAGCTCCAGCCCTTTACCGACGAGGTCGTCCACATAAAGCCATAGAAACTGCATGTCCAGGATGAACAGGACGATGAAAAACGTGAAGAAAAACGTTCCTATGAATGAACTGACTATATAGCGGTATAGTTTTTTCATTTTCAAAATAACGCTGCAAAGGTAGAAAAATTCTATCTTTGCCGAAATTATTCGGACGATTATGGAAACAAAGGATTATTTTAAAGGTGTCAACCTGGCCATTACGGTCAGCGCCAAAGACGGAGAAATTCTCTATCAGAACGACAGCTCCATCGAGGTGAACGGCGACGTACGAGGCCGCGACCTGATGAAATGCCACAACGAACGCTCGCAGCAAATCATTCGGCATCTGCTTGACGATGCAGCCACTAATGCCTACACGATTTCGAAGAAAGGCAAGCGCAAACTCATCTACCAGACCCCTTGGTATGAGGACGATGAGAAGCAGGTTGTCGGCGGCCTCATTGAATTCTCCATCATCTTGCCTGAGGAGATGCCGCATTACGACCGGGGATAGGCCCTACTAAAAGCAACCGCCGAAGACATCATTGCGATGCCTTCGGCGGATGAAAGGTCAAAGGATAGGAAACCTATCAACCCTTGAAGAGGCTTTCTATTTTCTTCTCGAAACGGGTCACACCAATCATGGCGAAGATATGGGCTAAGCCGACGAGGATGATGCTGATGCCGATGAGGGCTGAAAGCGTAACAGCGGCGACATCAAGATTTTTGAGGCCAAAGAAGCCAAGGACTGCTCCGGCAATGCCTAAAAGCATTAGAGCCCACCAGAGGGGGAAGCCCACCTTCTTGTAGTCGAAACTCAAGATGAACACGCTGATACTCTCAATAATCACCCAAAAGGCGAAGACCATAGGAAGTGATATGGCGGTGCCCAAAAGGTTGGACATCAAGAAGCAACCAAAAAAGATATCAAGCAACGCGACCAGCATACGGGTGCCGCTATTGGGCATGAAAGCCTGTGTCCTGAAGGTGAACACCAGCTTGAAGATACCCGTGAAAAGGGTCAGCAAGCCCAGGATGTAGGCTGCCGAAACCAAGGTGACGTTGGGCTTGGTGATGCAGTAGACACCCAACGCAATGAGAAGAATGCCCGTGATGCAGAGCCATATTTTTTTACCTGCTTTCATGATTTGAAGGGTTTAATGTTGATAGCTTTCGCTTACTTTGTCACCAAGTTGTAGGTGTCTTGGGCGATGACGAACTCTTCGTCAGTCGGATACACCACCACGGTGACCTTTGAATTGGGCGTGGAGATGACGCCGGCTTCGCCAATGATTTCCTTGTTGATCTTGGGGTCAAACTCGATGCCGAGGCCTTCCATGTTCTCAAGGATGGCTTCGCGCATGAACCAGGCGTTCTCGCCAATGCCGCCGGTCATCACGATGATGTCGGCTCCGTTCATCACAGCCATATAGCTGCCGATGTATTTCTTCACGCGGTGGGCGAACATATTGAAAGCGTAGGTGCTGCGCTCATCGCCTTCTTCCTTGGCGGCACGCACGTCGCGCATATCCTGCTTGCCTCCGGTGATGCCCACGAGGCCTGACTTCTTGTTGACCAAGGTGTTCATCTCCTTGGTGCTGAGTCCTTCCTTGTCCATGATGTACAGTAACACGCCCACGTCCAAGTCGCCAGCGCGGCTGCCCATCACGAGACCCTCAACAGGTGTGAATCCCATCGAAGTCTCCACCGACTTGCCGCATTCGACGGCTGCGATAGAGGCACCGCTGCCCAGGTGGCAGGTGACAATCTTCGAGTTTTTCCAGTCCTTGCCCACGAAAGCAGCGGCTTTTTCGGCCACATACTTGTGGCTGGTGCCGTGGAAACCGTAGCGACGGATACGATACTTCTCGTAGTATTCGTAAGGAATGGCGTAGAGGTAAGCCTCGGCAGGCATGGTGCTGTGGAACGAGGTGTCGAACACAGCGGCCATCGGGATGCCGGGCAGCACTTCCTGCATGGCAGCGATGCCTTGCAAGGCACCGGGGTTGTGCAGCGGAGCGAGGTCGCAGAGCTCATTGATTAGGTTGATGACCGTATTGTCGATGAGGACACTCTTTGAGAACTTCTCGCCACCGTGGGCCACGCGGTGACCGACGGCGTTGATTTCCTTCAGGTCCTTAATGACCCCCATCTTCTCGTCAACCAGCGCTTTCAGCACCAGCTTGATGCCTTCGGTATGGTTCGGGATGGGGAGTTGCTCGTAGTGCTTCTCGCCATTGTATTTGTGGGTGAATTCGCCCATTTCGAGGCCGATGC
>CAMYYB010000050.1 GCA_947303335.1 uncultured Bacteroidales bacterium | reverse complement strand
TATGCCCTTGAAAACCAAATCCAATGGAGAGAAGACCATACCAATGCTGAGAGTATTTATCTGCGGAACAAAATCCGTAATCAGCTTTTGCCCGCTTTTGACGAACTTCATCCTGGTGCGCGGCAGGGTTTGTATAAGTCTTTGGAACATCTTGCCGCTGAAAATGAGTTGTATCGTGAATTACTGAAGGAGAGATTGTCCCATATTGTAGAGGAATTGGATGATGTGTCTGTCATCGTGAGGAGGGACGACGAAGCGATCCAGACCGAATCATCAAAGTCTTTCCGGGTAAGTCTGGATTGCCACGCTTCGCTCGCAATGACGCAAAGCGAACAACTCCTTTTTGAATGGTTGCGAAACTATGGTTTCAATACCGACCAATGCCATTTTATCATTGAGTCGATGGAAGACGGGGTCGGAAACAAATACTTCTCTCCAACCCATCAGCTGGTCATCGGGAGAAACGAACTGTTTCTTTCAAAAATCAAATCGGAAACCAATGAAGAAATACAAATTGAGATAGGGGAGGAGGAAATCACATTGCCCATCCATCTGCGTTTCTCAAAGTATGAAATAACTCCCGATTTCGTTATTGACAAGTCGCCAAACGTAGCCTTGCTTGATGCTGACAAGATTCATTTTCCTCTGACCCTGCGGCATTGGCAGCACGGTGACCGTTTCCATCCCTTAGGTATGAAAGGTTCTAAACTATTGAGCGATTTCTTTGTAGACCAAAAGTTTACAGAAACACAGAAAGAGCAAGTTTTATTGTTGGTATCTGCTGATGGCGACATCGTTTGGGTAATTGGATATCGTATTGATGACAGGTTTAAAGTAACAAATTCAACAAAAATGGTATTTGTTTGCAGATTTGTTAGTTAATTTTTGCATGAAGCAAGAAAATTTCCTACTTTTGCCCCAAATTCTAGAAATCATGGAGAACACCCTTCCACGTTGGGAACAAAAGTTGAGCAGTTACCGAAAAGCATTGCGTCGTTTGGCTGATGTCGCCAATGTTGCGAAAAATCGCCAACTGAATGATTTCGAAGCGGATGGGATGATTCAACGATCTGAGTTTACTTTTGAATTGGCGTGGAAGTTAATGAAAAGCTATGCTGAGTATCAAGGAACCGATAAGGAAATTATGGGTTCAAGAGATGCTATTCGTTGGGCTTATGAAAACAAACTGGTTACGGATAGCGATGTTTGGATGGAAATGATAAAGCGAAGGAATGATACTTCACATACATACGATGAGGATACTGCGGCAGAGGTGGTTTCGAGAATAAAAGACTCCTGTTATCAAACGTTTGTGGAGTTTTATGGCAAGATGAAGTCTTTGTCAGAACAACATGAAATGGATTTATTCACTCAAGCATAAAACGATGCAATATGGATTGAATGATAGGGAACTTCAAGCATTAAGGCAGACTTTAGCTACTTTTCCGGAAGTGGAGGAGGCAATCATATATGGTTCCAGGGCGAGGGGAACAAACCGTATCTCGTCAGATATTGATATGACGTTGAAAGGTAGTAACTTGACATATCTTCAACTGGCTCTTATCGATGCCATGATAGACGATTTGTACTTGCCCTATTTTGTTGACCTTAGCCTTTATTCGATGATTAAGGATGAAGATTTGATTGCAAGTATTGAGCGTGAAGGCAAGGTCTTGTATAGTAACGAAAATTTTGTTGATTATTTATAATAAATAGTTAGAATATGAAAAAATACTTTTTCTGCCTACTGATGGCTTTCGTTGCCATCATGCCAATGAGGATGCAGGCTCAAATCATCGACCCTGTCCAATGGACCTTTACCATTGAAGACCTTAATGAAAACGAGTTTGACTTGGTTGCTACGGCTACCATCGACCCGCAGTTTCACATCTATTCCACCAAAATGCCCGACCTGGCTCCGCTGCCCACGGTGTTCGACATCCAGACCTCTGAGTTCTTCGAGGCGGTGGGCGAGGCCCGTGACCTCACCGAGGTGCCACTTTTCTACGACGACATCTTTGAAGTGGAGTACAAACAATTTGGAGGTATGGCTTCTTTCGCTCAGACCTTCCGTAAGCTGAAAGACGGCTCGTTCCCCATCACGGGTGAAATCAGCTATCAGGCCTGCAAGGACGGACAATGCGTCTCATTGACCGAAGATGTGAACCTCCAGTATGGTGAATCTGCCGTGATTAAATCCGCTGAGCCTGAGACCACTGCTGGAACGAGATCCAACATTTGGGGCATGATTCTCGAAGCCATCCTTTGGGGCTTCGCCGCCCTGCTCACACCTTGTGTCTTCCCGATGATACCCATGACGGTGTCATTTTTCATGCACGGAGAGGGTGAGAGCAAGGCTCAAGGTCGCTTCAAAGCTTTTATGTATTTTGTTTTCATCGTGTTGCTGTATACGCTGCCTATCGCCATTATCATCATGGTAACCTGGTTGGTGGGTGGCAATAGCGTCACTGCCGACATCTTCAACTGGCTTGCCACACACTGGCTGCCGAATATCATTTTCTTCTTGGTGTTCATGATTTTTGCGGCTTCGTTCTTCGGTGCCTTCGAAATCACATTGGGCAGTAATATGGTGAACAAGAGCGACAGTAAGCAAGGCACCCAAAGTTTAGGTGGCATCTTCTTCATGGCCTTGACGCTGGTGTTGGTGTCGTTTGCCTGCACGGGTCCCATCGTGGGTACGGTACTTATCAAATCGACCTCAGGTGAGTTCTGGGCTCCCATAGTGACGATGTTTGCTTTTGCAGTGGCTTTCGCCCTGCCGTTTGCCCTGTTCGCTTTCTTCCCGAATCTGCTCCAACGTTTGCCTAAGAGCGGCGGCTGGCTTACCTCGGTGAAGGTGGTGTTGGGCTTCATTGAAGTTGCCCTCGGTTTCAAGTTCCTCAGCGTGGCCGACCAAACCTACCACTGGCACTTGCTTGACCGCGAGGTGTATCTCGGCATCTGGATTGTATGCTTCGCCTTGCTCGGGCTCTACCTTCTTGGCAAGATTCGTTTCAAAGGCGAAAAAGAACTCAAAGAGTTGGGTGTGTTCCGTTTGGTGCTTATCATCATCGACTTTACTTTTGTAGTCTATATGATTCCCGGAATGTGGGGTGCTCCGTTGAAGGCTCTCTCCGGTTATCTGCCACCCAAGCAGACCCTTGATTTCGACTTGAATAGAATCATCGAGGAAAATAGCGAGAAAGTGATTGAATACGTGGATGCCAAGATGGCCAATATGGCTGTGGCACCGCAGGGACAGACACATGCGGTTGCCAGTGAGGAACTATGTGAAGACCCCAAATTCGCTGACCTCTTTCATCTGGCTCACAACTTGAAAGGTTACTTTGACTATGACCAAGCCATGGCTTGTGCGAAGGCTCAGAACAAGCCTATCTTCATTGACTTCACTGGTCACGGCTGCGTGAACTGCCGCGAAATGGAAGCTAACGTGTGGAGCGACCCACGAGTGAAAGATATGCTGCGCAATGATTTTGTCATCTGCGCCTTGTATGTCGACGACAAGACATCCTTGCCCAAAGAGGAATGGTACACTTCGACTTACGATGGTAAGGAGAAAAAGACCATAGGTCGCAAATATGCTGACTTCCAAATCTCGAAGTTCGGCACCAATGCCCAGCCCTATTACTGCCTGATGGATCATAATGGTAACCTGTTGATGAAGCCTCGTGCCTACGATTTGGACAAAGACGCTTTCGTGGCATTCCTGAAAGAAGGCATAAAGAACTTCCAAGAAGGAACGTATTATCAACATGTTGTGGATTAAGCAAAAGCCAAACTGAAAATTAGGTTGCTATGAAAAGATTGACTTTTGTATTGTTGCTTGTTTGGATAGTGGCGACGGCTTTTGCCCAAACTGGAGAATTAAAAACCAAGACTTTCCATTTGGACAACGGCCTGAAGGTGGTGATGTGCGAAGACCACACACAGCCAGAGATTTATGGTGCAGTGTATGTCCATGCAGGCAGCAAGAACGACCCTTTGGATGCCACAGGCATGGCACATTACTTTGAGCATATCATGTTCAAGGGAACGGATAAAATCGGTACGACCAATTGGAAAGCCGAAAAAGTCTTCCTTGACAGCATCGATTTGATGTATGACCGCTTGCACGAGACTACCGATGTAGCTGCTCGACAAGCCATCCAGCAGAAAATCAATTCGCTGTCACAAAAGTCTGCGGAGTATGCCATCCCGAACGAGGTGGATGTCATCCTCACCCAAATGGGCGGAAAGGGTCTGAATGCAGGTACATCCTACGACCAAACCATGTATTACAACACTTTCCCGTCGAACCAGCTTTCCAAGTGGATGGATGTGTATGTGGAACGTTTTCGCAATCCCGTATTCCGCCTGTTCCAGTCGGAGTTAGAGACAGTGTATGAAGAAAAAAACATGTATGGCGACAGCCCCATCAATGCATTCCAAGAGTATCTGTTCAAAGAGTTTGCAGGCGAACATCCTTACGGGCGGCCCGTCATCGGTTATACGCAACACCTGAAGAACCCGCAGACCAGCAAGATGCGTGAGTTCTACAATACCTACTATGTGGCCAACAACATGACTCTCATTCTCGTCGGTGACTTCGACATCGATGCCACTGAGCCTTTGGTGGCAGAGAAATTCGGCACATGGCGCAGCGGCAAACTGCCCCAAGAGCCAACCTATACCTTACCCAAGTTCAACGGGCCGACGGTGAAAGAAGTTAAGATGACACCTATCAAGATGGGGGCCTTAGTGTTTCCTGGTGTCAAAATAACCGACCCGGATTACCTGCCTTTGACTTTGGCTTGCGGTATTTTCAGCAACGGCGAGACAGGCCTCACCGACAAGCTTATGCTTGATGGCAAGATCATGGCTGCCATGTTGTTGCCTCTTTCCTTGCAGGATGGTGGCGGCAATGTGATGATTTATATCCCGAAATTGCTTGGACAGTCGCATGAGGAAGCTGAATCGTTAATCTTCGAATGCCTCGACCGTCTGAAAAAAGGTGATTTCAGCGATGACCTCTTTGAAGCCATGCGTATGAGCACACTGACGGAAAGGATTCGTGAAATGGAGAGTTTGAACAGTCTTGCGAATCTTTTCCTTGAAATGGAAATGAGAGACATGACCTACGAGGATTATCTTGCTGAAACGGAACGCCTGAGGACAATCACCAAAGATGAAGTCGTGGCCATAGCCAACAAGTATTTTGGCAACGACTATTTGGATGTGCGCTCCAAAATGGGCTTCCCCGCCAAGGACAAGGTGGATAAACCCAATTGGAAACCTATTGAGGCTAAGAATACCGAGGCAAAGTCGGACTTTGCAAAGGCCATTGAGGCTCAACAAGTTCCCGAAGTGGAGCCTCAAATCATTATGTTTGGCGAGGATGTGAAGATTACAGATGTGAACGACAGCTTCAAGCTTTTCTCGACTGCCAACCCACGCAACGATTTATTTAGACTTGAGGTGAAGTTCAACTATGGTACAGCCCACGACCCCGACCTGAGCCGTGCGGTGCAATATCTCAATATGCAAGGCACGCAGACGCTGACTCCCGAGGAGTTTGCCCTTGCCTTGCAAAAGATGGGTGCGACGATAGACTGTTACTGCTCCGACAACGACTTAACCGTACGCATGACTGGCTTTGAAAAGGACATGAACGATATCGTTGCCCTTTGCAGCCAAAAGCTGTTTTCACCTTCTAATAAAGAAACTTACATCCAAACTTTGGTGGAATCCGAACAGGCTGACCTCAAAACCTCGCGTGACGATGCTTCCACTTGGGCACGTGCTGTCCGTGCCTATGCCTTGTATGGCGACCAATCTGATTATCTGAATCATACTCCTCTGAAACAGTGGAAGAAAAAAAGCGGAGAAGAGCTGTTGGCCGAAGTCGCTGAAGCTTTGAAATACGATGGATATGTGCTGTATAGCGGCAATACTGAGCCAAAGTTGGTGGAGAATATGCTGAAAGAAAACCAATTGGTGCGCACAAATGCTCAAAAAGGGCATGAGAAAGTGTATGTCGAGCAGAAGTTCTCCGAGCCGCAGGTGTTCATCGCTTCCAACAATAAATTCCGTCAAAGCAACATCTATTTCTATGTGCCAGGTGAGAAACTGAGCATGAAAGACGAGGCTTTGTCATTGGTGTTCAACAAGTATTTCGGCACTGACATGTATTCCATCGTGTTCCAAGAAATCCGTGAGTTCCGTTCGTTGGGTTATACGGCCTACAGCTATTATACATACGACTATCTGGAACGTAAGCCTGGTAGTCTCTTCGGCTTCTTGGGTACTCAGTCCGACAAGACCATTGATGGCATGAATGCCTTTAAGGAATTGATTGTCAATATGCCGGTGCGCATGGAGAAGTTCAATGCCTCGAAGGAAGCCTTGCTGAAGGCTCGCTCCAGCGATTATGTCGGTTTCAGGAATATGCCTTCATCGGTGCAGAATTGGATGAAGAAAGGTTACGACCACGACCCGCGTGGCGAGGTGACAGAAATCATCCGCGAAACCTCGTTTGATGAGGTGCAGGGGTTCTACAACCGCATCATTAAAGACCGTCCGGTCGTTATCATGATGTCGGGCAACCAGAAGAAAATCGACAAGAAGGAATTGGCAAAGTTTGGCAAGGTAACCAAATTGAAGTACAAAGACATCATCAAGGAATGATGAAAAGAAAAACGGAAGCACTGAAGGACGCTTCCGTTTTTTCTTTACTTGTTGCCGTCGTTGGCAAAATGCTGGTAGAATGCAATAATGGTCTCGATGCCTTTGTAGAAGTGGTCGAGGCGGTAATTCTCGTTGGGCGAGTGGATAGCGTCCTCGCCGAGTCCGAAGCCCATCAGGATGGACTTGATGCCCAACACTCTCTCAAATTCGGAGATAATCGGGATGCTGCCAC
This sequence comes from uncultured Bacteroidales bacterium, assembly GCA_947303335.1. Lineage (GTDB taxonomy): Bacteria > Bacteroidota > Bacteroidia > Bacteroidales > F082 > Limimorpha. The sequence continues at coordinate 11,202 of CAMYYB010000050.1, read as the reverse complement.
CCGAGCGCATCGGGATGGGCTGCTTGCCGTAGGTCTCCATATAGGCGGCTTCGGCAGCCTTGTATGCCGGCAGGTCGATGGGGCAACCATAAGCCTCGCCACCATGCAAAGGAGTGACCTTCACGGTGACGTACTTCGGAGCATTCTTCTCGAAATAGCGCTGCACCAGTTTGGCAATCTTCTCGTGGTCTTGGTTGGGCACCAGACGGCAGGAGAGTTTGGCGTAAGCCTTCGAAGGCAACACGGTCTTGCTGCCCTCGCCGGTGTAGCCGCCCCACATACCGCAGAGGTCAAAGGTGGGACGAATACCCACTCGCTCAATCTTGGTGTAGCCTTTCTCGCCACGCAAAGCCTTCACGCCCAAACTCTTCATGTATTCCTTTTCATCGTAAGGAGCCATGTTGAGCAGCTCGCGCTCATGCTTTGAGCATTTCACAACGTCGTGATAGAAGTGAGGAATAGTGATGTGACTGTTTTTGTCCATACAGCCGGCAATCATCTCGCAAAGGACATTCAAAGGATTGGCCACAGAGCCGCCGAAGAGACCGGAATGCAGGTCGGCATTGGGACCAGTAACTTCAATCTCCCAGTAGGCAAGACCTCTCAAGCCTGTGGTGATGCTCGGCACATCGGAGGCAATCATCGAGGTGTCTGATACCAGGATAACGTCGGCCTTCACAAGTCTCTTGTTCTTGACAATCCATTTGGCGAGACTGCCCGAGCCGATTTCCTCTTCACCTTCAAGCATGAACTTCACGTTGCAGGGGAGGGTGTCGGTCTTCACCATCGTCTCAAAGGCTTTGGCGTGCATGAACGACTGGCCTTTGTCGTCGTCGGCACCGCGAGCCCAAATCTTGCCGTCCTTGATGACGGGCTCAAAGGGGTAGGTGTTCCACAGTTCGATGGGGTCGACAGGCATCACGTCGTAGTGGCCGTAGACCAGCACGGTGGGTTTCTTCTTGTCGATGATTTTCTCGCCGTAGACGATGGGGTTGCCATCGGTGGGCATCACCTCGGCCTTGTCGGCACCGGCAGCCATGAGGGCGTCGCGCCAATACTCGGCGCAGCGAATCATGTCGGGCTTGTGGGCCGATTCTGAACTGATGGAAGGGATTCTGATTAAGCCGAAGAGCTCTTCAAGGAAACGCTCTTTGTTGGCTTCAATGTAGTTGTCTGTGATATGCATAAGCGTTGTGTTTAAAAAAGACTCGCAAAGATAGTCATTCTTTTGAATTGTCCGTAAAACCCAATGAAATAATATTGTATTTTTGTGGCGGAAATAATTGAAGTCTATTCATGAAAGAACTGCTAACACGTACCGTCTCCGGCTTGATATTCTGCCTCATCCTGCTCGGTTGCATTCTGTTCTCTCCGTATAGCTTTGCTGTGCTGGCCTTGCTGGTTGTCGCTATCGGCGCGTTTGAGATGGCACGGCTTCAGGGGGTCACGCAGCCCCTATATATAATAAAAGGTGTGGGACTGGTCGGTGCGGCGTATGCCGTGGCCGCCTTGGTGGGGCTTGGCGTCCTCGACCGTAAGTGGCTTTTGGTTGAAATCCTGATTCCCTTCCTCTCGTTCCTCATGGCTCTGTTTTCCACAAAGTATAGCTTCAAGCAACTGTCGGCCTATGTCCTTGGTGCCGCGTTCTTCCTGGCTCTTCCGTTCTCGCTGATGGTGTGGATGTACTGCCCCGATTTGTTCGCTGAGCTTGCGGGTCCGAGGCTCATCATCCTGACGTTCTGTTCCCTTTGGGTCAACGATATATTTGCCTATCTGACTGGAAAACTCTTGGGTCGGCACAAGCTCTTTGAGCGCATCTCGCCCGGAAAGACCATCGAGGGCAGCATGGGCGGCCTGGTGTTCACCATAGCGGGCATCCTGGTGTTCAGCCACTATTGCGACTGGCTGCCTTTTCATGAAGCCCTCGGCATCGGACTGATTGCCGTCGTGCTCGGCACCCTTGGCGACTTGTGCGAGTCGATGCTGAAGCGACAGGCTGGCGTGAAGGACTCAGGCAAGCTCATCCCCGGTCACGGCGGTGTTTTGGACCGCTTCGACTCGGTTTTGTTCAGCGTACCGTTTATTTTCGTTTATTTGCTGCTGGTATGAAAATTCATAAAAGACTACACGAAGAGGGAACAAAAGCCATCCTGATTACCCTCGCTTTTATTGTGGCGATTACCTTAGTTGCCAACTGGTTATGGTCGACGCAAACGGTTTGGCATTATCTCCTATATGCTTTCCTGTTGACGGTTCTCGTCCTGACGGTCCGCTTCTACCGCGTCCCCATTTGGCGGAAAACGACCGTGGTGGAGGATGCTGTGCTAAGTCCTGCCGACGGTGTGGTGGCGGCCAATGAGGAAGTGCTTGAGAATGAGTATTTCCACGATCGTCGCAGACAGATTTCCATCTTCATGTCGATTTATGACGTGCATATCAACTTCTTCCCGTTTAACGGCAAGGTGAGCTACTACAAGTACCATCCGGGCAAGTTCCTGCTGGCTTTCAAGCCCAAGTCGTCGACCGACAACGAGCATAACACCATCATACTGAAAGACAAGAAAGGGCGCGAGGTGATGGTAAGGCAGATTGCGGGATTCGTGGCGCGGCGCATCGTCTGCGACCTGCAGGCCGGCGACGAGGCCGTGGTGGGAGAGGAGCTGGGCATGATACGCTTCGGCTCGCGGGTTGACGTGTTCCTCCCCTTGGATGCCGACATAAAGGTGAAGATTGGGGACAGGACCATCGGCAAAGAGACCGTGTTGGCGGTGTTGAGGTAAGCATTTTCTTATTATTATCATTGGAACAGACACACGCGGTGCGTCCCTACAGCGGATTGGTCGTAGGGACGCACCGCGTGCGTCCGATAAAAGGACATGCCGATAAAGACAATGCAAGTTGCCTTTTAGGATACCTTTTGTAGGTCTGACTATTGGTACACCAATAGTGTCACTATCGGTACACTAATAGTACAACTATTGGTACACTAATAGTACAACTATCGGTGCACTAATAGTCATACTATCGGTGTACTAATAGTCAGGTGATTCTTGGGATTATTATCGCGAAGATAGCAGATAATTGATTCTACCGAATCTCCAACACCCTGTGAATCTGAAGGGAAAGCTGCCAGCCGGGGTGCGTCATCACCGCCTCGACGCAGGCTTTCATGTTGGATTGCCGCTGCACAGCGTCTTCGCAATAACAGGGCTGTAGGAAACGGTGACGGGCCTCGATGCTGTCGTATTGCGAAAGGTCCTGACCGAGATAGACCACCTTCAGCTCGTCGCATCGTTGCAGCAGGCAGGGCTCTGTGTCGCCACCCTCGAAGGCGGTCTTCGGCGAAAGGGTCACCCAGTCCAGGTTGGAGGGCAGGTGACGAGTGCCGTTGGTCTCGATGGCGATGCGCTTGCGGGTCTTTTGTTTCAGCTCCGCCACAAAAGCCTCGTCAATAAACAGCGACGGCTCGCCGCCAGTCAGCACGACAAGCGGAGCGAGGGGATACTGATTGATTTCGTCGACAATCTCCTGCAGTGACATCATCGTGCCCTGCTGGTGTTGCGTGTCGCAGAAGGCGCAGCGCAGGTTGCAGCCGCTGAAGCGCACGAAGACGGCGGGCGTTCCGCTGTGGAAGCCCTCGCCCTGCAGGGAGTGGAATATTTCGTTTATCCGATACATAAGGAACTACGAATTACACGAATTTGACGAATCATTTTCGTGTAATTCGTTCAATTCGTGGTTTATAATCATCAATCGAAAGTCTGTGGCGCATCGTCCTTGATGTAGGAGGCTTTGTTGTCTCGCGACTCCCATACGTCGGCGCGGTAGCAGTTCGGCACGGTGTCCACAATCCACTTCGCCAGGTTCTCGGCGGTGGGGTTGAAATCCAGAACTTCGTTGATGTTGGTATGGTCAATTTTGCCGTGGATCAGTCGCTTGATTTCGGTGAAGTCGCACACCATGCCGTTGCTGTCCAACTGCTCGGCGCGGCAGTAGACGTTGATTTTCCAGTTGTGGCCATGCAGGTTCTCGCACTTGCTCTCGTAGTCGAGGTAGAGCTGGTGGCAGGCCGATATTTCTAAGGTTTTTCTTACGTAGTACATTTTTAGTTGAGAGTTGATAGTTGAGAGTTTAGAGTCAGTTGATAGTTGAGAGTTGATAGTTGATAGTTGATAGTTGAGAGTTGATAGTTGAGAGTTTTAAGTTGTTCAATTATCAGTTGTAGGTCTGTCACATCGAGGCAGCCGTATATCATGTTTTATGATTCGTATTCGGTTTTGTCGTCAATCCCGGCGGCGCGGAGGGCCTCGATGCGTTCGCGGCAGGTGCCGCATTTGCCGCAGTGTTTCTCGCCGCCTTTGTAGCAGGAGTAGGTCTCGCTGTAATCCAGTCCCAAGGCCTTTCCATGTTCGGCGATCTCCTTCTTGCTCAAATACGTGTAGGGCGCATAGACTGTGACGTTCTCATACGTCCCCGCCGACATGGCCTCCGACATGGCCTTGACAAAGTCCGGACGGCAGTCGGGATAGATGGTATGGTCGCCGGCATGGTTGGCAATCATCACCCGTTTCAGTCCGTTGCTCTCAGCGATGCCGGCGGCGATGGCCAACATGATGCCGTTGCGGAAAGGCACCACCGTTGACTTCATGTTCTCATCGTTGTAGTTGCCTTCGGGGATGTCGTCGGCGGTCATCAGCAAGGCACTCTTGAAATAGCGGTGCATAAACTCAAGCGGAATGCTGATATGCTTGATACCCAAGCGTTGGCAATGCGTGACCGCACACAAACGCTCGCGTCCGTTCTGCGTTGAGCCATAGTCGAAGGTGATGGCTAAGGCGATTTCGTCCTTGTATTCATACAACATCGTGGTGGAGTCCATGCCTCCAGATATGATAATCACTGCGTCTTTCATTGTAGGTATTCTTTAACTACGGATTTAACGGAATTTACGGAAATTGATTCAGATAACATCGAAAATCCGTTTAATCTGTGTAATCCGTAGTTTTTATTCATAGTTATTAGTAGTTATGAAAGTTAGCCAAAAGACGTTGTCTCACTATATCCTGATGTTCGGCGTCGCCGTAGTTGGCGAAGGGTTTGATGGAGATGCCGCCACGAGGATTGAACAGCCCGATGACTTCCAAATACTTAGGATTCATCAGTTTGACCAAATCTTTCATGATGATGTTCACACAGTCTTCGTGGAAATCTCCGTGGTTGCGGAAACTGAAGAGATAGAGCTTCAGGCTCTTACTTTCCACCATCAGCGTGCGGGGGATATAGTTGATGATGATGTGCCCGAAGTCAGGCTGACCGGTCTTGGGACACAGCGAGGTAAACTCTGGACAATCCAAAGTCACAAGATACTCGTTCTCAGGGTGCTTGTTCTCAAATGTCTCCAGCACCTCGGGCGTATAGTCATAGCTGTAGTGGGTGTTTTGGTTGCCCAACAGGGTCACGCCTTGCAATTCTTGTTCGTTTCTTGACATGGGATGATAGTTTTTATGCGCTTTGCAATTCCGTTCCTAATAGGTGCAAGGTGTAGCGAATCTGTTGAAGCCGTTGCTCGCTCGGCTTAGAGATACCATAAATATAACGAGCCAGCAGGCTCTTGTTGATGCCGATGGCTCGTGCCACTTCCGAAACATTGAGCCATGGAAAACGCTTGAACATGTCAGCCACTTCGTTTTGTCCATTCGGCTCACTCGTCTCATAAAAACTCGAAATGTGCATATCTGCGTCCAAGATTTCCCAACGGATAGAAGTGCCTTCCGTATCAATAGTATAGTCGTTACGTTGTTCCATCGAGGCCTCTTTCAATTCAGGATAGGCCTCCAAAGGGCGACTCAAAACGCTGCCTTCTGTCGTCTTCAAGTAGATTCTTTTTTCGTCAAACCAGATGTTCTTTATCTTTTCCATAGTCTGTGATTGTTTAGTCAAACCTTTTGTGCCATTCCACAATAAAATCGTCACGATAAATTAAGCAAGTGTCGATTGCCTTTTTGAGTTCCTGCTCTTTCAAACCATGGTTGTAGACTAGTTCAACGGTAGGCTCCAAGGCGATTTTGGCCTTCTTTCCGTTGCAATCCACGTGCACATGGATAGGCTGATGCTCATCCAAGTAGAAGAAGAAACGCATTCCAAAGGTTATCAGTAGAGTAGGCATAGCAGAATTTTAGTGCAAAGATAGGTATAAAATATTATACCCACGATAATTTGCTGCAAAAGTAGGAAAATGTTGGGAATCCTCTGAAATGATGGCAAAATAAAAAGAGACGGCGCATGATGCACCGTCTCTAACTTATTACAATTAGTAATCCTCAACATCCCGAAGTGGCACGCTCCAGTCGCTTCATGATGGAGAAGATGAACACAGCGGATAAGAGGCAGAGTACAACCAGCACGCCCCAAACCATCCACAGCGGCATACCGGTGCCCCAGATGCGGGCGATGACGCTGGTGAGGTAGTTGCCGATGGCGGTCACGCAGAACCACATACCCATCATCATACCTTTATATTTAGGCGGAGCCACCTTGGTAACGAAGGAGATACCGATAGGACTCAGCAGCAACTCTGCGAAGGTCAGGACAAAATAAGTGCTGATAAGCCAGTTGGGTGAGACCAAGGTACTGCTCACGCCGCCTTGCGCCTTCAGTTCAGCAGGACTGGCCAAGGGGAAAGAACAAATCACCAGGATGAGGAAACCGAGGGCTGCGACAATCATGCCCAAGCCAATCTTGCGCGGCGAGGAAGGCTCCTTGCCCTTCTTCGCCAAAGCACCGAAGACCGCCATCGAAACAGGCGTCAGGGCGACCACAAAGAAAGGATTGAACTGCTGGAACTGCTGCGGCAGCACGTTAATCGGGTCAGGCATGACTCTATAGATTGTAAATGCCATGATCCATAGGAATGTCGTAACGCCACACAGGATGCCTCGGTTCAAAGGCTTCGTTGCCTGAATGGCTCCAAACATCGTATAAATCGAGATGGCGACCAAGGTCAACGACCAGATATTGAAGCCGAAGCGAGTGAAGCCACTCACGGTGCTTTGCGTGTAGTCGCGGGCAAAGTAAGTCAAGCAGAGACCAGCTTGCTGGAACGACATCCAGAAGAAGATGACTACGGCGAAGACCATCACCAAGGCGGTGATGCGTTCGCGGGTCTGCTCCTTCGAGAGTTCCACCACGTTAACGGTGGTGCTTTCCATTGCCTTGGCCTGCTTGGTGTTCACATCGGCGTGCTTGAACCAGTTGCGGCAGCACAGGTAGATGCCCATGGAGAGAATCAGCGAGAGGCAAGCCACGCCAAAACCATAGTTATAGGCACCCGACAAAGCATCGATGTAATTGTTGGCAAAAGCCGTCAGGTTGTTGATGTCGCCGCCTTGCTGCACTGCCAACGCTTCAAAAGTGGATAAGGCTTCTGGGGTGATGGTACCGTCCAAATACTGGTGTGCCAACGAGGGAATCTGCGGCACATAGCTGAAGCCAGCCTTGCCGAGGAACAAATCCGTCACCTTGGTGGCGGTGATAGGCGCAAACATCGAGCCGATGTTGATGGCCATATAGAACAGACTGAAGCCGTTGTCGCGGAAAGCACTGTATTTGGCCTCGTCGTAGAGGTTACCCACCATCACCTGCAGGTTGCCCTTGAAGAGACCCGTACCGATGGCGATAAGTGCCAAGGCGGAAAACATGGTGACTTTGGCTGTGGCCGTTGCCATAGGCACCGCAAGCAGCAAATACCCGAGGAACATGACCACAATGCCCGACTTCACCATCTTGCCATAGCCGAAACGGTCGGCCAGCATACCGCCGATGAGGGGCATGAAATAAACGCATCCGAGGAAGATGCCGTAGATATTACCGGCTTGTGCTTCGTTGTAGCCGAACTTGGCCTGCAGGAAGAGCACGAAGATGGCCAGCATGGTGTAGTAGCCGAAGCGCTCACCCGTGTTAGCCAATGCGAGGGCGTATAGCCCTTTGGGATGACCTTTGAACATAGTTTCAGTGATTAGTTGTTTAGTTATACGGAAAAGGCTTGCTTGCGCAAGCCCCTTCCTTGTGATACCTTATATTAATTATGCGGTCACTCTTTCGAGCCACTTCACCATACCGAACATGACTGTCATGGAGACCAGGCAGATGGCGAGGAATACGCCCCAGCACTTCCAGATGTCCCAAGCATTGAGCATGATAGGTCCAACGAAGATGAAGAGGTTGCCGATGGCGGTGGCACCTAACCACAAGCCTTGGCAGAGACCCACCATGTGACGCGGAGCCACCTTCGAGACGAAGGACAGACCCAACGGGGAGATGAACAACTCAGCCACGGTGAGGAAGAAGTAGGTGACAATCATGACCCAAGGAGCAGCCTTGGCAAGACCAGCAGCCATCATTTGAGCGGCATCCATAGCGCGGAATTCATCGCCCGAAGGATAACCCTTCACGATGGAGAAGATCATCAGGAAGAGGTAGGCGCAACCGGCCAGACCCATACCGTAGGCAATCTTGCGAGGTGTGGAAACGGGTTTGCCCTTGCTGGCCAACACGGCAAAGATACCCATGACCAACGGGGTAAGAATGATCACGAACAGGGGGTTCAGAGCCTGCCAGATTTCAGGAGCAATGCTTGACGAATCCACGAAGTCGCGGGCAAACACCGACAGCGACTGACCATTCTGGTGGAACGAGAGCCAGAAAAACACGGCAATACCCAACACGGCGAACAAAGCAGCCATACGCTGTTTGATTTCCTTGGCCATAGCAAGTTTTTCCTCCGTGCTGTAGCCTGCGGTTTCGGCAGCCACTTTCTTGGCGGGTTGCGGGAACTTGTTCTTTTGAGTGAAGAAGATAATCAGCGAAATCAACATGGCGGCCACAGAAACGAAGAACGAGAAGTGGACACCTTGGTTGAAGGTCAGGATGTAGTCGGAGCAGAACTGGGTCAGGTTGTCGCCGTAGTTGGCGGTAGGAAGCACCGAATTGGCCATCGTCTCCGTGAACTTTTGCGTCACGGTACCGTCAGCGAGATACTGGTGGCAAAGGGCTGACATATCAGCATTGTAGATGAAGTTGTGTGCTTTCAACCACCATTCACGCAGCATGGGAGCCACGAAGGGGGCAATCACACCACCGATGTTGATGAACACGTAGAAAATCTGGAAACCGCTGTCGCGCTTGTCCTTGGCCACGGCCAAAGCCTCAGGACCTTTCTTGGCAGCCTCGGCCTCGAAGTTGTCGTACATCTGACCGACGAGAGCCTGCAAGTTGCCTTTGAACAGACCGTTACCAAAAGCGATGAAGAGCAGAGCCGCGCAAGTGAAGATGAGGATGCCCCACCAGCTGCCCGTGCCGTCGGCGATGATGCCTTCAGCGTTCTTACTGAACAACGGGATGGCCATGCCCACATAACCGAGGGCCATAATGATCAAGCCCCACTGGATGGTGCGGTGGTAGTTTTGGGTGCGGTCGGCGATGATACCGCCCACCAAACTCAGCACGTAAATGCCGAAGTAGAACACCGAGTAGATGATGCCGGCGGTGGCATCGGGCAGTCCGAACTTCGACACGATGAACAGCAACAGGATGGCGTTCATAATGTAATAGCCGAAACGCTCGCCCATGTTACTTAATGCGGCTGCAATCAAGCCTTTAGGATGTTCTTTCTTAGCCTTTGAAAGGTAGAAGAACAGGAATGGGATGACCACTGCAAGGATGCAGATGAAAATCACCATTGTGACATTGGTTTGTAGTAATACCATAATTTTATGAATTTAATTGATGATAGATTTCTATTTTTCCAACAGCGGACAAAGATAGGGAAAAATGTTTTGCAGAAGCAAAAATGAAGAAAAAAGTCTGTGCATAGCTGAAAAAACACTACTTTTGCACTTCATTTTTTACGACTATGGAAATCAGCAGCAAATACAGCCCTTCGGAAGTTGAAGGCAAATGGTACGAACACTGGATGGACAAGAACTACTTCCATTCCACGCCCGACGAACGCGAACCCTATACCATCGTGATCCCGCCGCCGAATGTGACCGGCGTGCTTCACATGGGCCACATGATGAACAACACGATTCAGGACATCCTGATCCGCCGCGCCCGCATGCAAGGCAAGAACGCCTGCTGGGTGCCCGGCACCGACCACGCCTCCATCGCCACCGAAGCCAAGGTGGTGAACAAGCTGGCGCAACAGGGCATCAAGAAGACTGACATCGGCCGCGAGGAGTTCCTCAAGCACGCTTGGGACTGGACCCACGAGCACGGTGGCATCATCCTCAAGCAGTTGCGCCGTCTCGGTTGCTCCTGCGACTGGGAACGCACCTCGTTCACTATGGACGACATCCGCTCGAAGAGCGTCATCCGCGCCTTCGTCGACCTGTATAACAAAGGCCTGATTTACCGTGGTGTGCGCATGGTCAACTGGGACCCCAAGGCCTTGACCGCCTTGAGCGACGAGGAAGTCATCTTCAAGGATGAACACAGCAAGCTGTTCTACCTGCGTTATTACCTCCACGAGGACGACGGCACGGGGGCCACGGGCGCTGAAGGCGAGATCATCCATACCGATGAGCAAGGTCGCCGCTATGCTGTGGTGGCCACCACGCGTCCCGAGACCATCATGGGCGACACCGCCATGTGCATCAACCCCGCCGACCCCAAGAACCAATGGCTGCGCGGCAAGAAAGTCGTGGTGCCGCTGGTCAACCGCGTCATCCCCGTCATCGAGGACGACTATGTCGACATCGAGTTCGGTACGGGCTGCCTGAAGGTCACTCCCGCCCACGATGTGAACGACTACATGCTGGGCGAGAAACACAACCTGCAGAGCATCAACATCTTCAACGATGACGCCACTTTGAGCGAAGCCGCTGGCATGTACATCGGCATGAGCCGCGAGGACTGCCGCAAGCAGATCATCATCGACATGAAGGAAGCCGGACTGCTGGAGAAGATCGAGGACTATAATAATAAGGTGGGTTATTCCGAGCGCACCAATGTGCCGATTGAGCCGAAGCTCTCGATGCAGTGGTTCCTCAAGATGGAACACCTCGCCGACATCGCACTGAAACCCGTGTTGAATGGCGACATCAAGTTCTATCCCGCCAAATATGTCAACCTCTACCGTCACTGGTTGGAGAACATCAAGGACTGGTGCATCAGCCGTCAGCTGTGGTGGGGCCATCAGATTCC
>CAMYYB010000049.1 GCA_947303335.1 uncultured Bacteroidales bacterium | reverse complement strand
GCTTCCCCATCGTGCTGCACGGCTCGTCGTCGGTGCCGCAAGACGAGGTGGACACCATTAATAAATATGGTGGTGCGCTGAAGGCCGCCGTCGGCATCCCCGAGGAGCAACTCCGCAAAGCCGCCAAGAGCGCCGTCTGCAAGATCAACATCGACAGCGACAGCCGCTTGGCCATGACCGCCGCCATCCGCAAGACCTTCGCCGAGAAACCCGCCGAGTTCGACCCGCGCAAGTACCTCGGCCCCGCCCGCGACAGCATGAAGAAGCTCTACGAGCACAAGATTATCAATGTGTTAGGCTCAAACGACAAGCTTGAAAACGCTTAAAGCATGAGAAAACTGAAAGATATTGAATTATTCAGCCAAGAAGAAGGAGCCATCATTAAGTTCTTCATTTACTTAGGGGTGATTGCTGCTCTTATACTTGGAGAGGGAATTGTATCCAATCACATTAGCGACAAGCCTATTCCATGGGCTGAAGGTCTTTTGGTGGTTTCAATCCTTGCTGCCATAGTTACTGCGGCTTATTTCATCACAAGGTTTCTCGCCTACCGCACAAAGATTTTCCCAAATACAGAGAATCGCGAAGGGATTCATGGCGTGAGTTTCGTCTTTCTTTTGCTTGTATCCTTCATTTTAGCTTTTGTCATCCTGTAAACAAATAGTTTTTACTACTCATCAGAAAAGTATCGCAAGAGTTTCCTACCTTTGCGATACTTTTTTATTCACTCTTCTAAAAGCTATCCTCGAATCAAGTCATTAAGACATTATGAAGAAAAACAAAATAGCTATTATCCTGACCATTGTCAGCATCCTGTTATGGATGATGTTCCTGATTATTCGATTATCAATACCCAAAGAAGCATTTTTATCTTATCCAATCGACGGATGGTTGCTGGTTCTTTCCGCCATACTCACTTCTGTTAGCGCAGCCTTTTGGTTGGCTGCTCTTACTCGCCAATGGAATATAGCGGGAAGGATTATAGTTTGGTTTTTGTATGGGGTATTGACCCTGTTTTGGATGTTCTTTGTTGCCGCATTTGGTTCATATTATGGGCAATTGTTTGTGGATCGTTATGCTTGCGACAATGACAAAAACTATATGATGCGCAGCTATTTCGATACTCCATTTTTTGCGGTCTCATTGTACCAAAAGCAAGGTCTTCTGCAAACCAAAGTATGTTTTCTTGACTATTTCTATCCTTTCGACGACCCAAAACTATTTGTTTACGAGAATGCCGATGCCATAGTGGTTCAACACAGCAAGAATGATTCTGTTTACACTGATGTATATCATTTCAATGGAGACATTTACCTAGGCTCCGCCAAAGATTCAATTTTGGATGTGGTGAATTCCAAATCAGTAAAGGCTATTCAAGAATAGGAGAAACTGATTTTTGGATGCAAATTATTTCACACAAAAGATAGTTATTGCAAAAAGCACTATCTTTGCGAAACTTTTCAATTAATACCTAAACGATGAACCTCAATCCCTTAACAGCAATATCGCCCGTCGACGGGCGTTATCGTTCCAAGACAACTGAACTGGACGACTTTTTCTCCGAATTTGCCCTCATCCGCTACCGCGTGATGGTCGAAGTGGAGTATTACATCGCCTTGTGCGAACTGCCCCTGCCGCAACTCGAGCAGTTCAACGGCGACTACGACGACCTCCGCGCCATCTATGAGGAATTCCAAACGGAAGACGCTTTGGAAATCAAGGAGATAGAAAAAGAGACCAACCACGACGTGAAAGCCGTGGAATACTTCCTGAAACGCCGCTTCGACGAACTCGGCCTGACCGAATTCAAGGAGTTTCTGCACTTCGGCCTCACCTCGCAGGACATCAACAACACCGCCGTGCCGCTCTCGATGATGGAGGCGCACAAACTCGTGGTGAAGCCCGCCTTGGAAGACCTCATCGACAAACTGAAAGATATGGCCAAAGAGTGGAAAGACATCCCGATGTTGGCCCGCACTCACGGTCAGCCCGCCAGTCCCACCCACTTGGGCAAAGAGATTTACGTCTTTGTGGAGCGCCTGAGAGATCAACTTCAGATGCTCAACAACGTGCCCTTCACAGCCAAATTCGGTGGTGCCACAGGCAACATGAACGCCCACAAGGTGGCCTATCCCGACATCGACTGGCCTGCTTTCGCGAAGAAGTTTGTCGAGAAGAGTTTGAAGCTCAAACGTCAGCAAACCACCACGCAGATCGAGCATTACGACTACATGGCTGCCTACTTCGACGCCCTGCGCCGCGTCAACACCATCTTGATTGACCTCTCACGCGACATCTGGCTCTACGTCTCGATGGAATACTTCAAGCAGAAAATCAAGGCGGGCGAAGTTGGCTCATCGGCAATGCCCCACAAAGTCAACCCCATCGACTTCGAGAATGCAGAGGGCAACCTCGGAATGGCCAATGCTGTGCTCACTTTCCTGAGTACCAAGCTGCCCATCAGCCGGCTCCAGCGCGACCTAACTGATTCAACAGTCACCCGTAATATTGGAGTGCCGCTGGCACACACCCTTATCGCTATCAAGTCGCTAATGAAGGGCTTGGATAAACTCTTGCTCAACGAAGACAAAATCCGTCAAGACTTACAACAGAACTACGCCGTAGTAGCTGAAGCCATCCAGACTATCCTGCGCCGCGAACAGATTGAAGGAGCCTACGAGCTGCTGAAAGGACTCACCCGCACCAACAAACACATAGACAAAGCGGCCATCGATGAGTTTATCAAAGGGTTGCCTGTGAGCAATGCCATCAAGGCAGAACTGGCAGCCATCACCCCTGAAAACTACACAGGATACAACTACTAAAACCTACGCAATGGAAAACGGCTTTATTCCACCTCACGGAAACTATCAAGAGTTGCTATCCTATAAGAAATCGGCAATTGTTTACTCTGCAACAGTAAAGTTTTGTGAAAGGTTCATCAGCATCAAGGATAGAACCTATGACCAAATGGTACAGGCTGCCCGTTCAGGAAAGCAGAACATTATTGAAGGGTCAAAAGCCTCTGGAACTTCAAAAGAAACCGAGATTAAGCTAACTAATGTGGCAAGAGCCAGTTTGGAAGAGTTGCTTGAAGATTATCGAGATTACATTAGAAATAGGAAAGAAAGAATTTGGGAAAAGGATAGCAAAGAAGCATTGTATGTTAGAAAGTTGGCTTATTCGAAAAACGAATCATACGAAAACACATACGAGCAGTTTATAGAAACCAGAGAAGGTGTCGTTTGTGCAAATATCATTCTTTGCTTAATCCACCAATGCAACTATCTACTTGACCAGCAGATCAGAAGATTGGAAGAAGACTTTATTAAAGAAGGTGGTTTGAGAGAAAGGATGTATCAGGCTAGGAAGAATTATCGAGACAATCCTCTTCCATTACAGGAAGCACAAGATAGCAAGGGAAGTGACAAGAAAAGAGCTAATCCCAATGACAACAATAATAATTGGAAAAAGGATAGGCCAATATGAGTCCAATACGACCTATAAGTCCTATGAAAACAACAAACTAAAACATCATGCAACATCAGCAAAAGCCTTTCTCCCGAGTTCTCAACTACGTCAAGCCGTACTGGGCCAGCATCGTGATGAATCTGGTCTTCAACCTGATGACCATTTTCTTCTCGTTGTTTTCCTTTGCCTTGGTAGGACCATTCCTTACTTTATTGTTTAAGGAAGGCGCGGTGGAAGTTGTGGCCAAACCTGAGTTTTCTTTCACTTCCGATTATCTGATGGGCTATCTCAACTATTTGATGAGTAGCCTTATTGCCAGCGGAGGCAAATACCATGCGCTTATTTTCATGTGTCTGTTGCTGCTGGTGGCCTTCTTCTTCCGCAATCTGGGGCGATTCTTCGCCTGTTTCTTTATGGCCAACGTGCGCGTAGGTGCCGTCCACGACCTAAGACGCGATGTCTACTACAAAATTCTTATTCTGCCCCTCTCCTTCTATCATAGTCGGCAGAAGGGCGACACCATAGCCCGCATCACCACCGACGTTCAGGAGGTTGAGGTTTCCATCCTCAACTATTTGGAAATGCTCATTAAAGATCCGCTGACCATACTCTTCTACTTCATCTTTATGATTACCCTCAGTCCCAAACTGACGCTGTTCGTGATTGTTGTGTTACCCATAGCGGGGCTGCTCATCGGCAAAGTCGGCAAGATGTTGAAGAAAGAGTCGAAGGAGGGGCAAACCAAGCTGGCGAGCATCATCTCAACGGTGGAAGAGACCATCTCCGGACTGCGTATCATCAAGGCTTTCAACGCCATTCGCTATTCGGAGGACAAGTTTGAGGAGCAAAACGCCGACTACACCAAAGTGCTACGAGGCATCCACCGCAAACGCGACATGAGCTCGCCGATGAGCGAGTTTCTTTCGTCAGCAGTGGTGATTCTTGTGCTCTGGTTCGGAGGCAAGTTGATTCTTGGTGGCGGCAGCAACATCAATGCAGGAGACTTCATCAGCTATATCGTCGTCTTCTCGCAAATCATCTCTCCCGCCAAGTCGTTCTCTCAAGGTTACTACAATGTGCAGAAAGGCATCGCCTCAGCTGAGCGCATCTTCGAGATTTTAGATGCAGAAGAGGTTATTACGGAAAAGGAAAACGCATTGGAGATTAAAGACTTCAACGAAAGCATCGAATACAAGGATGTGCATTTCAGCTATGGTAAGGACGAGGTTTTGAAAGGCATCAATCTGAAGATTCCCAAAGGCAGGTTCGTTGCCCTCGTGGGTGAAAGCGGTGGAGGCAAGTCGACAATGGCCGACCTCCTGCCTCGTTTCTATGAATCCGGCAGCGGTTGCGTCTGCATCGACGGACGCGACATCCGCGATTATAAGATTAGTGACCTGCGTGGCCTGATGGGTGTAGTATCGCAGGAGACCATCCTCTTCAACGATACGGTATTCAACAACATCGCTTTCGGTATGGAGAACGTCTCGAAGGAGAAGGTTATCGAGGCAGCCAAGATAGCTAATGCCCACGAATTCATCATGGAGCTGGAACATGGATACGATACTGTCATCGGCGACCGGGGGATGAACCTTAGCGGTGGTCAGCGGCAAAGACTGAGTATTGCCCGTGCTGTACTGAAGAATCCACCTATTCTTATCTTGGATGAGGCAACTTCATCGTTAGACACCGAAAGCGAGCGTCTTGTGCAGGAAGCCCTTACCAAAGTAATGAGTCAGCGTACCTCCATCGTCATCGCCCACCGATTGTCGACCATCCAATATGCCGACGAAATCATCGTCCTCCAAAAAGGCCAAATCATCGAGCGGGGTACGCACGATGATTTGATAGCCTTGGGTGGTGTTTATAAGAAACTGTCCGACTTGCAGTCCATCGGATAAAGCGTAATCGGGCTTATTCCTTTACTGCTTCAGCCACAGCCTTTCCTAAATTGTACAGTTTATCCCAATCCTCCTCGCGGATAGCTGCACCTTTCACTTCGACGTTCTCAGCCACAAGGTTCCATTGGCCTTCCTCTGCATATTTGGCGAGGGTCTTCACACCACCCCCGCTCCAACTCATACCGCCAAAGATTCCGTAACACTTGTTCTTCGGCTTGAACTCGTTGATTTCATGGGTCAACAGGTTCATATTGGGGAACATATTCGCATAATGGGCACAAGCACCGATAATCACACCTTTGTATTTCCAAATATCGCTCATGATGAAAGAGACCTCAGTCTTAGCCACATCATAAATCTTCACCTCCATGATACCAGCTTCAGCTGCACCACGAGCCACAATATCGGCCATCACGCCGGTGTTGCCGTGCATCGAGCCGTAGACAATGACCACACCCTCTTCCGGCTCCTGCTTGCTCCATTGGGTGTATTTTCCGATGACCCATGCGGGATTGGAGCGCCACACTAATCCGTGCGAGGGGGCAATCATCTTAATGGTCAGTCCACCGAGTTTCTCAATAGCCTTCAAAGCCTGCATCGCCATCTTGCCAACGATGTTAGCATAGTAACGGCGCATATCATCCTCATAGAAAGCCAGATTGACCTGATCGTCGAAGATGCCGCCATTCAAGGCTCCGAAGCCACCAAAGGCATCGTTACTGAACACAATGCCACAGGTCTGCTCATAAGTCACCATCGACTCAGGCCAATGCACCATCGGCACCATGAAAAACTGTAAGGTGTGTGTACCCAAACTCAGCGTCTCGCTTTCGGCCACCACTTTCTTATGCGTGATAGGACCATAGAAAGCCTCCAAGGGTGCGAAAGTCTTTGCGTTGCCCACCACCTGCACTTCAGGCCATTCCCGCAATACTGCGGCAATCGAGCTGCTGTGGTCGGGTTCATCGTGATTAATAATAAGGAAGTCCACCTTACGGCCCTTCAAAACGGATTTAATCTTGAAGAGATATTCCTCAATGAAGCCTGCCTCAACAGGGTCAATCAAGGCGACCTTCTCGTCAACGATGAGATAGGAATTATAGGAAACGCCGTTAGGCAGTTCCATGTGGTTTTCAAAACGGTCGGTACGGCGGTCGTTCACGCCGACATAGTATATGTTTTCAGATAGGTTGATTTGTTGCATATTGTTGTTTATTTAATTTCCTCGAAATCTTCCACTCCGTGTTTACAGAGCGGGCATACGAAATCATCGGGAAGCGAGTCCCCTTCATAGATATAGCCGCAAACCTTGCATTCCCAGCGGCGTTTGCCGTCCTTGGGCTTCTCAGCCTGTGGCTGGGGAGTGGGTTTGATGTTCTTTTGGTAGTAGTCGTAGGTGACCGAAGGCTTGTCAGAAAGCACTTGAGCATCCAACACATCAGCAATAAACATCGTATGCGTACCGAAGTCAATACTCTTGTTGACGCGACAAGCCAGATAGGAATTGGTGTATTTCGGAAGATACAACACGTGGTTGACAGCGCGGTTTTCCGACTCACAGCCAGCGAATTTGTTCACCTTGCGGCCACTCTGAAACCCGAAATGCTCAAAGACCTTCATCGGCGTCTCAGTGGTCAGCATATTGACGTTAAACACACACGAGTCCTTGATTAAGTCGTGGGTATAATTGCCCTTGTTGACAGTAACAGAAACCTGCAAAGGGTTGCTGGTGACCTGTATCACCGTATTGACGATACAGCCGTTGTCGATGTTGTCGTAGTTGGTGGTCAGGACGTACAGTCCATATCCTATATTGAATAATGCTTTGTTGTCCATAATGTTATAAACTATGTAGAGACGATGCGAGCATCGTCTCTACAAATTCATTGATTTATTCCATGACAGAGAAGCTATCCTTGCCGATACCGCAAAGCGGGCAGGACCAGCTGTCGGGAATGGCCTCAAACGGAGTGCCGGGAGCGATGCCGCTATCGGGATCGCCTTTTTCTGGGTCGTAGATGTAACCACAGACGTCGCAAACGTACTTTTTCATAATGAATGCTGTTTAGATGATGAATATAACCAAAAATTGGGAGTACAAAAATAGGGAAAATATTCAAAACCTCCGACGAGTTCCCCTCAAATTTTCTGTATTTTTGCATTTTCAGAATTGTATGGCGTATGATTTATGAATTAGACCCCAACTATCCCTACTTTCCCGACCCCGAGGAAGCTGAGCCCGACGGCCTTGTTGCCATCGGAGGTGACCTATCCCCACAACGTCTCATCAACGCTTACTGCCAAGGGCTCTTCCCATGGTACAGCGAGGGAGAACCTCTTATGTGGTGGTCGCTCGACCCTCGCATGGTGCTTTTCCCCGATGAGTTCCGATGCAGCAAAACGTTGCGTCGTTTGGTGAAGTCGGGTCGCTTTGAGGTTCGAATTGACACCTGTTTTGAGGCGGTGATGAGAAACTGTGGAACAGTGAAACGGCCTGATCAGGACGGCACTTGGATCACGCCTGAGATGTTAGAGGCTTATGTGCGCCTGCACCAGTTGGGGCTAGCTCATAGCTTTGAGACCTTCCGCGAAGGACGCTTAGTAGGAGGCCTCTATGGCGTGAGTGTAGGACAAATCTTCTGTGGTGAATCGATGTTCCACATCGAAACGGATGCCTCGAAGGTGGCAATGGTCCGCCTCGTTGAGTTCTGTAAACAACACGGTTTCCGCCTTATCGACGCACAGCAAGAGACCTCCCATCTGGCCAGCTTAGGCGCCCGCCCCATAAAACGGAAAGATTACCTCGACATTCTTGAATCTATGGACTTCAGCAAGACCCTTGTAGGGGCATGGAGTTAAATACCAGGAAAGACAGTCAAAATAGTCATTAGTCATTTTAGTCAAAATGATTTTCGGATGCGGAAAGGGCTCACTATAAATAAAGATATATATCTTTATTATAGTGCCGATTTTTGACAATGCAGAAACGATTTTGACTAATGACTAAAATGACTGAAATGACTACCTGCCCTCTACCTGTCCGCAACCTGATTGGTACCTGAATTGTACCTGATTTGAACCTGATTCAACCTGATTTGAACCTGATTTTGCGTAAAAACAAGTTTTGATTGGGTTGTATTAAGAAATGTATCAATATGTTACAGCACTTATCGAAATTTTTTGAAAGATATTCTTCCATTTATTCGCAGAGCGCAATCTCGCGGTTATATCTTTGCCGCGTCATTCACACGAGGCCTCGTGAATGGCATCCGTTCTTTGAAATCTTGAAACCAAAAACCAAATTTCCAACTCTAACCTAACTCTAACCTAACTCTAACTTTTCGCTAACCCAATTTTAGGCAACCGCTTTACCTCTCCCGCCGCTCAATCACTTCCTTCAGGCGATAGCGGTCGCCAGTGGACTTGCCTACAGCATCGATGAAGCGCTGGTCGTATCCTGGCGTTTCATAACCCCAGCGGGTGAAATTACCATTTTCATCAACGCGCTTCACGACTTGGTCGTTGTATTTCACAATGAGGTATTTGGCTAACTGGTCCCAACGCTGCATCATCTTCTCGGTGTAGGCGATGCTCTTCTTGTTGAGGTAACTCTGTCGGTCGGCGGGCATCATGTCCTTGATGGCGGCGAGCACCTCCTCTTGGTCGGCAAAGTAGTAGTCCTCCAGCTCGTTTTGCGCTTTGCGCAGGTCGCCAATCATCATCGAGTAGCGCGGATAGACCATGTTGGCCACCCAGTTGTTCATCCAAAAGGCCGACTGGTCGCTGAACTCGTTGCGCTGGTTGTTCTCCGGACGGAAGGCATCAGGCACCTGGGTGATACAGCAGTAGAGCGGCACATAGGCCACCATATTGGCATCGTCGCAGTTGAACCAAGTGACACCACCCACATCATCGGGCAACCACGAGCGCATCTGGCAGGTCATCGTGAAGCCACTTTGCTGTGTAGCGATAGGACGCTCACGATAATAGGCGATGCTGTCGCAGTCCTTGAAATGCATGGGGAGCGGACGGATGGGCATTCCCCAAGGACCGGCAGTCATATCGGCAGTCATATCGAGGGCGGTGCCTTCAAAGTGGTCACGCATATCATTCTGAAGGTCTCTTAACGTCAGCGGTTGGTCGGGTTTTATCCACAAAGGCAGGTGGTCGCATTGCTCGAAGTCGCCGTTGATATAGGGAAGATACTTGTCCATCTCCTCGTGACTGTAATGATGACGGAAGAAGCTCCACACACGGGCGTCGGCATAGCGCACGTTCTCGAAGTCGATGGGGCAATAGGCATCGCGGAAGGAGAAATCCTCGTCCTTGCCGCTGAAGAAGCGCCTCTCTTTCGCGAAGCTGACGACATCGGCAGCATAGACGCATTCCACCTCGGGACGGTTGATGTGCTTCAGATTCTTGCTGCTGATGCTTTTGAAGGAGCCTTTCTTCTCTTGCGGGAACTGACGGATGCGGCTCAGGTTGGCATGGGCGCAGATGCAGTCGTCGGGGATGCGCAACGCCACCCAAACGGCACCTTTGTTTTCCGGTCCTTTACCGATGATTTCCATAATCCAGGCTTCGTTGGGGTCACAGACGGTGAGGGTCTCGCCGCTACTGTTGTAGCCGTATTCCTCCACCAACTCAGCCATACATTTGATGGCCTCGCGGGCGGTTGCCGAGCGTTGCAAAGCCAATCGCATCAGGCTGAAATAGTCGAGCAGTCCCTCGTTGTTGACCAATATCAGTCGCCCATCGAAAGTGGTCTCCACGATGGTCACCTGGCGCTCGTTCATCAGACCCACCACGTTGTAGGTATAAGGCACCTGCTTCACAAACTGTCCTTCATGTGACGGGCCCCATCCGTGAATGGCGATGAGTTCGCCCTCAGCATGTTGTCCCGAGGGACTAAAGAACAACGAGCCTGCAAAGCCGAATCCGTCGCAATTGTAGGTACACATCACGCTACCGTCAGCGGAGGCTTTCTTGCCGACTATCAAATTGGTGCAGGCAAACGCGCTGCCGACAAAAGCCCAAAGGGCGAAAAGGAGTAAAGTCTTTTTCATAATGGAGATTATTTTACTTGGATTTTGCAGATGCTCCAATTCATTCCGTTATAGGCTTTCACCAAATAAAGGCCCGGAGCCAATGCAGACACATTTATAGTTTGTCGTTTCCCGTCGGCCTGACCTTGAAGGACTGTCCGACCGTTCATGTCGATAATCTCAAAGCAACTCAAGCCTTCGAGGCTGACGGTCATTTCATCTTGGACGGGATTGGGATAAACGACCAGCATATCCATTTCAGGGATTTCGTTTTGAGAAACGCCTTCAAAGGCACCATATTCAAAGATGTAATCACAGACGTAGATAAGCTGACCGCCATCGTTCGCAGCCTCCCAAGCAAAACTGAGGGGACGGTTGGCAAACTGGTCCCAAGTATAGGCAGGCTCCGGATGATAGGGCATCAGGACGTGATTCATAGTGCAAGCCTCGTCGTAGGTATATCTCACACGGTCAACGATTTGACCGTTGGAGCGTTTCTCGCGTTGCAGGCAGTTGCCCTTGTCATCAAAAGTCCGCGCAACGCTTGAACCGGGTACCCAGCCGTTATCCCAGTTGGAATAGGACTCGGTGGTGCAATTGCCGGCCTCATCGTAGGTATAGGTGGACAATGACGAATTAACCCAGCCTCCTCCTCCCCAAACATCGTTGTATTCTTCGAGGCATTGGGTGCAGAGGCCGTTGGCATCGTAGGTATAGGTTCCACGCATGAGCAGCATACCGCCGAGGGTCATCTCATAACCGATGAGCAGGTCGCCCTCATAGCTGTAAGTGTAGACACCTTGCAATTCAAACCCGCTCCCGAAGTCGTTATAGTTGGTGCGGGTGAGGCGGTGGTTATTGTCATCGTAGGTGTAAGTGATGTAGCTCGGATATATCCACTCGTTGTTGTAGAATTGATAAAAGTCAATGCGGATGATGTTGCCCCGCTCGTCATACTGGAGCGAGTCGATAAGATTGTCTATTTCGCCGCCCGTATTGGATGTGGAATGATAGGATTCCAACAGATTGTCGGCGTTGTAATAGAATTGTACCTGATCGACCTGGTCGTCAGAATAGTACCGGTCGAGGAAATAATCCTGAGCCAAAGCCACACGACACGACAGCAAGGCGATGACAAAGAGGAAGTGTCTGATTTTATTCATGATGAAATCTATTTAAGTTCGCTGAGTGATACGAATTGCAAAATTATAAAAAAATATTGATGCAACAGTTTTGTCGCTAAAAACATTGCAATTTACGCGTTTACGGTTTACACCATCCTGTACCTTCCCTCGCCAGTTCCTTGCCTTTCTCGGTAGCCATTTTCTCCGGGTCGGGGGTGATGTTGACCCGCCCTAAATCGAGGCGGTCGGCATCAAAACAGGCATCGATGGTAGGATTACCCGTGCGACGGGTGCTTGTATGCAGGCGGCAGGCTTCCTGAAGCAGTTTGAATTGATGGTCGGTCAGGTCCTTGAGCAGGGTTTCCCTCAATCCAATCATCATTTTGGCAGCACGAGGCCCGTGCCTATAGTCGTTGCCGTCGTTCTCCCTACAGCTGTCGTGTAGATAGGCAAACAGACGGATGACCGTCACATCACATTCAGGTGTGGCCAATAGCAGGCCGTTGCGCTCAACGCGCTCCCAGTGGGAGACGCCATGCATCTGTCCTAATCTCCAGCGGTTTACAGCCCATTGTTTTACTTGCTCGATGTCTACCATAGTTCAATAATTTTCAGTTGGCAAAGATAAGCAAAAGTACGTTTACCAACAAGCCGTTTCTCTGCAAAAGATATGCCGTTTCTCTATCAGAGATATGCCGTTTCTCTCAAAAGAGACTTCATGTTCCGCTGCATTTTGGTCGAGGAGTTATTTATATATAAACAATTACTTACCAATTCGTTGACACTGACAGCTATGCACCTGCTTTTTCTCTTATTTCAGGGAGAATCAGGGAGGAATCAGGGACAGCGTAGGGAGCGTGTAGAGAGCAGGAGTATAAATAAAAGGGGGCAAAAGACCACAAAAATCCGCGTCTGCTACAGTTGCTACAGTTGCTACAGTTAAAAACACAGAGAGAAGGGACAGGATGGTGTACGCCACCCTACCCCTCCACAAGCAACCTCCCCCATCTCATTGAGCGCAACAAAACGATACCGCAAGCCTCAGTCCTACGACACATTCGGAACAGGTCGGGATTTTGTTTATGTTGCCAAGCTCGCTCGGCGTTGGCGTAAACATTGTGATGGTCGGACATGACCTTGTATGCAAGGATTTTTATCTCTTGGCAAAGTTCAAGCATCCTTTGCTGTTGGTTGATTAAAGCCCAGCTTATGGATGTCAAAGTATATTGCTTCTTTTCGAGAAAAACTATTAGCCTGTGCTGCGATTCGGCACAGGCTTTTGTTTTCTTTGCAGCGTGAAAACAAAAAGGAATTACCATGAAATACAGACACAAAATGAAACTGCAAGAAGCAGCCAAGGTAAAAGGACAAAAACGGCGCGTTGCCGACCGCTCTGAAAGGCCACAATACACTGATGAAGAAGTGGCCAAATTGGTTGATTACGACTATGGTTGTTTGTTGGATATGATATACTACAAACTTGAAAGCATGAGAGACTTCTTCTTAAGCAAGCATACGCATTGTGCTGATGCCAAAAAATATGCAAAGCAAATGGAAGTGGCCATGCGGCTCATCAGCATTACCCAAGGCAAGGATGCTTTCTTTGACGACGACGAGGACGCGCCATACGTCAACACGAGGAACTACAAACGCTATGAAAAGCAGTTTTATTCCTGCCATTCGCTACGCAAAGAAAAAGCCTGGCATGTGCTGTTCCTGTATCTGGAACGCCGAATGCGGGGGTGGTGGGATTGAATTTTTTGGAGAAATGAAAGGATATTTGTAGTTTTGCAGCCTCAATAAACAAGAACTAAAAAATGAATAATGCCACAATCACACTAAGACAGTTTTTGGCCAAGAGCAAAACTTTTGTCATACCAAACTACCAGAGAGGTTATATCTGGGGGAAGTCAAGAGGCTCAGAGAAAAACTCTGTTGAGTATCTGCTTGAAAGCATGGAGAATAGTCTTGTTAATAACACGGAACTGTTTCTACAAGGTGTTACTGTTACTGAAACAGAGGATGAAATAATTCTCATTGACGGACAACAAAGAACCACATTTTTTTATTTATTATTGACGTGTTTAGGATTTCATGAACCATTTAATTTGAGCTATCCTATTAGGATAGAGTCAGATTCCTTTCTTAAAAGCCTTAAAGGAAAGAGTCAGGAGGAATTGAATGAAATGAGTGCTGAGTGTCAAAACGATGATTTTCAGGACATTTATTATTTTAAAAAAACCATTCGAACGATTCTAATCAGGGCAAAGAACTGGGATATAAGCAAAATTCTTGATCAAGTAAAGTTTCTGTATATTAATATTGCAGCCGAGAATGCCCCCCTTGTCTTCTCGATGATGAACGGCAGTAAGGCCGACATGAAGACCGAAGAAATCATAAAAGCGGAGATGCTTAGGTTGGTTTCTGTTGATAAGAATTTCAGTCTATTTGACATTTCTGGCAATGAATTGTTGGCTTCACTTTTTAATAAAGTAAAAGAAGTTGAATCGATACATTGGGAACAGAACCTGTTACGAAGCAAATATGCGAGAGAATGGGACAAGTGGCTCTATTGGTGGAATCGAGATGAAGTTGCGGAGTTTTATCATACAAACAAATGCGTAATGGGGCTTCTTGTGAAAACTTATCTCAAATCGAAAGGCGGTAAAATTTTCAATGATGAAAGATACTTTGAGGCGTTCAGAGATAGACTATTGCGAGGTGGTGATAACGAAAAGTTGGCCAAGAATGTGTTTTATGACCTCCGTCACTTGCAGAAAAAATTCGAGGATGTGTTTAACGAAAGTGGGCTTTATAATACAATCGGCGCAATTCTCACTCTTCATAACAGCGATGACAGAGAGCGTTTCGTACAATGGTATTTTGCGAAAGAAGGAGAAAAAGACATAAACAGATATTACAAGCTTGTCTTTTTAGGTCTATCACATACAGTAATCATTGAGAACAAAGAGGAAGACATTGAGACTGCGAAAGAAGAGATGTTGAAGGCATTAAGCAGCGATAACTTATATAATGAAAAATCCATTTACGCATTTTTGCAGCTTCTGAGACGTAATATCGAAGAGGACAACAAATTGCATCGGAAATTTGATTTTCAGATTTGGAATGAAAGATCATTGGAACACATTTTTCCAAAATCAAGAGTTTATCATCAAAACGAAGAAGGGAAAACCATTGTAGGGGTATATAACAAAGATGAAGAAGCTGAAATACAAGAAATTGAAGATGGCATGTTGAATAGGGCAGATTTTGAAGGTAAAGGAAGTGAACATTGTATTGGGAATTTGGTATTGCTTTACAAAAATGAAAACTCGAAATTTGGAGCGAAACTATTTGATGATAAAAAATCCATCTATTTCAATGTTGATGCTGAAAAGCCATTCAGAAGCCGGCATTTGTTGCATACAATCTCCATCTTTGCAAATAAAGAGTGGGGGGTAAAGCAGATTTTAGATAATAAAACACAGTTCATCGACGAAATCAAAAACTACTATGGAATATAATAGCTTAAAAACTGGTGCTACATACAGATTAACAGATTTGTTTTCAAAGGATAACAAAATTATCATTCCCGATTTACAACGTGACTATTGTTGGGGGACAACCAATGACAAAGACGGAAATAATCTTGTCGATAAATTTGTTGATAGTCTGATAGATAACCAAGATAAGGAGTTGAATTTGGGACTCCTATACGGGTATGAAGCTCCACTTGGTCATCTACAGCTATGCGATGGCCAACAACGTATTACCACGCTATTCCTTGTGATAGGAATGCTCAATAAGAAGACAGACAACGCTTTCAGGCGTTTGTTGATTTCTGAATCGGAAGAACAAGACGATTGGGAACCTTATTTGCAATACGCTATCCGTGAGAGTTCTCTCTACTTTTTGAGCGATCTGACAAGATGCTTTTTTATCGAAAACAAGGATTTAGCAGTTGATGAAATCAGACATCAGACGTGGTATTTCAAGGATTATGACCTCGACCCAAGCATCCAAAGCATGATTGCTGCAATGAGAACCATTGAGAGAAAAATGAGTGGAATTGATTGTATGGGTTTTGGCAGTCATATTGCAAACCAACTGACCTTCTTGTATTATGATATGGGCGGCCGAAGTAAAGGAGAAGAAACCTTTGTAGTCATCAACACTACTGGTGAGCCATTGTCATCGACTGAGAATTTGAAACCTCTTTTGATTAATAAACAGCCAAAGGAAAAACAAAAAGAATGTGCTCAAAAATGGGAACAATGGGAACAATTCTTTTGGAAGAACAGAGGCACGAATGATACAGCCGACAATGGATTAAAAGAATTCTTCCGATGGATAATGTTGTTAAATTTAGATGTCGAAAGCAATGAATTCAAGCGAATTCAGAAAGATGGAACATACAAGTTTGATTTAGAGAACATTGAATTTGATAAAATAGATAACTATTTTGAGATTGTTTCTAAACGTTTGTTTTGTGAGAAAGATGCAGTATTCCCCAATAATAAAAATTGGTTATTTCCTGATATAGATGGCAACTCGCAGGTTGTATGGTTCAGATTTTTGCCAGTGCTTGAGTACATCAACCGATTCCCTAATGCGACAGTTAGAGAAATAAGGCGGGTAAGGATGTTTTTTAGAAATCTTGCACTTGTACCCAATGTAACAAAAGCAATATCTGAAGTTCTCCCCGAGGCAATCAGAGTTATCAAAAAAATGCCCTATGCGGATATTTGTTCGATTTTAGATTTAGAAAGTGTAAAAAAGTCCTTACTAACTGAAGAAACGAAAACAAAACTAGAAATCTACCGAAATGCAGAAAATCGAGATGAAATAGAAGAGTCTTTCTGGAAGGAAGAAGAATATGCATTATGGAGTGGAGAAATTTTGCCTATGATTGAATGGGCAACAATTGATGGCGAGTTTGATTATAATTTATTCAATACTTATCGTGACAAATTTAACAAAGTGTTCCATGATAATTTGGAATATGAAGATCTTGATGTAACCCGCAGGGCTTTACTGACTCGCGATTTGAAGGATTATCCCAGAAAATTTAAGGGGTACACTAATTGGAGTTTTGCTTGGGATTATGAAGATTGGAAGGCGCTTATAAACGATAATGTTGATAAATTCAAATCGTTTTTGGATGAATTGGATATTAATGACATCTACGCAGCCCAATACCAAATGATTGAGAACAATTCTTCGGGAAAAGAGTTCGATGAGTTTGTAAAGATACCCGAACTACTCGAATATTGTGAACAGAAAAAGATTCAGTGGTGGGGAGATGATTTGCATTGGACATTAATTAAGGGAGATAGAGCACGTGGTGAACATGCGAATTTGAAATCTTATAGATTATATTTGGAACTAAAAACGATAATTCCCGATAATAAAGATTTATGGTTTTATTCATATAGCAACACATGTGCCGCCATTGATGAAAACAAGGCTCATTCTGGTTGGGCAATAGATGCTTGGCATACTGGCAATGATAAATACGCTATCAATTTGTTTCGTCGCAATAATCAATCTACGGAAAACTCTTTTGGAGATATTCCAATTCGTTTTAGTTTAGTTTGGAATGGCGAAAGATATGAGAAAAAAGAACTGACTAAAGATAAGACAATTGAAATAATTCATAATATGGTTTCAGAATTAATGTGACCCTAATATTAAGCATTTTTCTACAGCCTGTGCTTCAATCCAGCACAGGCTTTTGTTTTCTTTGCAGCGTGAAACAACGAATCAAAGTATTAACCCTAAAAAGAAAAAGATATGGAAGCAAACAAATTGGGCGACTATCTGTTGAAAGAAACAATTCGCAAACAAGCAATGAAAAGCATCTCGGCGGATTATCCGCTGAACAACGAAATGCTGAACAAGTACCGCAGCGAACTGGATTGGGAAGAAGTTTCGGATAACGACAACATCAGTTGGACGGTAGCAATGATTGACCGTTGGAAGAACTATCTCAACTGGAAAGTGTTTTCCCAAACCAGCAATGAGGCACTTCTTACACCCGAAATCCTTGAGAAGTTCAAAAACCAATGGGATTGGGGTGAACTTTCGGGAAACCAGAGTTTGAAACTTACCTTCGACCTTATTGACAAATACATAGATTGCTGGGATTGGGACAGGCTCATCAACCGTTGGCGAGACGAAGAAAGCAAAATCTATTCATGGGATTTTCTGCACCGTTACGAACATCACATACCTGTAGAGGACTTCGGAAATTCTAATTTGTTTGATGTTCTCGTAGCGGAAGAAACGGCGGCAATTAAGAAAGGACTCGTCGATGTAGAATAATGCTTTTTTTCAAGCCTGTGCTTCAATTCAGCACAGGCTTTTGTTTTCTTTGCAGCATCGTTTAACCCCTAAAACTAACAAACATGAGCAAAGTATTCAAAGTATGGCCCAAGCGGGTCAAAAGAGTGAACGGCACGGTGCTAACACCTGAGATGGACATTGTGGTAACTACGAAAATTGGCGTTTCCAATCCCTTTTACAATAACGCCCAGGAGATTAAGGAAGCCTACATGCGCCTCTATCAGTTCGACTACAAAAAAGCCTGCTGCTCTCAATCGGACTTCAATTACACGGCGTTGGATTGAAGAGTGTCAATTAAACCCGCAAGCCTGTGCTTCAATTCAGCACAGGCTTTTGTTTTCTTTGCAGCGAAAAACGGTCAAATTGACAACTATACAAACCACAAACATCATTAAATCAATAAAATATGGAAAACAACAGATATGCAAACATCGGTAAAGGCTCAATTGTCGAGGAAGGCATCTTCGTAAGATTTC
>CAMYYB010000048.1 GCA_947303335.1 uncultured Bacteroidales bacterium | reverse complement strand
GCCAACCGCGTGAAGGACATCGAAGCCCTGAAGGCCATGACGCTCGACGGCCAGACCGTTGAAGCCCTCGTCGCCAACCAGAGCGCCGTCACCGGTGAGAAGACTGAACTTGGTGCCTTCAAAGTCCTCGAAGGTGCATACGTGGCCAACTACAACCACCCTGGCAACCGCCTCGCCACCATCGTCGAGATGAACAAGAGCTTCGACGGTGTTGAGGAAGTGAGCCACGAGGTGTGCATGCACGTCGCCGCCATGAACCCGCTGTCGGTGAGCGAAGCCTCCATCCCGCAAGAGGTGAAGGACCGCGAGTTCGCCGTTGCCGTCGACAAGACCAAGGAAGAACAGATCCAGAAGGAAGTCGAGAAGGCTCTCCGTAAGGCTGGCATCAACCCCAACCACGTCGACAGCGATGACCACATCAACTCGAACATCACCAAGGGTTACATCACCGAGGAACAAGGTGCCCAGGCTCGCGAAATCAAGGCTACGGTGCCCGGTCAGGTGAACCTCAACGAAGGCATGATTCAGAACATCGCCAAAGGCCGTCTGAACAAGTTCTTCAAGGAGAGCTGCCTGCTCAACCAAGTTTCTTTGGTCGCCGATCCCAAGACGGTTGCTGAGTACATCCAGGCTGCTGATAAGGAAGCCACTGTGGTGAACTTCGTCCGTATCAAATTGGGTGAGTAAATCATCTTCAGTAGGCGCTAAGGGCACTACAAATGAAGGAAAGTGCATTTTAAAAGCAGAAATGCACTTTCCTTTTTTTTTTTGATATTTTGGGATTGTTTAGTAGTTTTGCAAAAAATATACTGCCATGAGAAAATCTATTCTGTTACTGATTGGTGTTGCTATTTTGTCGGGTGCTTGTACAAAACAGATTCCTCAAGCCTCATACGATATTATCCCTCAGCCGAAGGATGTGCAAGTGGTCGAAGACGAAGCAATGTTTTTTAGCCTTAATAAAAATACAAAGGTCTACTACCAAGAGGGTCTCCAACGTGAGGCGCAGTTCCTTAGTGAGTATGTGAAAGATATCTTGGGCTTTCCCTTGAACCTTTATGAATTTCAAGGATTCGAGCAAGACGGCATCGTATTGGAGTTAGAGACACAGAATTTCAGCATCCCGGAGTCTTATGGAATCAGCATCACTCAAAACCAGATTCAAGTGGAGGGTGCTGATGCCTCCGGCGTGTTTTATGGTGTACAGACCTTGCGAAAAAGCCTTCCTGCTGGTGTTAAGAAAGGTTTATTAGTGCATGGGTGTCATTTCCCATGTGCCACTATCTACGACTGGCCTGTCTTTGCATATCGTGGTATGCATCTCGATCCTTGTCGCCACTTCATGGAGCTGGACTCAGTAAAGATTTACTTGGACATGATGGCATTGCACAACATGAACCAGTTCCACTTTCACTTGAGCGAGGACCAGGGCTGGCGTATCGAAATTATGAAACACCCTGACTTGACGATGATAGGTGCTTACCGAAGCGGTACGGTGATTGGTCACAATGGTAATCTATACGACACCATCCGTCACGGAGGTTACTATACCCAGAAAGAACTCAAGGATTTGGTGCATTATGCTGCCGAGCGTCATATCAATATCATCCCTGAAATCGACCTCCCGGGTCACATGCAAGCGGCATTGGCTTGCTATCCCCAGTTGGGCTGTACGGGCGGTCCCTACGAGGTTTGGAGGCGTTGGGGCGTGTCAGAGGAGGTGCTTTGTGCCGGCAACGAGGAGGCTATGCTGTTTGCTGAGGATGTGCTCAAGGAGGTAATGGATGTGTTTCCATCTCCCTATATTCACATTGGCGGCGACGAGTGCCCCAAGGTGCGCTGGGAGGAATGCCCGAAGTGTCAGGCTAAAATTGAGGAATTAGGACTGACTGATGATGAAAAGTATTCGGCAGAGGACTATTTGCAAAGCTATGTGATGAACCGTATGGCGAAAGTAGTGGAGGCCCGTGGACGGCGCGTGATTGGTTGGGACGAGATTCTGGAAGGCGACATTTCGAAGACCGCAGTCATCATGAGCTGGCGCGGCACCGAGGGTGGCGTCGAGGCGGTACAAAAGGGACACGATGTGGTTATGACCCCTTCATCGCATCTCTATTTCGACTACTACCAGAGCGAGGACATCGCCAGCGAGCCTGTCTGTATCGGGGGGTACCTGCCTGTGGAGCGTGTCTATGAGTTCCAGCCTTTGCCTGAAGAGCTGAATGAAGAGCAACAGCGGCACATCATCGGTGTGCAGGCCAATATCTGGACGGAATACATCTCTTCGTTCAGTCATGTGCAGTATATGGCTATGCCTCGTATGGATGCTCTTACCGAGTTGCAATGGAACAATCCTGAGGAGCGTGACTTCGATGCTTTTGTGGAGCGTTGCCGCAAGATGGCAAAACTCTATGACCTCTATCATTACAACTATGCCAAGCATATCTTTAATCCTCAGGCTTGGTCGGACACTGTTGCCCCTAATTTGGCTACTCGTAAGTCGATTACCTTGCGTCAACAGCCAGCTGAGCAATACAGTTATGGAGGTGCTGTCGTACTCAACGACGGCAATCTGGGACGTGGTGCTTACAACTCAGGGCGTTGGCTGGGCTTCTACGGCTATCCCATGGATGCGGTTGTTGACTTGGAGCAGCCTGCGAAGATGGGTCATCTGCGTTTTCATGCCTTAATTAATAAGGGAGCTTGGATTTACAATCCCAGCCGAATAAAAGTGCTGGTGTCGGATGACGGAGTGGATTTCCGTGAAGTGGCACAGAAGGACATCCCGATCTCCACTTGGGAGGACAGAGACGGCATCTTTGCCTACGAAATGGAGTTTGATCCCGTTACGGCGCGTTTTGTCGAGTTGGTTGCTGATGGCCATGCTTTACCTGAAGACCATAGCGGTTATGGTAATCCTGCCTGGCTGTTTGTGGATGAGATAGAGGTGTGGTGATGTTCGCAGCTTCTATTTAGTGCATGGCCAGGGAAATCCATAGGAAACCGATGTAGCCTAAAGTCAGCAATGCGCCTTCCCAGCGGGAAATCTTATGCCCTTTGCCTGTGAAGACGAATATCAACATGAGTATGTTGGCAGCAAAGAGAATGATAAGTTGACGATTCATAGCAGTCTCGAAAGGTAGCGGAGTGATAAGTGCGCTGACTCCCAAGACGAAGAAAATGTTCATGATGTTGGAACCCAGTACGTTGCCGATGGCGATGCCGGAGTTTTGTTTGGAGGCCGCCACAACGGAGGTGATGAGTTCGGGTAGGGAAGTAGCGGTGGCAATCACCGTGAGGCCGATAGCACTTTCGCTCATGCCCCAGAGACGCGCCAGCGTTTGTGCGTTGCGTGAAACCAGCTCGCCGCCAAGATACAATCCGGCGATGCCTGCCACAATGGAAAGGATGGTTTTTCCCCAGGGCATAGCCTCTTGTGGCACTTCGTCTTCTTCTTTTGACCCTTTCTTGAGCACGGTCAACAGTAGGTAAGCAAATCCCAACAGTAAAAGGACTGAGCCTTCTATGGCATTGATGGTGTGGGATTTCTCGGTGTAGAAAACATTGACCATCAAGGTGATGGCAAGGGTGGCGAGGAAACCCACCGGAATATCGCGCCGGATGGAGATGCGGCTCACATCGATGGGCCAGACAAGGGCACTTACGCCGAGAATGAGCAGGATATTCATGGTGTTGCTACCGATGATGTTGCCGATAGCGAGTCCAGGACTGCCTTTGGCGCAGGAGAAAACATTGACAATCATCTCAGGCAGTGAGGTGCCGAAAGCCACGATAGTCAGACCGATGATAAGCGGCGACAGCTTGGCGCGTACACCTACACTTGTGGCTCCATTGACGAGCCAATTGGCTCCTAAAATCAATGCCACAAAACCGACGATTAATAGAAGTATTGGTATTAGTGAGGTCATATCTTTCTAATTCGGAATTAGGAATGCGGAATTCGGAATAACGCAAAGCGACGTAAAGGATGATTACATTATTTGTTCTGATTTTTTGTTATGGCTACTAGTATTCTGATGATTTCTTCGCATGATGAGTTGATAGGTTCAAACTTATTGTCTGGCAAATAGTTTGTAGCATGAAGAATATCTAGCCAATAACTGGTTTCGTTTGCTTCTTTTAACGAGATATTCATTTTAGCATAGAAGTCAGGTAGGGTTTGTCCCCGAACCCCTTCAGCTACATTGGCACCAATGCTTGTCCCTGATCTCAATAACTGCTTGGACATGACATATTCATGTTGAGCTTCGCACAGCCATTTATACAGATTGATGATTTCAATAGCGAAATCTCTACTTTTCCTTTTTATTACATTTTCATTCTCTTTCCCCATAGTAGTTCACATTATTCCGCATTCCTAATTCCGCATTCCGCATTAATTATAGTTTCTCGCCCCAAATATTTTGCTACCTACACGAACTAAAGTCGCCCCCTCTTCAATGGCAATCAGATAGTCGTCCGACATACCCATCGAAATCTCCTTGAACTGGGGCTGGTTGGCGAAATAGTCCTTCTTCAGCGTTTCAAAGATGTTCTTCAGGTTCTTGAACTCTTTGTGGATTTCCGCTTCGTCGTCGGTGAAGGTGGCCATACCCATCACGCCACAGATGCGCACGTTCTGCATCGTTTTGAAATCCTCCGAGTCTAACAGTTGACGAGCCTCTTCCATATCAAGGCCGAACTTGGTCTCTTCCTGGGCGATGTGGAACTGCAACAGGCAATCCACTACGCGCTCGTACTTTTTGGCTTCCTTGTTGACGGCTTCCAAGAGGTTCGCGCTGTCGATGCTGTGGATGAGCGTGACAAAGGGGATGATGTATTTTATTTTGTTGGTCTGCAAGTGGCCGATGAAATGCCATTGGATGTCTTGCGGCAACATTTCGTGCTTGTCGCGCATCTCAAGAGCGTGGTTCTCGCCGAAGACGCGCTGACCGGCGTCGTAGGCTTCCTGCAAGTCGCTGACGGGCTTGGTCTTGCTGACGGCCACCAAGGTCACACCCGCTGGCACCGTCGCTCTAATTTTCTCCAAGTTTTCCTTAATCATAATGGTAGGTTTTGATGCTGCAAAAATAAGCAATCCTTCAATTAAACGATTAAACAATTCAACAATTCAACAATATTTCCTATTTTTGCGCCAAAATTTAGAGAAACTATGTTTGAAGGTTTAAGCGAAAAATTAGAACGCTCATTTAAAGTCCTTAGAGGACAGGCGTATATCACGGAGGTCAATGTTGCCGACACGATGAAGGAAATCCGTCGCGCCCTGTTGGATGCTGATGTGAGCTATAAGATTGCCAAGGATGTCACCAATAATATCAAGGAAAAAGCACTGGGTCAGCAGATTCTTACCGCTGTGAAGCCTGGCGAGATGATGGTCAAGATTGTCCATGATGAACTGGCTGAATTGATGGGCGGTGAGGCTGAGGATATTAACTTGAAAGGCCAGCCGAGCATCATCCTGATTGCAGGTCTGCAAGGCTCTGGTAAGACCACTTTCTCCGCTAAGTTGGCTTCCTATCTGAAACGCAAACGCAGCAAGCAGGTCTTGTTGGTGGCTGGCGACGTCTACCGTCCCGCAGCTATCGAGCAACTGAAGGTGCTGGGTCAGCAGGTAGAGGTGGAGGTATATAGCGAAGAAGGCAACAAGAATCCTGTCCAGATTGCACAGAATGCCATCAATCACGCCAAGGCGCAAAGCAAGAACGTTGTCATTATCGATACCGCAGGCCGTCTGGCTGTGGACGAGGAGATGATGAACGAGATTGCCAACATCAAGGAAGCCGTAAAGCCGCATGAGACTCTGTTTGTGGTTGATGCGATGACGGGTCAGGATGCCGTGAATACCGCTAAGGCATTTAATGACAGACTCGACTTCGACGGTGTGGTGCTGACCAAGTTGGACGGCGATACCCGTGGTGGTGCTGCCCTCACCATCCGTACGGTGGTGGAGAAGCCTATCAAGTTCGTAGGTATCGGCGAGAAGATGGATGCTTTGGATGTGTTCCACCCGAAGCGTATGGCCGACCGTATTCTTGGTATGGGCGACATCGTGTCCCTTGTGGAACGTGCCCAAGAGCAGTTCGACGAGGAAGAGGCTCGCAAGTTGCAGAAAAAACTTGCCCAGAATGAGTTCAACTATAACGACTTCCTCAAGCAGATCCAGCAAATCAAGAAGATGGGTAACCTGAAGGACCTGGCCAGCATGATTCCCGGTATGGACAAAGCCATGAAAGGAGAGGAGATTGACGACGATGCTTTCAAGAGCATCGAAGCCATCATTTATTCGATGACTCCTGCTGAGCGTGAGAATCCCAAGCTGCTTAACGGAACGCGCCGCAAGCGTATTGCCGACGGTAGCGGTACCAGTATCGTTGAAGTGAATCGCCTCGTGAAACAGTTCGAGGAGACCTCAAAGATGATGCGCATGATGACCACCGGCGGTGGTAAGAAGCTGATGCGGATGGCCGGGAATATGAGACGCAGATAATGTAGGGACGCATCGAATGCGTCCGTAAATTAAAATCGAATGCGTCCGTAAATTAAAATCGAATGCGTCCGTAAATTAAAGCCGAATGCGTCCGTAAATTAAAATCGAATGCATCCGTAAATTAAAAATGAAAACACCAACACTATGGACAACAAGATAATCGACGGCAAAGTAATTGCCGAACAAATCAAGAAAGAAATCGCCGCTGAGGTGGCTGATATGATTGACAAAGGCATTGCAGCCCCGCATCTCGCAGCAGTTATTGTAGGTGAAGACGGTGCCAGCAAGACCTATGTGGCCTCGAAGGAGAAAGCCTGCCATTCGGTGGGCATGACTTCCTCTGTCTATCGTCTGCCCGTCACGACGACGGAGAAGGAAATGCTTGATATGGTCGCATTCCTCAACAACGACCCTGAAATCAACGGCTACATTATCCAACTGCCCCTGCCTAAGCATATTGATGAGAACAAGGTAATCAACGCCATCAATCCCGCCAAGGACGTGGATGGTTTCACCAGCGTCAATGCGGGTCGTATGCAGCTGGGTCATCCCTGCTACATCCCTGCAACGCCTAACGGCATCATGGAGCTTATCAAGCGTTCGGGCATTGAGACGGTGGGTAAGAATGTGGTTGTCTTGGGCCGCTCCAATATCGTGGGTACGCCTATGGCCATCCTTATGTCGCGCAAGGGCATCGACTCGACTGTCACCCTATGCCACAGCCGCACGAAGAACCTGCCTGAGATTTGCCGCAATGCTGACATTCTGGTGGCTGCCATCGGCAAGCAGGGCTTTGTCACAGCCGATATGGTGAAACCCGGTGCCGTCGTCATCGATGTGGGTATCCACCGTATCGATGATCCTGAGAGCCCCAAGGGTTACAAGATTTTGGGTGATGTCGATTACGACGAGGTCTACAAGGTGGCTTCGAAGATTACCCCTGTCCCGGGTGGCGTAGGTCCTATGACCATTGTGTCGCTGTTGCAGAACACTTTGAAAGCCGCCAAGGGCGAGATTTATCCTAAGTAATAAGCTCGCGCTTATTTCACCACTTCTTTTATGGCTTGCAGCACCAGCTCCTCCATTATATAATAGGTGTCGGGGTCGGGGTGGCAACCATCTTTGCTGAGCGAAGCTTGAAATGCGTTATGCTCGTCGGCAAGGATGGTATGATAGTCTACATACACGAAGCCCTCGGATTCGGCGTAGGATTTCAGACATTTGTTTATTTCAACGATGGTCTGTGCGGCGTTCTCGATTTCAGGTCTCCACACGAAAGAAGCACAGGGAGGGATGGAACTGATGATGGGCACGATGCCGTTGGCCTGTGCTAAGGTACACATTGAGATGACGTTGTTGACCACCTGTTGTGGCTCCACCCAAAAGTCGTTGTGTGCCACATCGTTGGTGCCAGCCATGATGACAACAGCCTTGGGATGCAGGTCGATGACATCGGTTTTGAAGCGCACCACCATGTGAGCAGAGGTTTGACCTCCAATGCCCCTTCCAAGGTAGTTGTGGGTGGCGAAGAACTCGGGATGGAAAAAAGCCCAGTTCTCGGTGATGGAGTTGCCCATGAACACCACCTCGGGAAATTCTTTGTTAGCGATAATCCGTTCGTTGTCAGCTTTGTAGTCGTTAAAGCGGAACCAGTCCTGTGAATAACCTGAAATCGTCATAATGAGTAATAGAATGATAAACGCAGTTTTTTTCATGGTTTAAAATTTGCGCAAAGATAGTATTTTTATTTTTGACAACCAACGCTTTATAATTAGGTGCAGAAAAAAATGTGCCTATTCGCTTGTCAATCCAAGAAAAGTCCGTACTTTTGCATCGGGTAAGTCTTATACGACCAGCTCCCTCTGAAATCCCCCAGGACAGGAATGTAGCAAGGGTAGGAGGTCGTAGCGGTGCGATATGAGTAGCTTACCCTTCTTTTTTCCATAAGATCGATAATATTTAATTTTTGATAAATGAAAAAACTGATGATTTGTATTGGAATGGCGGCTGCTTTGGTGGGCTGTGCACCGAAACAGGAGGAATCCGTCACACAGGACCAGCCTAAAGAGGAATTCAAGTATCTGGTGGACGAGTTTGCCGACTTGAGAATCATGCGCTATCAGATTCCTGACTGGAACCAACTGACGTTGCAACAGAAGAGCTACATCTATTATTTAGGTGAAGCTGCAAAGTGTGGCCGCGACATCCTCTTCGACCAGAACTTCAAGTACAACCTGAAGATTCGCAAGACCCTTGAGGCTGTACTGAATTCCTACCAAGGAGACCGAGAATGCGAAGAATTCCAAAACTTCGTGGTCTATGCCAAGCGCGTCTTCTTCAGCAACGGCATCCATCACCACTATGCAGAGGACAAGTTTTTCCCCGAAATCACCGAGACCTATTTTGCCAAATTGGTGAAGGGCAGCGACGCAAACTTGCTTCCTTTGAGTGAAGGGGAGACGGTGGATGACTTTGTCGCCTTCCTGACCCCTGTGGTCTTCGACAAGGAACTGTATAAGATGCGTCGCAGCAGCGAGGAGGATATCATTGCACATTCGGCGGTGAACTTCTACGAAGGCGACATCAACAAGACCGAGGTGGAAGATTATTATAATAAGGTGCGCAAGCCCAACGATGCCACGCCGATTAGCTACGGACTGAACTCAAAATTAGTGAAGAAAGACGGCAAGATCTATGAAGATGTTTACAAGGCCGACGGGCTGTATGGCGAGGCTATCACGGCTATCATTGGCTGGTTGAAAAAAGCTAACGAGGTGGCGGAGAATGAATCGCAGCGAGCCTATACGCAGAAACTGATTGACTATTACACAACTGGCGACCTGAAGACTTGGGACGAGTACAACATCGCCTGGGTGCAGGACTCTGTTTCCCATATCGATTATGTGAACGGCTTCATCGAGGACTATAACGACCCGATGGGCATGAAAGCCACTTGGGAGGCCATCGTTGACTATAAGGATTTGGAGGCTACCGTGCGTTCCAACACGATTAGTGAAAACGCCCAATGGTTTGAGGACAACTCGCCCGTCGACCCGCGCTTTAAGAAAGAGGAATGCAAGGGCGTTTCGGCGAAGAGCATCATCGTCACCACTTTGGGCGGCGACTGCTTCCCTTCGCCTCCGATTGGCATCAACCTGCCTAACGCAGACTGGATTCGCAAGGACTACGGCTCAAAGTCGGTGACCATCACCAACCTGATGGAGGCCTACGACAAGGCTGCTGACGAGTGCCCCAGAAGCGCTTTGAAAGAGTTCGCCTACTCGCAGGAAGAAGTTGACTTGTGCAAGAAGTACGGTTCGGATGCCGATGTAGTGCATACCAACTTGCACGAATGCCTGGGTCACGGCTCGGGCAAGCTGTTGCCTGGCACGCAGCCCGGTGCTTTGAAGGAGTTCAGCTCGACGCTGGAGGAAGCCCGTGCCGACCTCTTTGGCCTGTATTATCTCGCCGACCCGAAGATGGTGGAGCTGGGTGTGATGCCTGATGCTGAGGCTTATAAGGCTGAGTACTGCTCCTATATCCGTAACGGTATGATGTCGCAGCTGGCCCGTGTGGAATTGGGTAAGGACGTTACAGAGTCGCACATGCAGAACCGCAAACTTATCTCCGAATGGTGCTACGAAAAGGGCAAGGAAGCCAACGTTATTGAGAAGAAGGTGGAGAATGGCAAGACCTACTTCATCGTGAACGACTTTGAGGCCTTGCGTGGCCTCTTCGGCGAACTGCTGGCTGAGATTCAACGTATCAAGAGTGAAGGCGACTATGCCGCAGGCAAGGCCATTGTGGAGAAATATGCCGTGAAGGTCGACCAAGATTTGCATAAGGAGGTGAAGGAACGTTACAACGCCTTGGGTCTGAAACCCTACGGCGGATTTATCAATCCTGAAATCGTTCCCGTTATGAAAAACGGTCAGGTGGTAGATTACCGTGTGGACTATCCTTCCGACTTCTTGCAGCAGCATCTGAAATATGGTAAAGAATACAGTTTCCTGCCTGCCAACAACAATTAAACAGTTCAACCCTCAACAATCAACCATGAAGAAAGTCCATTTTATCGCCATAGGTGGCAGCGCGATGCACAACCTTGCCATAGCCTTGCACCGCAAGGGCTATGAGGTCACGGGTTCGGACGACGAAATCTTTGAACCTTCTAAGAGTCGTCTTGCCAAAGAGGGCATTCTGCCTCCGCAATGGGGCTGGTATCCTGAGAAACTTGACAATTCGTATGATGCCGTCATCCTCGGTATGCATGCCCGCATTGACAATCCCGAACTGGTGCGTGCCCAGGAGTTAGGACTGAAGGTATATTCCTACCCCGAGTACCTCTACGAGCAAAGCAAGGACAAGACCCGCATCGTCATCGGTGGCAGTCACGGAAAGACGACAATCACCTCGATGATTCTGCACGTGCTTCAGAAGGTGGGCATTGAGACGGACTTCATGGTGGGTGCCCAACTTGC
Source organism: uncultured Bacteroidales bacterium (assembly GCA_947303335.1). Taxonomy (GTDB): domain Bacteria; phylum Bacteroidota; class Bacteroidia; order Bacteroidales; family F082; genus Limimorpha. The sequence goes on along the minus strand of CAMYYB010000048.1, from coordinate 7,420 downwards.
GGGCTTTGACGTGATGGTTCGCCTCAGCGAGACGGCAAAATATATGGTAATGGAAGGGGATGAGTACCTCACTTCGCCCATCGACCGTGTGCCGAAGTTCCATCACTATCATCCGCATATCGCGGTGATTAGCGGCATCGGTTGGGATCATGTCAACGTGTTCCCTACCTTCGACAACTATTTGGAGCAATTCCGTATCTTCGTCCGTACCATCGAGCCTGGCGGTTGTCTGATTTATGACCAGACCGATGTGGAAGCCGAGAAGATTGCACAAGGTGCCTCGTGCCAGACCTTCGGCTACGAAGTGCATCCTTTCGAGAGCGACGGACTGAAGACCATGCTACTGCTACCTGATGGCAGTAGGAGGGAAGTAGGCGTGTTCGGTAGCCACAACATGAAGAATATCAATGCAGCACGTTTGGTCTGCAAGCAGTTGGACGTTGCCGATGCGCAGTTCTATGAAGCTATCGCTTCTTTCAAAGGAGCGGCGCGACGCTTGGAATTGCTGTTCGACAATGGCGACAATTTCATTTTCCGCGATTTCGCCCATGCACCTTCAAAGGTGAACGCCAGCGTGAAGGCTCTGCGTGAGCAGTTTCCCGAGAAGCATCTGATTGCGGTCTTTGAACTGCACACTTACAGCAGTCTGAGTGAGGTCTTCATCGACCATTACCGCGATGCCTTGAAACTGGCCGATACCGCGATTGTCTTCTACGACCCACATGCCGTTGCTATCAAGAAGCTGGAGCTGATGCCTGATGAGCGTATTGTCCAAGGCTTCGGGCGTGAGGACTTAAAAGTGGTTCACAACAAAGGCGAACTGATGGCCTTGCTGGAACAGAGCCAAAAGAAGAATGTCATAGGTGCTTTCATGAGTAGTGGCGACTTCAACGGACTGACTACCGACGACTTAAAGAAACTGTATGAATGAAAAAAGCCCTCAAGCGAGGGCTTTTTTCTTGATGGTCATTTAGACATCACTTCTTTGCGGCTTTCTTGGCCGGAGCCTTTTTAGCCGGAGCTTTCTTTGCTGCAGGGCCTTCCACCGTAGGCACATTCTTCAGGATGTCGCACATGAAGTCCCAGAACATCTGGACGGTCGCGATTTCGCAACGCTCGTCGGGTGAGTGCACGCCGCGCAGGGTGGGACCGAAGCTGATCATGTCCATGCCCGGAATCTTGTCGCCGATGAGGCCGCATTCCAGTCCAGCGTGGATGGCTCTGACTTTAGGATCCTTGTTGAAGCGTTTCTTGTAGCAGTTCACTGCGACGTCCAAGATGGCGCTGTTGGGGTTGGGTGCCCAGCCCGGGTAGCCGTCGGTGTGCTCCACGTCGGCGTCGGCGAGGCTCCACACGGCTTCCACCATGTTGGCGATGTCTTGCTTCGACGACTCGATGGAGCTGCGCTGTGAGGTCTGGATGAAGAAATAGCCTTCCTTCTTCTTGCAGGAGGCGAGGTTGGTTGAGGTCTCCACGAAGTTCGGGATGGTCTGCGACATTGCGATGACACCGTGCGGGCAGGCATAGAGGCCGTTAAGCAGGTCGTATTGTGTCATTTCGTCAATGACGACATCGGGTTGCACCTCAGCCACTTCTGCTGTGACTTTCAGCGTGGGCTCTGTCACCTGGTACTCTTGCTTGAAGTGCTTCTCCATATCCTTCACATAGTGTAGGAAGTCGTCTATGCTGTCGTTCGGCACAAAGGCTACTGCCGTTGCTTCACGGGCGATGGCGTTGCGCAGGTTGCCGCCTTGGAAGTCGTAGAGGGCGAGGTCAAACCAGTTAGTGCCTTGCCACAGGATACGGGTCAACAGCTTGTTGGCGTTGGCCAGATTCTTGTTGATGTCGTCACCGCTGTGGCCACCCTTCAGACCGCTGACGGTGATGCGGTAGGCAGTGCTGTCTTCGGGAGCAGGTTCCAGTTCATACCACACCTTAATAATAGTGTCCATACCACCGGCGCAGCCGATGAAGATTTCACCTTCGTCTTCTGAGTCAAGGTTGAGGAGGATACGTCCTGTGAAGTCTTTCGGGTCAAGTTTCTCAGCCCCGGTGAGGCCAGTCTCTTCGTCAACGGTGAAGATGCACTCAAGCGGACCGTGTTCTACCTTCGGGTCGGCAATGACGGCCAAAGCCGCAGCCACACCGATGCCGTCGTCAGCACCAAGAGTGGTGCCGTTGGCATGCAGCCACTCGCCTTTGATGACGGGCTCGATGGGGTCTTTCTCAAAGTCGTGTTTCTTGTCGCTGTTCTTCTCGCACACCATGTCCATGTGGGCTTGCAGGATAACGGTCTGACGGTCTTCCATACCCTTGGTGGCAGGCACGCTCATAATGATGTTGCCACAGTCTTCCTTGACGTACTGCACATTGTGTTCTTTTGCCCAGTTCTCAAGATAAGCCACCATTTTGGCTTCTTTCTTTGACGGACGCGGCACACCGAGGATGCCGTTGAACTCTGTCCAAATGCCTTCTGGCTTGAGTTTTAGAATGTTGTCGCTCATGTTTTTAGATTTAAAGATTTAATATTTCAAATTTCAAGAATTTTTCAGCTCGCTGATTGTTCCCATCGGATTCTCTGATTTAAATACAGCGTTGCCTGCTACCAGCACATTCGCTCCAGCCTCAAACAAAGCCTTGGCGTTCTGCACATTGACGCCGCCGTCCACTTCGATGAGGACCTGGGCATTTTGCTCTTCCACCATCAAACGCAGTTTGCGTATCTTTTCGTATGTCCGCTCAATGAATTGTTGTCCACCGAAGCCAGGATTGACCGACATGAGAAGCACCAAGTCCAGGTCGCCGAGGATGTCCTCAAGGACGCTCACCGGGGTATGCGGGTTAAGCACCACGCCAGCCTTTATGCCTAATGCCTTGATTTGCTGCACGGCACGGTGGATATGGTTGCAGGCTTCATAGTGGAAGGTGATGATGTCGGCACCGGCTTTGGCGAAAACCTCGAAGTATTTCTCGGGTTCCACAATCATCAGGTGGACATCAAGCGGCTTTTGGGCTTTCTTTTTAATCGCTTGAATGACAGGGATTCCGAAGGAGATATTAGGTACAAAGCGACCGTCCATCACGTCGCAGTGAAACCAGTCGGCCTCGCTTCGGTTGACCATCTCAATGTCGGCTCCCAAGTTGAGGAAGTCGGCTGACAATAGGGAAGGGGCAATGAGTTTTTGCATAAGGTTGTCATTATTATGCCGCAAATATATTCAATATCCGATTATGTAGGTTGAGATTTGGAAGAAAAAATTTTTTATGGCGATGTGGGTTGGCGGAAAAAGGAACTATTTTTGGGTTAGCGAAAAGTTAGAGTTAGGTTAGACTTAGGTTAGAGTTAGAAATTTGGATTTTTGGTTCGATTTCGAGGTCAGTTTTGGGTAGGCCCAAAGTAGGAGTTAGGTAGGAGTTACATAGGAGTTGGCAATTCTATGTTTTGGATTGTAGAGGTCGTTTTTGACTAATGACCAAATGACTAAATGACTGCCAAAAAAAGTTGAAAAAAACTTCCTGAAAAATTCGTAGAGCGCAATTTTCCCATCGTATTTTTGCCGCGTCAATTGTGACACAGAACCAAAGTTTAACACACAAAACCAATCAACCATGTACCAAAACGAGAAAACACAAAGAGATTTAGACGGCGAGCTACTGTCCGCTGCAAACTGCAAACTGTCAACTGAGAACCTGCCTCAAGGTGTGAAAGACTCTATTGAGGCTGTCGGCCCGCAATTGGCGATGCCCGTTGTGACCGCCATCTGCCCTTGTATCGGGGCGTTAGCCACAGGCGTTCGGCTCGACGTGCACGGACAGAAGAAAGGTCTGAACCTTATTGCCTATATCGCCGGCGACTATGCCAGCGGTAAAGGCCAGATCGACTCCGTTGTGGATGCTTGGATGAGCGAGTTGGCGGCACAGGACAAGGTCTATCTGGAACAGGAAGATGAGTGGAAACGCATGAAACGGGCCTTCAAAAACAGTCCGGGGCTGCCCGACGAACCCAAACTGCCTGTACGCTTCCTCACCTTAAATAATACGGTGGTTAACCTGGCTGAGCGGCTGGCCAACACCCAGGGGAAGCACGCCTTCTCGTTCACGTCTGAGGCCGACCTGGTGGCGCAGAAGTGGAAGTCGGCGATGAGCGACTTCTCCGTTATGTTGCGCCAGAGCTACGACGGCAGCAAGTTTGAGCGCGAGGCTCGCAGTGCCGATGCTGTTAATGTACACATCCCTCATCTGTTGTGGAATGTGACGATGTGCGGTACCCCTGATGCTCTATATCGCGTCGTTAGCAATTACACTAACGGATTCCAGAGCCGCATCGCCGTAGCCCGCACGCCCGACAACACTTTCGCTCCTTTGAAGGATTGCCTTTGTGTGCTGACTCCACTTCAAGAAGAGCGCATTCGGCAGGTCGCCCATCTGCTGCCCTTGATGCAGGGTGAGGTGGTGCTGCCCAGATTAGAGGAGAAAGGCTGCCAGTGGCTGGAGAGAGTCCGTATTGAGACGATGAAGAACGACGACCGGACAATGGCCCGTCAAAGGATGCGCGCCTGTGTGACCGCCCAGCGTATGACCTGTTGCCTGATGCTCTGCAAAGTGTGTGAGGGATTGATCCAAACGTATGGTTTGGATGGAGCCGAGACCCAGTTAAAGCAGCAATCCGACCTCTGGAAGGAATTGTTGATAGAGACCCAGACGCTGCAGATGCTGGAGACCTTCGACACGATAGCCGACTCGCTGATGGAGAACGCCCTCTATTACTTCCGTGAGCGTATCGAGAACGCCTTCAACAGTCGTGAATATACAGGCTGTTCTTACGGAATGCGAGTGAAGACAGGCAAGAACGACTCCATTTTCGAGCGTTTGGATATGCAGTTCACCTACGACCAGGCCATGCATCAAAGCATCGCAGTTAAGGGAGCCCGAGTAACACAGAACAGCGTACACCAGATGCTGAAGAACTGGCGCAAGCAAGGACTGGTAGTGAAGACAGAGGAAGCAGGGTATCGAAAACTTCAATGATTGTCAATTGTCAATTGTCAATTGTCAAAAAGGGCAATGATTAGTTTGTAAGTGGGGCAAAAGAGCGCCTTGTGTAATCGATAGTAGTCGGAATCGCGATTTTTTTCTAAGATTCCGACTACTATCGATGTTTGGATTGAAGAACGATTAACCCTCTTTCCATAGCTTGTCGGCCTTGCTGCGGTTGACTAACTTGATATCAGCGAAAAATCCATCCTACGAAAATAGATTTCGCAGATTATTCGTACCTTTGCGGCAGAAAAATAATAAACTATGCCCGCAAACAAAAACGCCGTAACGCGCTACTACATCCTCGACAAGCTTTTAGCCAACCGCTATCACCATTATTCTACTGAGGATTTGGTAAGACTTGTCAATGAGGAGTTGGCCGAAATGAATCAAGAGCCTGTCAGTCGTCGAACCATCGAGCTTGACCTTAATTATATTGAAAACGAAGGACCGTTTCTGGCGGAGATAGAGCATTACCAGGTTGACGATGTAAGCCAGCGGACCCTCAAAACCATCAAGAAAAGCTGTCATCGGTATGCCGACCCGTCTTTCTCCATATTTACCAAGAAACTGACCGATGACGAGAAGCACCTGCTTGGAGAGACTTTCACGCTACTCGGGCAATTTGAAGGCCTGCCCAACCTTGAGGGCTTGGAAAGACTGCGGGAAAGCCTCAAAGTGAAAACCGACCGCAAGATAGTGTCATTCACAAAGAATCCTTTGGAAGGCAAGAATCTGCTGGGTGAATTGTTCACGGCAATCTCACAGAAACAGGTGGTGGAATTGCATTACCATCGGTTTGACACGCCCGATGAGGACCGCAAAACCGTTGTGCATCCTTACCTGCTTAAAGAATACAACCGCCGTTGGTATCTTATCGTTGCCGCCGACAATGATGGCAAAATACTGTCGTTTGCGCTCGACCGTATTGATAAGTTTGTCCCTTTGCCTTCTCGTAGTTATAAGGAATACGATGGCGACCTCAACGAGCGCTTTGAGGACATCATCGGGGTGACGCTCATCGACGGCAATCCGTTGCAGACCATCATGTTCTGGGTGAGTGATTTTTCCAAGGATTATGTGGCCACCAAACCCTTGCATGAGTCTCAACGGTATTACAAAGGGGAAAGGGAAATGGAATTGCGCCAACAATACCCAAAGCTTGAAGGAGGTGCATTCTTCTCCATTGACTGCATAGAGAACTATGAGCTTATCCGCGAATTGTCCTCTTTTGGAAAAGACCTGTTGGTGCTCTCGCCCGCCGACATCCAGCAGAAGGTGTACGACCGCGTGACGGCACAATTCCAGGCGTATCAGGCATTGTAATGGATTTATTTGTATCTTTGCATTTCACTAATCCTTAAAAAAGATGAGCGACAAACCGACATTCGTATCCCGTGACATGATGACTGCCGATGAGGGCTATGTGCAATGGATGGCCGACATCAAGCAGCGATTCCGCCAAAGCCAAGTCAAGGCGGCGGTTCGTGTGAACACTGCCATGCTTGAGTTTTATTGGAGTGTGGGCCGTGATTTGGTGGCACTTCGCGCTGAAGAACGCTGGGGCGCAGGTGTGGTGAAACAGTTTGCCCTCGACATGCGACAAGCGTTTCCCGATGAAACGGGCTTCTCCTATTCCAATGTAAAATACATGAAGCAGTGGTATTCGTTTTATTATGAGCGAGTTATAAAAGGTCAACGACCCGTTGACCAAATTAGCCACCAAGCTGGTGGCCAATTTGAAGACGTTGAAGATGATGTTGAAAAAAGCCACCATCTTGGTGGCCAAATTGAAAATCCGAAAATAGGCCAGCAAGTTGCTGACCAATTGGACGAAAACGAAAAAGGTCACCAAGCTGGTGACCAATTGGAAATGCCTGAAATATTTGGTCTAGTTCCTTGGAAACATCATGTCCTTATTATTTCCAAATGCCAAACCCTCGACGAGGCCATTTTCTATATCAATAAGGTGACTGAAGAAGGCTGGAGCCGCAGCAGGCTCGAAAGCCAGATAGCGGCCAATCTCTTTGGTAGCCAAGGTGCAGTCGTGACCAACTTTGAGCATACGCTTCCGGCCCCGCAGAGCCAGTTGGCCAAGGAGATACTAAAGGATCCCTATCATTTCGGCTTCCTCTCGATGAGCGAGGAGTACGAGGAGAAAGACTTGGAGGATGCGCTTGTTTCGAATGTCACGCGCTTCTTGATGGAGTCGGAACAGAAGAAAATTGAGGAACAGAGATAGGTTGTGAATGACGGCGCTTTTTGCGAAAATGGGTTTCGTGAAATATTTGTAATTTTGCAGCCAAAGTATATACGTTTCATGCCGATAGAATAACAAGATAAATATGCCCAAATATAAAGTATTTATAAGCAGCGTACAATC
>CAMYYB010000047.1 GCA_947303335.1 uncultured Bacteroidales bacterium | reverse complement strand
ACGAACCAGTTTAGAGTTAAAACATGAATAGCAATCAAAACGATATAAAGTTCATTATCCACCGTGGTTCCCACCAATTCGGTGGGAACTGCGTGGAGCTTGCGACACGCAATGCCAGGATACTTATCGACTGCGGCTTGCCCTTGGATTACGATGAGCAAGACGTAGAGACCCAAAATGAGATTCGAGAGAATGCACAAAAATGGCTTCAAAACTGCGACGCTATCTTTCTCAGCCACTACCATGCAGATCATTACGGACTACTTAACGAGGCACCAAAAGGCACAAAGGTTTACGCCACGAAAGAGACCGTTGAACTGATGAAAATCTCAGGGGTCTTTGGAGAAGACCTTACCGAGCGTTTAGACATTCAATCTATTGAAAACACGGTGATTGTCAAAGACTTTCGCGGCACGAAATTCGATGTTGACCATTCGGCTTTCGGGGCTTGTGCGTTCCTCTTTGAAGTGTACGGGAAACGCATCCTTTATAGCGGCGACATCAGGCTGCACGGGAAGAAAGGCGTTTTGTATAAAAACCTTCCTCAACATGTGGACTACCTCTTTTTGGAAGGCACGAATTTGGGCAGGGGTGTCAGGCAAAAAACCGAAACGGCAATTGAGAATGAATTTGTCAAGCGTTTTTCATCCCATCAGGACAACGCACACTTGGTTTGGTGCTCCTCGCAAAACATTGACAGACTGGTGGCTTTGTACAGGGCGTGCCTCAGAACAGGCCGCACGTTATGCATCGACCCATATACGGCTTACGTATTGGAATTTGCCTATAGCGTTCATCCGACCATACCCACCGCAAAGACCCATCCCAACCTGATGATTTACTACCCCCATAGGCTGACCACAATGATGATGGAGCGAGACAAAACCATCATCTATGGACCGTACTCAAAGGAGAAAAAGATGGATCTGGCTGATTTGGCTACGAATCCTTCGAAATATGTGCTATTGTTTAGGCCGAAACTGCTTGGTGACCTGAAAAAGTATCTTGCCGACACGAAAGTATGTCTCACCAACTCTATCTGGGCGCAATACTGGGAACAAGACAAGCCTGAAATCAATCGGCTAAAGGCATGGATTGAAGAAAAGCCAGAGCTTAGGCAAAAACTGCCCGACATCCATACCAGTGGACACGCCGATGTGGCATCGCTTCAGAAGATTGTCGAACATGTTCAGCCGAAATACATCGTCCCCATACACACGGAAATGCCCGAAAAATATAAAATGCTTTTCCCAAGTTATACTGTCCTCAATGTCATTGACGAAACGCCAATAGAGTTAATCAACCCAAAGGAATAAACATGAAAATCCTACATATCTCTGATACTCACGGCAAGCATCATCAATTGAAAGATTTGCCTGAAGCCGATGTGATTGTGCATACAGGCGACATCACCGAAGATGGCACCGAAGAGGAAGTCAAAGACTTCATCGAATGGTTTGGTGACTTGCCTTACAAACAAAAGGTTTTCATCGCAGGCAATCACGATGATTGCTTGTATGGTGCAAACATTGAAGGCCTGCCAGACAATGTGCATTATCTCTGCAATGACGGTATCACTATTGATGGCATTAAGTTCTATGGAGTTCCCATGTTTTTACAAGACGACCTTGACGGCAACTTCCCTGAGTTGTTTGGCCGCATTCCTGACGACACCGATGTGTTGCTTACTCATCAGCCACCATTAGGCATTCTCGATGAACAGGACGGCATCAATTATGGCGACTATACTCTTTATAAGCGTGTGATGGATGTAAGGCCGAAATATCATCTGTTCGGGCATCTTCACCACACAGAGAAAACCCAAGAAGTGTTTCGGAGGGTGCGGTTCTCAAATGCGGCTGGAGGTAAGTATGGCCGTTATGAATTGCTAAAGATTTGAGTCACAGGAGGAAAACTAATGGAGCGGTCATTATTACTCCTATCAGGTTTTATCTCTCCACTGGAGGAGGACCTGTTATGACGGGTTAGCTCTTCACGATGTGATTGAAAGCCCATACACGCCCATTGAGATCATCTGCGTTGGAAAGATTATGTCAATGGGCATTGTGGTGACTCTTGGTTCCAAAAATGCTTGTATTTATTCTTATGGATTGGCAATGGTTTTTTGCGGATTTTTTTCAACAGGTTGCAAGTTTTTCTCAAATTAACTATTTTTTTCAAAAATATCGCTTGCGATATAAAAATAATGTGTAATTTTGCATCGTGAACGATAAAATTTGCAAGATGACCTGCGAACAACTTAAATTGGATAACCAGCTTTGTTTCCGACTTTACACGGCAGCGCGGCTCACGATAGGGGCCTACCATCCGCATCTTGACCCTTTGGGCATCACTTATCCACAATACCTTGTGATGCTTGTGCTTTGGGAGCAGGACAAGCAGCCTGTCTGCGATATTGCCAAAAAGCTTATGCTTGACACCAATACTGTCACGCCGCTTTTGCAACGTATGGAGAAAGCAGGTTTGGTTACCCGCACACGCGGTAAAGAAGATACACGACAGCGCATTGTCTCGTTGACTAAGAAAGGCTTGGAAATGCAAGAACAAGCGAAGTATATCCCCGGATGTCTTATTACTGACATCATCCAAAAAGCGAGTGAAGAGGAGGAATACATGGGCATGATTCCCATGCTCGACAAACTTATCGAAAGACTTAAACAAACTAATAAATAACAATTAAAATTTAAAGCTATGACTAAAGAAGAAGCATTAAAAGGATTTGCGCAAAATGTAAAACTACAAAAACCTACAACAATGAAAGAGAAAGTACTACAAGCCATGCGTGAGTTCGGTGCTCCCGTCAACGCTGGCAAAATTGCAGAGATTACAGGTATCGACCGCAAGGAGGTCGACAAAGCCTTTGCCGAATTGAAGAAGGAGGGGGCCATTGTGTCGCCCGTCCGTTGCAAATGGGCTCCAGCCCAATAATTTCTATCGGCTTCAAATGAAAACTGCAATTCGATATTACAGCAAATTTGGCCACACCCGGCAGATGGTGGAGGCAGTGAAGGACATTGTGGGTTGTGAGCCACAGACCGTGGACACTCCTTTGCAGGAGCCAGTAGATATGCTACTACTTGGTGCCGGTGTGTTTCTCGGCAAAGTGGACGGCAGTGTGATGCGCTTTATCGAAAGCTTAACGCCCGACCGAGTGAAGCGTGTAGTATGTTTCGGCTCTTGCGCCATCATCAAGTCGCCCGTCCCACAGATGCGCAAAGCACTTGAGGCGCGTGGTATCACAGTCGATGAACGCGAGTTCACCTGTCCAGGAGCTATGGGTCCCATTAAAGCCAGTCATCCTGACAAGAAAGACATTGAAAACTTTATTCAATTCATTAAAAAAACCCTTTAAGCTGTATGGACCTTGGTGCCTACATGGCGGGGACCATCCGCAACATCATGGCGAAAGCCTACCTGAACGTGCTGGATAACCCGCGCGAAGCCCGTTTCGTGGCCCAGATGCAACGCACCATAAGCAAAGCCGAACGGCGGCGCAAAGCGCACCTCGAGAAAGAGAATGTCGTTGTGCCGCCGTTCCTCATCGCCAGCATCGCCACCACCTGCAACCTGCAATGCAAAGGCTGCTACGCCCGAAAGAACGGCATCGCAGGCAATCCAGGCCATCATAGTGAGAAGCCCTCTCTCACTCCCGAACAATGGAGTTCCATTTTTCAGGAAGCTGCCGATTTGGGCGTGAGTTTCTGCCTATTGGCCGGAGGTGAGCCCCTCATGCGCCGCGACTTGCTGGAATGTGCTGCCGCAATAGACGATATCATCTTTCCCGTCTTCACCAATGGCACACTCATAGGAGCCGTCTATACGGAGTTCTTCAAAAAACACCTCAACATGGTGCCTGTCATTAGTCTTGAAGGAGAACTGGCGGCTACCGACGACCGACGCGGTAATGGTGTGTTTCAGCGGGCGTTGCTCTCTATGGAGATGCTACAGAAAGAGAAACTCTTCTTTGGTACCAGCATCACCGTGACCACTGAAAACTATCACGATGTGACTTCCGAAGCCTTCCTCAGCCATCTTGTCTCATTAGGCTGCCGATTGGTGTTCTATGTGGAGTACGTGCCTTTCGACGAAAGCACCTCCCATCTGGCTTTCCGCGACGAGCATGTGGCCGAGATGGAGCAGATTGTGGAACTGCGTCGCGAGCGTTTCAAAGAGATGATTTTCCTCAGTTTCCCAGGTGACGAGAAAGCCGTCGACGGCTGTATGGCTGCGGGACGGGGTTTCTTCCATATCGGTCCCGACGGGGCTGCCGAGCCCTGCCCCTTCTCACCTTTCAGCGACAGCAACGTGGCTCAAATAGGTTTACGTCAAGCCCTACAGTCACCCTTGTTCCGCAAGATACGCGATGCCCGTGCCCTCGGCTGGGAGCATACCGGCGGTTGTACCCTTTATGAACATCGGGACGAGATAGAAAGAATGCTGTAAATCGATCGGAATACGTCCCTTAAATCAATTGAGTTTGCAAACCAGCCGTGAAAGGATTAAGAACCCATATCCTCAGCGGGAAATATCAATAATAAATAATGCAATTCTACATCATTGACGCTTTCACTGACCAGCCTTTTGGCGGCAATCCAGCAGGAGTGGTGCTGCTTGACTCCGACAGTTTTCCGGAAGAAGGATTGATGCTGAAAATTGCCGCTGAACTGCGCTATTCGGAGACTGCTTTCGTGAAGAGTCATTCTGCACAGGAATTCACCATCCGCTATTTCACACCAAAGGCCGAGGTGGATTTATGCGGCCATGCAACGATAGCTTCGTTTTTTTTGTTGCACCATAACAAATGGGCTTCGGGGCGATGCCTCTGCCACACGAAAGCAGGCGACTTGCACATCGAGGTTGGCGAAAAAGTGATGATGCAGATGGCGAAGCCACGCATAGTGACCTCCATCGATGAAACCGAGGCTATTTATCAGGCTTTGGGAGCGAAGGGATACCGCCCTACCCTTCCGGTTCAAATCGTTTATGCCGGCCTGCCCGACATCATGATTCCATTACCCGATGTAGCCACACTGCAAACTCTCCAGCCCGACATGCAGGCCGTTTCAGAAATCACAAAACAACTCGAGGCCATCAGCTTCCACGTTTTTGCTTTCGACAATGACGGCTACACGGCTCATGTCCGCGACTTTGCACCTTTATACGACATCCCTGAGGAATCGGCGACAGGCACAGCCAATGCCTCGCTGACCCACTACCTCCAACAGTGCGGATGCCTTGGAGATGAAGCCGAGTGCGCCTTCATTCAAGGCGAAGCCATGGGACGGCCTTCGGTAGTGGCCACAAGGATTCAAGCCGACGGAAATATCTTTGTCGGTGGCAATGCGTCCATTGTGGCCGAAGGAGATTTGAAGATTGGATAAAACCCAAAAAAAATGCACTGCAAAAGTATGATTTATTAGCATCACACAATAAAAACAATTGGTTTTTTCAAAATATCGTTTGCGATATAAAAATAAAGTTGTACTTTTGCATCGAACATCAATATCAACAATTAAAACCCAAAGAAATGGGCAAACAGAATTCTATTCTGGCTCATAAAACAAATGTAACAATGGAAAAGATTTATGATTACAAAGCCCTGAACAACAAGGGTGCAGAGGTGGATTTCCACCAGTATGAAGGCCAAGTCCTGATGATTGTCAACACCGCTTCAAAATGCGGATTCACTCCACAATACGATGGGTTGGAAGCCCTTTATAAGAAGTACAAAGACCAAGGTCTGGTCATCATCGGTTTCCCCTGCGACCAGTTTGCCCACCAAGAGCCTGGCTCTGATGAGGAAATCGCCGAGTTCTGCCGCCTTAACCACGGCGTGACCTTCCCTTTGATGAAGAAAATCGACGTGAACGGCAAAGACACGCATCCTATCTTCGAGTATCTGAAGCGCGTTGCTCCCACGGAAGAATACATAGGCATCAAGGCCAAAGCCTCTCATACCCTGTTCAAGACCATCAGCAAGAGTGTGGAGAAAGAGGGCGACATCATGTGGAACTTCACCAAATTCCTCATCTCGCGCGATGGTGCTACAGTTAAACGTTTCCCGCCCACCACAGAGCCTGCTGATTTCGAGAAAGACATACAGAAGATGCTCGGTTGAGACCGGGAATCTTGGACGGCATTATTGCCAAATCAAGCGATTAACAACCGTAATACGGCAATGAATATTGAATGCCGAAAGGGTTATTCCATCTGCTCATAGTCGCGGGCGAGACCGCCTTGAGAGGTTTCCTTATAGAGCGACGGTATGTCTTTCCCGGTTTCTTTCATGGTCTCCACCACCTTATCAAAGGACACACGGTGACGGCCATCAGAGAACGTGGAATAGATGTTGGAATCCAGAGCACGGGCAGCGGCGTAGGCGTTGCGCTCGATGCAGGGGATTTGCACGAGACCGCAAACGGGGTCGCAAGTCATACCTAAGTGATGTTCCAAGGCCATTTCGGCAGCATATTCAATCTGAGCGGGGCTGCCTCCAAACAGTTGGTTGGCGGCAGCCGCAGCCATAGCGCAGGCCACCCCTACCTCACCTTGACATCCTACCTCAGCACCTGAAATAGAGGCGTTGGTGCGCACGATGTCGCCCACCAAGCCCGCCGTCACCAAAGCACGGATGATGCGTAGGTCGGTGAATTCGTAACTTTTGGAAAGATGATACAGCACAGCTGGCATCACCCCACAGGAACCGCAGGTCGGGGCGGTGACGATGCGTCCACCCGATGCGTTTTCCTCTGCAACAGCCAAAGCGTAGGAATAGACCAAGCCCCGACTGCGTAAGGTGTGGGTATAGCCCGAAGCCTTGATGTGATACATGGCGGCCTTGCGACTCAGGTTGAGTGGCCCAGGCAGAACGCCCTCAGCTTCCAATCCGCGCTCGACGGCAGCTTTCATCACCTGCCACACCTCCATCATATAGGCCTCGATTTCCTTTTGGTTTTCGTACTCATAGACATATTCCCAATAGGTGCGTCCACGTTGCTCACACCAGTTCAGGATTTCAGTCATCTTGGAAAGGGGATAAACCTCAGGTTGTTCACTTTGTTTGCCTTCTTCGGCAAGGTTACCCCCACCGATGCTATAGACAGTCCATTCGCCCAAAAGCTCTTTGTCCTTGTTGAAAGCCCTGAAACACATCCCGTTAGGATGGAAAGGCAGGATAATATCTGGTTTCCAAACGATTTCCGTCGGAGCTTGAAGCGTATTGAGGATAGCCCAGTCTGTCATGTGGCCTTTGCCTGTGGCAGCGAGGCTCCCATAGAGCGTCACCTCGAAGGTGGCAGCATTGGGATAACGTCCGTTAAAGATAGCGGCGGCTTTTTGCGGTCCCATGGTGTGGCTGCTCGAAGGACCTATACCGATTTTATAAATGTCTTTGATGGTTTTCATGGGTAAAATTGTTTGCGTTACGACGCCACAAAAGTAAGAAAAAACAAGAAGATGCAGCCCCTTTGTCATTCGTAGTTGGCAACTATTGTTGATAAAAAGCTTGCACATAGAACTTTTTTACTATCTTTGCCCCGCTACAACACTTGAATCACTACTATGCAAATCCTGAAATCCAACATACGCACCAACTCTGAGGAGTTCAAACAGAACGAACGAAATTTCCTCGCTCTGATGGCACAGTACCGTGAGGCAATGTCGGCCTCGATGCAAGGTGGCGGCGAAAGCGCAGTTGCCAAACACAAGAAACGCAATAAGATGTTGGCCCGCGAGCGTATCGATATGCTCGTCGACCCCAACACGCCTTTCCTGGAACTCTCGCCGATGGCAGCCTACGGCACTTATAACAACGACTTCCCCTCAGCAGGCATCGTCACAGGTATCGGTGTGATACAAGGCAGAGAAGCCGTCATTGTAGCCAACGATGCCACCGTGAAAGGCGGCACCTATATGCAATATACGGTGAAGAAACACCTTCGTGCCCAGGAGATTGCGATGGAGAACCATCTTCCCTGCGTCTATATGGTCGACAGCGGAGGTGCTTTCCTGCCCGAGCAGGACACAGTGTTTCCCGATCGCGACCATTTCGGACGTTTCTTTTACAACCAAGCCCGAATGTCGGCAATGGGCATTCCCCAAATTGCCATCGTGATGGGTATGTGTACTGCGGGAGGCGCTTACGTGCCTGCGATGAGCGACGAGACCATCATCGTCCGCAACCAAGGTACCATTTACTTGGGCGGACCGCCTTTGGTGAAAGCCGCAACGGGTGAAGTAGTGACAGCAGAGGAACTGGGAGGTGGCGAGATGCACACCAGCGTTTCAGGCGTAGCCGACCATCTGGCAGAGAATGACCAACATGCCTTACAAATCTGTCGCAACATCTTCAAGACCTTAGAAAAGTCTCATCGGCAAAAACTCGACATGCTGCCTATAGAAGAGCCCCAATACGACCCACATGACCTTTACGGTCTCGCCCCCATTGATTTCCATAAGTTAGTCGACCCACACGAGATTATCGCCCGTATCGTGGACGGTAGCCGTTTTCAGGAGTTCAAGTCTCGCTATGCCACCACTTTGGTCTGCGGTTTTGCCCACCTGATGGGCTTCCCAGTAGGTATCATTGCCAACTACGGGGTGCTATTCTCTGAGTCAGCTTTAAAGGCCACCCACTTCATCGAGCTGTGCTGCCAACGAAATATCCCGCTGGTATTCCTGCAAAACATCACGGGTTTCATGGTGGGCAAGCAGTACGAACAAGGCGGTATCGCCAAAGACGGTGCCAAAATGGTACACGCGGTAAGCAACGCCAACGTGCCGAAGTTCACCGTCATCTTCGGTGGCTCATTCGGTGCAGGCAACTACGGAATGGCAGGCAGGGCCTACAGTCCGCGCCTGCTCTTCATGTGGCCCAACGCTAAGATTTCCGTTATGGGTGGCGAACAGGCCGCCAGCGTATTGGCTACCGTGAAAGAAGACCAATACAAATATAAAGGTCTGGAAGTGCCTTACGACGAGATTGCCCAGCTGAAGAAAGAGATTTTAGCCAAATACGACTATGAAGGTTCGGCTTTCTACAGCACTGCCCGCCTGTGGGATGACGGCATCATCGACCCCATCGACACCCGTAAGATTCTTGCTTTGGGCATTGCCGCTTCGCTCAATCAGCCATTCCCGCCGCAACAGTTCGGCGTGTTTAGGATGTAAAGTAAGACAGCCAACTTTGGAAGTAAAAATCGGCCAACTTTGGAAGTAAAAACCGGCCAACTTTGGAAGTAAAAACCGGCCAACTTTGGAAGTAAAAACCGACCAACTTTGGAAGTGAAAACCGGCCAACTTTGGAAGTAAAAATCGGCCAACTTTGGAAATAAAATTCAAAAAGATGCTGATTTTATGCAAAATAATATGTAATTTTGCAGCGCAAAAAATAATGTCACATTATGAAGAATTATAAGCCAAGAATTGCCGATATACTTCTAAAGAAAAAGTTGGAAGGTGTAGGTGCTGTTTTGATAGAAGGCCCCAAGTGGTGTGGAAAGACCACTACTGCAGAGCAGCAGGCCAAGAGTGTGATTTACATGGATGACACTGAAGAAGGGGCAAACTGGCAAGAATTGGCCGTGCTTAATCCCAAAGGTGTTTTGGCTGGAGAAACACCCAGATTGATTGACGAATGGCAAAATGTCCCGACCCTATGGGATGCTGTAAGATTTGAAGTGGACCATAGGGATGATGACGGACAGTTTATCCTCACAGGGTCGGCTGTCCCTGTAGATGATGATAAAATGAAGCACTCGGGGACTGGGCGTATTTCGTGGCTTACGATGCGGCCCATGAGTCTTTGGGAGTCCGGCGAGTCCAACGGAGGTGTAAGCCTGAGAACGTTGTTCGAAGCCCCTGAGCAGTTGTTTGTAGAGAACAAGCTGAAATTGGAGGATATTGCGTATCTGATTTGTCGTGGCGGTTGGCCAAGGGCTACTTTGCAAAAGAATGATGTGGCACTTGGCAGGGCATTTGACTATTACGATGCTGTGGTGAAAAAGGACATCTCGCGTGTGGATGGTGTGAGACGGGACGTCGAAAGGACAAAAAGGTTGATGCGGTCGTATGCCAGAAATCAGGGGTCTCAAACTCCCATCAGCACGATTGCCGATGATGTGCGTGCCAACGACGTAGACAGCGTGGATGACAAGACCATCTATGCTTACGTTGCCGCATTGAAGAAAATCTTTGTGATAGAAGATATGGAGGCCTGGAACCCCAATCTGCGTTCCAAGACGGCCATCCGCACATCCGACAACCGCTATTTTGTTGATCCGTCTATTGCCACTGCGGCATTAGGCTTAGGACCGAACGACCTAATCAACGACCTGAATACGTTTGGGTTGTTCTTTGAGACATTGTGCGTGCGCGACTTGAGAGTGTATGCTGATGCGCTTGATGGGCAAGTCTATCATTATCGGGACAAGAGCGGTTTGGAATGTGACACGGTGGTGCATTTAAGGAATGGTTCGTATGGCTTGATAGAGATAAAGCTGGGTGGGGAGAAACTGATACAAGAAGGAGTGAATGCGCTCACAGAACTGACTGGTAAAATTGACACCACAAAGATGAAGGCACCCGCGTTCAGGATGGTACTGACCGCAGTAGGCAAATTCGCCTATCGGCGTGAGGATGGGATTTATGTGGTGCCGATTGGATGTTTGAAGGATTAGACTGGTCGTGTTCAACCAGTATGTTAGAAGTATGTGAACTTCAGAAATGAAATGCTGAAGATTGTAATCGGCTCAGGAGAATTATTGATGGTGATGTTGGTAAGATAGTCTGACATTTTTCTCTTGTTGGAGGATAATTTTTTTCAACACGCCAAACTCATCATTCATTCTATTTCCATTTAGTGGGCTTTTTACCTATTTTTATTCCACCAACAATTACAAGTATCACACTCGCAATTCCAATAAGAATCCATTTAATACTATTACTTTTGTACACATCATCTCCAAAAGACACGCCCAAACTAATAAGAGATATAGCAAGACTTATCCATCCTAGAAAACTACTGGTTTCATTACTCTTTTCAGCCTCTTTGAGAACATTCGCATTAGATTGTGTTAATAATTGAACATCGTCCAAAACCGCTCTGTTTGCATTGGTTAACTTCTGCACATCCTGAAGAACACCACCATTAGCAGCAGTTAACTTGGTGATTTTATCGAGTATAGTTTCATTATCATTAGAAATACCATGGACCTCCTCAATCAACATTTCAGTTATTCTACTTCCCAAAAAGTCGCACTTCTGTCTGATAGCCTCAATGTACCGAATACTATTCCGTATGTTAAAGGCTTTCTTACGCCCTGAATCTTTCATTATTAGTTCAGGATCGTCAGAAGAATTATTATATGACTCTAATTCAGTTTTTGTAAAATCATTGTTGTGCTTATATTTATCGTTATACTTTGACCCAAGAAGGGTTTTGCAATAGGTGTATTCTATCAAACTATCGGTACACTCCTTTGACAAAGTACTCAATCCCTCATCAAG
Source organism: uncultured Bacteroidales bacterium (assembly GCA_947303335.1). Lineage (GTDB taxonomy): Bacteria > Bacteroidota > Bacteroidia > Bacteroidales > F082 > Limimorpha. The sequence continues at coordinate 6,959 of CAMYYB010000047.1, read as the reverse complement.
ATTCTGCACATAAATCATGAACGATTCCTGAAATATCTTTTTGAGATACTTTTTTTGCTCATCAATATTTTTACTGATTTCCTCAAATTTAGGTTCTTCAAGCAGACCACCTCTTTCCAATTGAGATGCGATATAGTTTCTTAATTGGATTTCGCGTATAAGATTCAACAAATCTTCACCATTGTCCCCTTCCCGAGCTTTAGCCACTCGTTTTTTCAAACTAAAAACATCTTCGAAATCCTCAGACCACTTCTTATAATGCTTTGAAATATTTTCAGCGTTTCCAACAAGTTGATTTTCAAACTGGTTTATATACCAATCAATGACAGGATTGTTTTTTGTTAAAAGCGATGGGGCTTTCCTTAAATACTCTCGATTCCCGTTTTCCCATTCTTTACTATAATAGTAAGAAATGTATTTCCCATCGGATTCGCTGTGGGTTTCGTGTTCATGATAAAACTGTTTTGCATGATGATAGAAAGAAATGAGAATCCTATCAATCATGTAGTTTTTTATTTGCTCGTTATCGGGATTAGGTTCAATTTCTGGGTGGTATTTCTTTTTGATACGCTTAATTACCCTCTCACGAGCCTTTTCGATGATTGCGTCCTGATCAGTCTTATCGAACCGATTCCAGTATTTGCTAATTAAATCATCTCTGTCGTATGAATAGAGCACAAAGCCATTTCGGGTTTGATCTTCGAAAAGGAAACGAGTCTTAAAAGATTCCCCACTTTGACTGGACAATGTAAAAATCAAGTCATACTGTTCTTCGTTTCCAGATGATGTCAAAACAGGCACTTGCGACGCATAACGAGGATTTATCGTCGGCTCTTCAGTTATCTCCAGAAACAAGTCATTAGTTTTATCATCATCAGCGATGGAAATACGGGGAATAGCATCAGTACGACGTTTTTTCTCACAATGAAAAATTGTAGGAAACCAAAAGACGCAATAGCAGGTATCCATAACAACAATTTATAATATGTACAAGGAATCACTAGATAAACAATGTAGTTTGGGTATGGTTTTTATCCTCCCGAAATAACTTCAACGAGAGAGAAGTAAACTCTATTCTTGCTATTCTCTCTCCATCAGGAGTGACTTTATAACGTAATTGTGCGCGAGAATTAATGCCATATGCAATAACTCCAACACTTGCAAAATAGTCTGCCAGATTCTCGTCGATTTCATCCAAATCTGTCAGATAGCCCATAGGCTCGCGGAGGATATGCCAATATCCTTTGCGCAAAGTTACATCGTCTATAACCGTCATCATCAAAGAAAACTACTTTCAATTAGGCAGCAAAAGTACATCTTTTTTCTTAAACTTGTACACTTTCTCACAAAAAATAAATATTAAAACGCAAATTATTGTATATAAATATGTTATAAACTCATTTTTCTCACATGATCGTTCCTTTTAATGGACTTATATTCATTGCCATCAATATCGATTCAGCAGATTCTCTATTTTATGCAACCCCCATTTCCCATATTATTTTTTGCGCCCATTATCGATAATTGTCTATATGAAAAGACCATCCTTTATCCTCTTTTGCTTGGCTTTTAGACTTTTCATAATACCAACGTGCGGCGATGGGATTATCCAAACGTAAAGTGGTAATGATATGGGTCCATGTTAAATTGTGCAATTGCGATTGCACAATTTATAAATCGCTATATGTCAGGCAGAAAAACCCAAATCATGGACGACTGTTCAATTTTCGAAAGAATCATGAAAAATAATCCGCCCCCAAGCCTTTCATCCTTTCACCGCGCGAAAACTAACTGTAACACTGTAACAACTGTAACAACTGCAACAATCACAATTTACGGGATCACACTTTGGATGGAATTTTTTAATGTCTACTTGACAAATCCAGTTATTTTGCTTATCTTTGCAAGCGCAAACTCAAAGCCCGAATGAGATAGGAAAGTCTTTGTAACTATCTGTTTCTCTGAATGATACACCATGCAGATAGACTTGCTAACCCGATTTTCTTTCATAACACACTCATTCACAATCCATTAAAGTACAAAAAACGATAGCAACGCTATACCAACTCTATACCAAGGCTATAGCAAGCCTATAGGCGCTAGTAGGTAACTATGAGGTAACTCTGAGATAACTATGAGGTAACTCCGTGATCCCTCTCTGTGGGCAACGTGTGAACGGGGTGTGGTCAGGAGGAGAACAGGGTGATAAAAGTCAGCAGGAAGGAGAAATGTTTTTTCATTGGATGGTAACAAATCCCTGTTTTCCATTTTTTCCTTTAGTCCTTAAAACACCATCACTGCACCTCCACCTTTGGCGAGGTGTAGTTTTACTTTGTTGCCCATTACTTGCACTTGCTCAGTCACATAATCGCGGGCCACGCGGTTAGCATTGACACCATCCCGGAAGATTTGTCCCGATTTGGCCCCAAAGTTAGGAAGTACTGAGAGGTCAAGATAAAGGTCGCGTTCCTCCCAATTGGTGATTGCACCAATGTACCAGCGGAAGTCCTTGCGGCGGGCAATGATGAGGTATTCACCCACCTTTCCGTCAAGGACGACAGTCTCATCCCAAGTGGTAGGCACCGAGGCGATAAACTGGGTGCATTCGTCCTCATTGAGGTAATTGCTCGGACTGTCGCAGAGCATATTGAAAGGCGACTCGAAGATGACGTACTCGGCCAACTGGCGGCAACGTGTTCCTTGACTCATCGGCTCAGTATATATGGCAGCGAAGTTGTTTTTGTTGGCATTCTTCATCGCCCCTTGGGTGTAGTCCATAGGCCCGGCCACCATACGGATGAAGGGGATGGTGACTTCGTTGAGGACGAGGTCGCTGTTGTTGTCCCACTTGGCTTGTTCCAGACCATAAACGCCTTCGTGATTCAGCACATTAGGCCAAGTGCGGTGCAGTCCGGTGGGCTTATAGGCTCCGTGGAAGTCGATAAAGAGGTTGTATTTTGCCGCCGTCTCAGCCATACGGTAGTAGAAGTCCACAATCATCTGGTCGTCACCGTCCATAAAATCAACCTTAAAGCCATAGACACCCATTTCGGAATAGTGCCGACAGACGTGCTCCATATCCTTGTCGATGGCGGCGTAACCTACCCAAAGCACAATGCCCACATTGCGTTCGGCACCATAGTCCACCAGCTCCTGAATGTCAATTTCGGGTACCACTTGGAAGAGGTCAGCCTGCTTGTTGACGGCCCAGCCCTCATCGAGGATAACGTATTGTATGCCGTATTGAGCGGCGAAGTCGATATAATATTTATAGGTATCGTTGTTGATGCCGGCTGGGAAGTCGACGCCGTAGATGTTCCAAGCGTTCCACCAGTCCCAGGCCACCTTACCGGGCTGAATCCATGAGTCGTCCTCCAAACGCGAAGGCGAGGCCAAAAGGTAAACCAAATCGCTGTCAGCCAACTCTTTGTCGTTTTCTGAAACCACTATACAGCGCCAGGGGAAGCTGCGCTGTCCATCGGTTTTGGCGATGTAGTTCTCGCGTTCCTTCACAATCCATTGCAGGTTGTTGTGGCCGCCTTGCTCGCGGGTCTTAGGATAGCCCGCATGAACGGCTGATAGACCTTGTCCACCATTCACATTACGGAGATACAGGCCCGGGAAGTCTTCCAAATCGGCTTCGGTAATGACGGCTTTCTTGCCGTCGTTCAGTTCGACCAATAGGGGAAGGAAAGCCAGTTTCTCAGTATCCATCTGGCTCAAGCTGGTATGGGTGTAGGTGTTCTCGAAAGAGTTATAGAACTGCTGGCTGATGAGGTCGCCTTCCTGTCCGGCACGTCTCAGAACGTATGGGATTACCGCCTGATAATCGTTATCAAAGTTGAAGTCGGCAGTCTCGCTCTCAATGATGACAGGCTTGCTGAAATCCGTCTCAAAGCGATAGGCCACACCTTCGTTATAGGCGCGGAAAACAACTTTATAGTTGCCTCTGAAGGTCAGCGTCAGTTCTTCGTAGGCCTCTGGAATCTCTGCACGTTTGTAAATGTTGGCTTTCACGGTCCGGTTGACCGATTGTGTTTTAGCACTTTTCACAATCGGCTTTTGGCCCAATTGGGTACCGTCTGTCAGCTTCATGCCGATAGCCGAAGGAGCCAACACACAGGTGTTGCCGTGCGTTACAGCATAGGTGAGTTGTTCGCCTGTCTTGATGGTAATAGTGAGATCCTTGTCAGGCGACTGCAAGGTGTATTGTTTTTTCTGGGCGAACGCACTCGTGCCTACCAAAAGCAGCACGAAGAAAAAGAGTTGTTTTTTCATGATGTAAAGTTTTTATCTTGCAAAAATAATGAAAAAACAACCTCTTGAACAATTTCTTTTTTGCCTTATCGCTTTATTTCCTAACTTTGCCCTCTGATTGTATACCGAACTCTGTCTAGAAATAGTTTACAACAAAAAGAATATCAATTAAATAATCAACAAATGGAAGAAAAAAAGAGACTCTTTGAGGAATTTCCTCCTGTAAGCACCCAGGAATGGGAAGCTGTCATCGAGAAGGACCTCAAAGGTGCCGATTACAACAAAAAGCTGGTGTGGCGCACCCCTGAAGGTTTCAATGTGAGGCCTTACTACCGTGCCGAAAACCTGGCCGACATTCCCTGGACGGGTCAACAACCTAACGAATTCCCCTTCGTCCGTGGTAACAAAGCCGTGGGTAATGAGTGGCTTGTCCGTCAAGACATTACCGTGAAGGATGTCGCTGAGGCCAACAAGATTGCTTTGAATGCTCTGAGCCGCGGCGCCAACTCCATCGGTTTCAAATTAGAGATGGACAAGGCTTACACCGCCATCGAGATTTCCACCCTGCTGAACGGTATCGACCAAAAGGCCGTGGAGATTAACCTCTACAACAACAAGTACCATCTCCCACTACTTGAGATGCTCTCAAAGATTCCGGGAGTGAAAGGCTCGCTGAACTATGACCCGCTGACCCGCTACATCCGTCGCGGCGTATGGTACATCACCGAAAGCACCGATATGGAGCTGGCCTATATCATGGTGAAAGCCGAGATGCCCGACTTCCAGACCATCGGCGTGAATGCTCACGTGTTCACCAACGCTGGTTCGACCATCGTTCAAGAAATGGCCTTCAGTCTGGCTGTGGGTGCTGAATACTTAGACAAGCTGACCGAGAAGGGTCTGACTGTCGATGAGATTGCTCCCAAGATGCGCTTCAATATGGCCGTCGGACAGAACTACTTTATGGAGATGGCCAAGATGCGTGCCTACCGTCTGTTGTGGGCCAACATCGTGAAAGCCTACGGCGGCAAGGAAGAGAACGCCAAGATGCACATCCACGCCACCAATGCCGAATTGGGCATGAGCCTTTACGATGCCTACGTCAACATGCTGCGTACCACTTCGGGTACGATGTCAGCCGTTCTGGGCGGTGTGGATTCTTTCACGGTGTTGCCTTTCGATGCTCCGTTTGAACTGCCCACCGACTTCGCCGACCGTATCGCCCGCAACCAGCAACTCATCCTCAAGGAAGAGTCGCACTTCGACAAGGTGGCCGACCCCGCTGCAGGTTCCTACTACATCGAGAACCTTACCGAGAGCTTAGCCGTTGCCGCTTGGGACTTGTTCAACAAGATTCAGGACGAAGGCGGTTATCTCGAAGCCGTCCGCAAGGGTATGATTCAAGGCCTCATCAAGGAAAGTGCCACCAAGAAGTTCAGCAACGTGGCCACCCGCCGCGAGACCATCCTGGGTACGAACCAATTCCCGAACTTCACCGAAAGTCTTAAGTTCACGCCCGAGGCTTGGGTGATGGAAGCCGACAACCGCCGCGACGAAAAGGCCGAGGTAGAAACCATCGTCACCTTCCGCGCTGCCCAACAGTTCGAGAAGCTGCGCTACGCTACCGATGTCTATGCACAAGACCACAAGCGTCCTGTCGCTTGGATGTTCACCTACGGCAACCTCGCTATGCGTAAGGCCCGCGCCAACTTCGCCTCCAACTTCTTCGCCTGTGCCGGCATTCAAGTGGTCGACAACCCAGGCTTCAAGACTTTGGACGAAGGCATCGCCGCCGCCCGCGAGGTGAAGCCCGAGATTCTGGTCATCTGCTCCTCCGACGAGGAATACGGCGAAGGCAACGCCCTCAAGATTTACGAGGAATTGAAGGACGAGACCATCGTGGTGCTGGCCGGTAACCCCGAAGGCACTGCCGACATCCTCAAAGAGGCCGGCCTGAAGTACTTCATCCACGTGAAGAGCAACGTGCTTGAGACCTTAAAGGAATTCCAAATGCAATTAGGTATAACAAAATAATGAAAGGATAAAACGATGAAACCCAACTATAAAGACATCAATATCAACGCTATACCTAAGCACGACGGTCTCATCCTGCCGAATGGCGAGCTGTGGGAGACCCACGAGCATATCATGGTGAAGCCTGCCTACACCGAGAAAGACCTCGAAGGTATGGAGCACCTCAACTACGCCGCAGGTATCGCCCCTAACCTCCGTGGACCTTATTCAACCATGTATGTGATGCGTCCTTGGACCATCCGTCAGTACGCTGGTTTCTCCACCGCTGAGGAATCCAACGCCTTCTATCGCCGTAACATCGCTGCTGGTCAGAAGGGTCTGTCCGTGGCCTTCGACTTGGCCACCCACCGTGGCTACGACGCCGACCACGAGCGCGTCATGGGCGACGTGGGTAAGGCTGGCGTGAGCATCTGCTCCGTCGAGGACATGAAGGTCCTGTTCGACCAGATCCCGCTGAACAAAATGTCCGTCTCCATGACCATGAACGGCGCCGTGTTGCCGATTCTGGCCTTCTATATCGTCGCTGCCTTGGAGCAGGGTGCCAAGTACGAAGAACTGCAGGGCACCATCCAGAACGACATCCTGAAGGAGTTCATGGTGCGTAACACCTATATCTATCCGCCTGAGTTCTCGATGCGCATCATCGCCGACATCTTCGAGTTCACCTC
>CAMYYB010000046.1 GCA_947303335.1 uncultured Bacteroidales bacterium | reverse complement strand
ACGCCGAAGGGCGCAAGTGCGTGAAGAAGGTGGTGAAGGAATAACCGGCAACACACCGTCAAGACGACCATCTTCTTCAACACCGCCGCCGCAGACATTTACACCGTCAAATTGAACCACGCCGACGGCTATGCTGAAGGCGACTTCGAGAAGAACTAAGCGACACCTACTTATTAATTACATCATTCACATTCAAAACTTACAACCATGAAAAAGCATCTGTTACTACTTGTCTTTGTTCTCGCGGTGTCGGTCGTGCAAGCCCAAGAGATGTACTCGTTTATGTACAGCGATACGACAGGGTATTTCTACACCATTACCAACTCCATACAGCAGCGTGATGGCGACCATGTCATAGACATATATCTTGCTGAGGATGTAGGGAACTATGAAAGTGTTCCTTTGGGACACATGTTTTACAAGATATCCCCCACTGCCCTCGTTGTTACCGACTCTCTATTCGTGGCAGACACAATCGGGTATGGAATACTTTGGGCCCGCAACCCGTGGGGCGAAGGCAACATCCGAGCCGCTTTCGAATATCACGGCGATTGTGACAGCTCCTTCGTGCGCATCTCTCATTTCCCCGACGACAACCTCCATGCCAATCCCGACGAAGATGTCTTGGTGCCTGTATGCCAAGGTGTTGCCACTAACGGAATTTATGTTTCACTACTTGACTGCAAGGACGACCTGATTATGCTATATTACAAGGCACTGACCGATGAAAGTGCAAATCAACACATTGCACGCATCGGTCTCGATGGCACACTCAAACAACAGGCCTTGTTGACCGAGAATCTCATTTTCAATAATCTCAGCCCTACCGGCACCTTAAGGTTACTCAAAGAATCACCCTTGCAATATTACCAATGGAATGTAGCAGACGACTACCCAAACGACAACCTTGCCGTCTACGTGATAGACTCCGTTTTCCATAAAAACGTCGTAATCCTCAACAAAATGTTGAAAAGTGAAATTGTCAACCCAAACACCACCATACGTGAGTATCTCAATATCGGCTATGAAACCGAAGTGGTTCCCGCAGAAGGAGATAACATTCTGGTGGCCGCAAAATACACTCACGACACGAATTTCTACGCTACGACGCAGGATTATGGCGTGGCGGTGGCAAAATACGATCTGCGCACCATGCAACTGAAAGGCTATGCCGTGTTCAACGACAACCACGCGTATTACAGCACGGGATATCCCATGGGGCTGAAGATGATGAGGGACGGTACGGTCTATTTCATGTACAAGGAACACGGTTGCTACCCGGAGGAAAGTGTCATCATCGTGAAGATGGACACCGACCTGAACGTGGAATGGAAGCGTTTCTGCAAGACCGGGCGCGTCAGCATGTCTTCACCGCTCGAGTCGCCCCTCGTGTTCGAGGACGAGGCCGGTGAGGAGAAAGGCGTGACCTGGTGCGGCTATGCCATCAAGGACGGAAACTACAACAAACTCGGCTGGGTCTATTTCATGCTCAACCATGACGGGACGGTGAACGCAGCCGGTGAAGGCATAGAGGTGCGCCCCTACGCCTTCTACCCCAACCCCGTGCAGAGCGAGCTGCACCTGAGCTATTCCCCCGACGTGCAGCCCGCCCGCATCGAGCTGTACGACCTGCAAGGCCGCCTGCTGAAAACCCGGACACAGGGTCTTGAAAGCATCGGACTGGAAGGCCTCGCCGCTGGGCAGTACCTGATGAAGGTCACCCTCCAAGACGGTAAAGAGTTCACGGACAAGGTGGTGAAGGAATAATCGGCAACACACCGTCAAGACGACCATTCCCTGCTGTCCCCCTGCTGATTCCTTTCTGTTTTCAGAACGCATTCAGCAAGGGGACAGAATGGGGGCAGAATGGAAACGGTGGGAAACCGAAAAAGTTTGTAAAAGCCATCCCCTTTTTTCACGCGTCAACGCTCAGACACACTTTTGGGGACAGTATCGGTTAGATAAAGAGCCAATGTTTTTAATCCACTGAAAATGAAAATAATACAAAAAGAAACGCAATTTATTTTCATTTTCTTTTAGTGCGCATTCCTATTTTACTTATTTTTACAAGTTCAAAATTAGCGGATGGAAACGAAGTGGATTCTAAATAAAGAAGTTGACAATCAACAAGTTGAAAAACTGGCAGCGGATCTTGGTATTGACAAGAACCTTGCCACATTGCTTGTGCAACGCGGAATTACCACCTTCGATGAGGCCAAAACCTTCTTCCGTCCCGACCTCTCGCAGCTGCACGACCCCTTCCTTATGAAGGACATGGACAAGGCCGTCGACCGCGTGCTGCAAGCCATCAACAACAACGAGAAACTCCTCGTCTACGGCGACTATGACGTGGACGGCACCACTGCAGTGGCCTTGGTCTACACCTACCTCAAGCCGTTCTTCAAGAAGAAGAAAATCGAGTTCTACATCCCCGACCGCTATGAGGAAGGCTACGGCATCTCGCACAAAGGCATTGACTATGCCGCCAAAAACGGCTTCAAGCTCGTCATCGCCCTCGACTGCGGCATCAAGGCTGTGGAACGTGTAGAATACGCCAACCAGAAGGGCGTCGACTTCATCATCTGCGACCATCACCGCGCCGGCGACGTTCTGCCTAACGCCGTCGCCGTGCTTGACGCCAAACGTCCCGACTGCCACTACCCCTACGATGAACTGTCGGGCTGTGGTGTGGGCTTCAAGCTCATCACCGCCCTCTCGATGAAGGGTCTGGGCACCATCGAGCAGGTATATGACCTGCTGGACCTGCTGGCCGTGAGCATCGCCGCCGACATCGTCCCCATCACGGGCGAGAACCGCGTGCTGACCTACTTCGGCCTGAAACAGCTCAACAAGGCTCCGCGTCCAGGCATCGAGGCCATCCTGCATCACGCCAACATCTACCGCCGCGACGAAGACCAGATTGACGAGGACGACAACGTGCTGACCCGTGAGCTGACCGTCAGCGACCTGGTGTTCCTCATCGGTCCCCGCATCAATGCCGCCGGACGCATCGACAAGGCCTCCGACTCGGTGCGCCTGCTTATCGCCGACAAACCCGACCACGCAGCCAAACTGGCCAACTCCATCAACGACCTGAACGACATGCGGCGCGAGTTTGACAACCGCATCACCGAGGAAGCCCTCAACATGATTGCCGACGACCCAGAGCTGGTGAACGCCAAGAGCACCGTCGTCTTCAACGAGCACTGGCACCGCGGCGTCATCGGCATCGTGGCCTCGCGCCTCACCGACTACTACTACCGTCCCACCATCGTGCTGACCCGCGCCAACGGACTCATCACCGGCTCGGCCCGTTCCATCAGAAACTTCGACATCTACGATGCCATCGACAACTGCTCAGACCTGCTGGAACACTTCGGAGGACACAAATACGCCGCCGGACTCTCGATGAAGGAGGAGCATCTGCCTGAGTTCCGCCGCCGTTTCGAGGCTTACGTGAGCGAACATCTCATCGAAGAGGACTTTGTGCCTGAAATGGAAATCGACATGAAGATTGACTTCCGTGACATCACGCCGAAGTTCATGCGCATCCTCAACCAGTTTGCCCCCTTCGGACCAGGCAACATGTCGCCCGTCTTCTGGACCGACAACGTGCATGACGCAGGTGGTTCAAGAGCCGTGGGAGGACACAAGCACCTGAAACTCACCGTCACGCAGGAAGGCGACAGCGAATTGGGCGTCGCCCCATTGAGCGGCATCGCCTTCCAGAAAGGCATCCTCTTCAACCGTGTGCACGACGGCGAGCCTTTCAGCATCTGCTACAACCTCGAATACAACACCTGGCAGGGGAAGACCACCCTGCAACTCAACGTGAAGGACATCAAGTTCGCAGAACAATTTTGAAGCAAGACTATTCCAAACCTATCCATTATGAAAAAGCGACTCATCACCTTAATATTTTTGGTGTTTGGCGTTCTCATTGCACACGCCCAAAACATAGAAGTAATTGGTTATCAAAATGGCACATGGGATGCCGACACGGTCTTCGTGACTGGCAACGTAAGCGTTAGGGAGTTTCTCCTCATCCAAGCGGGAACTACCGTAGTTTTCCAAGGCCATTACGGTATCAGGGTCGAAAACGGGACCTTTATCAAGGCCATTGGCACCGAAACTGACTCCATCACCTTCACGGTGACTGACACGACGGGGTTCCATCTGTTCAACTCCGGTCGCGGCGGATGGAACGGCATCCATCTTGACGACGCAAGAGCCTCACAGTTCGACTACTGCCGTTTTGAATACGGCAAGGCAGCCCGCGACGACGACCAAGATGGCGGTGTGCTCCGTATCATCGACTGCGACGATGTAGAGGTCAGCCACAGCACGTTGTATTGCAACTTCTCGCGCGAGCATGGTGGCGCCCTCAACGCCGAAGGGTCGAAAGTTAAAATGCACGACTGCTACGTGCGCAACAACCTGACTTATACCGAACTTGATACCGTTTATTATATGTACGGTGGCGCCTTGCGCTTCATCAACTGTGAGGTAGAACTCACCAAAACGGACTTCCGCTACAACAGGGGCGAAAGCGCCATCGGCGGTGCCTTAAGTCTCGACAGTTGCGCCGTCAAGATAGACCGCTGCCGCTTCGAGCATAACTATGGTATCAACGGAGGCGGGCTTTACCTCATCCGCAGCAACGACCGGGATTGCAGCATCACCAACTCACTCTTTGCCAACAACATCTCAGGACACTTTGGCGGCGGACTGGCCATCAGCGAGTCGTCGCCCTTAGTCAGCAACATTACGGTAGCCAACAACCTTTCCTATGGTGTCAACTGCGGCGGCATCTTTTTCTACCAGCACAGCTCGCCCATCCTGTGGAACTGCATCGTCTACGGCAACGCCAACGATGCCCCTCTCGAAGAACCTGTACAAATGTGGACTTGGACTTACGACGACTACGCGCCGGAGTTCCACAACTGCCTGGTGCAATACGGACTTGAGAACATCTCAAACAACGAGGTCATCCAAGTCTACGAAAACTGCTATGATACCGACCCGCTCTTCTCTGCTCCTGATAGCCAGGATTACCGCTTAAGGGACGATAGCCCTTGCATCGATACCGGTTCGCCTGAGACCCCTGCCGAGATCCTTAACGGATTCGACTTGGCGGGCAACCATCGCTTCATCGGCGGCAACATCGACCTGGGAGCCTACGAGTACGACCTCACAGGCGTTGAGGAAAATGCACAAGACAATGCTTCAATGCACCTTGTAGGTAACCCGATAACACAAGGCAGCTATGCTGAAATCGACTGCGAGAAGGCCAGCGAGGGCTGGCTACAAATCTATACCCTCGATGGGAAGCTGTTGGTGAGCCAACAAACCGAGATGCTCCACGCGGGAACCAACCGCATCGCCTTGGGAGCACTGTTCCAGCCCTTGGCCCACGGTGCCTATCTCCTTATGGTTCAATCTGGAGGCCAGACCTTCTCAGCCAAGGTAATCCGATAAACCTTCACGATAGAACGATGAAAAACAAATATCTCGTAGTCGCTTTTCTGCTTTTGATAGCAGCAACCACCGTCAAAGCCCAGCGTATCGGCGGCGGCTTGATGGTGGGTCCGGCATTTTCCACGATGCGCCTCAGCGGCAACGACACCACCATGTTCCGCCCCGACTTTACTGGAGGCGTACGCATCGCTCTCATCCCCGAGCATTTCATCTTCGGTGCCGAGCTTGACATCATCTATTCGCGGCAGGGTATGAGGACGAAGAAGGGGTATGACCTAAGCGGCAACACGATTCGATATATGCACAAGTCACATTATATTAATATACCGCTGCTGCTCAACGTGTATTTCCGCAGGTGGAACGAGGACGACGAGGACGAGTCGAAGCTGGTGCGCCTGCGTGTGGGACCACAAATCGGGTTCTGTCTTGGCGGCAGCGACGTCATCGACATCAAAGGCAAGAAGAAACAGCAGTACATCGCCCCATGGGAGCCCGGCACCTTCAACCGCATCGACTACGGCGTAACAGCCGCGGTGAGCTATTGGTACATCGAGGTGCGCTACACCTACGGCATCGCCAACGTCGCCAAGAACGGTGAGAAATCCTCCAACCACGTGATTTCAGTGACTTGGTCGGATATATGGTGAATATAGTGCAAAAGGCAGAGCCTGTCCGCCAGTGGTTAGCCGAAATCGGATGCCATAATGATGCTATACTGTAAAGTATAGTTATACTATTTACACCTTGGGTAGAGCTTACCAAAAAAGGAAAGACTGCTCAAAAAACAAGGTGCAAAGTCGGTTTATCCCCCTGTTCTCCACCTGCCTGCACGCTGTCCACAGGGAGGAATCACAGAGCTACCTCATAGTTACCTCAAAGTTACCTTAGAGTTACCTACTAGCGCCTATAGGCTTGCTATAGATTTAGTATAGCGTTGGTATAGCGTTGCTATTGTTTTTTGTACTTTAATGGATTGTGAATGGGTGAGTTATGAAAGAAATCAAGTTAGCAAGTCTATCTACATAGTATATCACACAGAGAAACAAATAGTTACAAAGATTTCCCTATCTCCTTCGGGCTTTGTGTTTGCGGTTGCAAAGGTAGGAAAAATATCCGGATTTGGCAAGTAGACACGAAAAAATTCCCTCCAAGGTGTAAACCTGTAAACCGTAAATTTCAATTGCAAAATGGGTTGTTATACTAAAATTACTATTTATAGAATTTCAAAGGTCTGAATTGAAGATGAAAAACCTTAATGTCCAAAGTGAATAAGTTATAAGTTATGAAATTTGAGTGTCTCGGACAAGGCACCGCTCTTTCAACAACTTCATCGTCAATACCGTGGTCGCAATGGCAGTCTATTGCTTCTTCCCAAAGAAGCCTTCAATATCACTTGAGTATTACTCCGACAACCAATTGGCTCTCTTTTGATTGCTTATATCGAACTCGCGTTAATTAAATATCCAATTTCAGGTTTTCGTTTCAACATTTTTTTACCTGTCACCATTTTGAAACAAGGTGATGGAAAGTTTATTTTGCACATTTCTTTGTTTTTATAGCGTTTTCTGTGCGCAGAATACATTTTTTTATAAATTTGCAGCTACTAAAACAGTTGTAGATAACAATGTCGAAACCACGAAACAATCAAATACCAACTAATCCATACAACGATAATTATTCGTCGTTGATACGCCCCATTAAGATATTCTTACCTAATAGAGATGATGATGGGAAAAAAAGTGACTTTGAATATGTTGATTTTGTGGGGCGTGAGCGTTTGATGGAAAGGCTATTCAATTGGCTTTCTGACAAGCAGAATGAAAAAGGCTCATACCTTGTGACGGGTTTTCGTGGTATGGGTAAAACAAGTCTGGTGGAACGTGTTACCAACAGACTGACTCGCGAGGTAAACGAAAGGAAAGAGCCATGGTGGTTATTGCTGACTTTGGTTCCTTCGCTAGTTTTCGGTATCGCTATTGCCTGTTTACCACAATTATTAGAAAGTGATATCAATTGGTGGTTAATAATAGCTGTGTTTATTGTCACATGGTTTATTGTTGTTAAGGTAATATACAATCTTGACCAAAATCATTTCATAAGGAAAAAGAAAAAAGCCAGAAAGAAGTATCCTAATCAAGAGAAATTTGATGATGTAAATGTGGATAAGATGGCGCGGGGTAAAAATGATGATTATGAGTACAAGAATTATCGCACTATCAAAATTTCCGTCAACCTTGGTCATGAGGTACTTAGGGAGAGGGATGTACTTAGTATGATTGCCACCTCGGTAAAGGAAAAGTACAAATCGTTTGTCAAAAGTGCAAAACCGCATCTTTTTGTAAGATCCATTTTTGTATTGGTGATTTCATTTTTGAGTATTTGGCCTTTCATGCCAAGTCAGACCAACCTTACTTCCAATAATCAATTTACAATCAATGAAGAAGTTGGTATCAATATAAAAAATTCTCCCATTTCAATTCGAGAAGATGTTTCAAACGTCCAAAGACTTGTTGTTTCAGGAAATTCTGACAATTCAAACAATCAGCAGGTTATTGTCAATGGTGAATCTGGTGGGTCGGGGCTCTCTCACCTATTTAATAGAATTGCGAATTCCCTAATCACCTTATATGGTAATCATACGGGTTGGGGCGTTGTGTTTAGATTCTTCCTATATGTTCTTTTGTTTGTGGTTTTGAAGTGGTTGCTTGCGAAACTGTTTCGGTTCATACCTTATTATTCTTCACCGATACGCGCTTTGCAACGGCTTGAAACATTGACAGAACGACTCAATACTATCACTGGAGAAGAGACTGGTATGGCTCCTTCGGCTCAAAATAGTGTATTCACATTCTCTTTGTTTAGCCGTAGGCGCCATAAAACAAAACCCATTGCCGACATTCGCGAGATTGAGACCGAATTGTCGGAAATCATTAATATGATTAACTCCGATAAATGTTTAAAGGACTATCGGGCTAACTTTATCGTAGTATTTGACGAGATGGACAAAATTGACCCGGCGATGATGGAGCAACATAAGGCTACCGAGATGCCTGAGTTCACAGATTCTGTCAAAGGTTTTCCTGACGGCATGGACTCGCGAGAACGTCGCCGCAATGTTCTGAAGTTGTTAGCCAATATCAAGTTGTTCGTCTCTACCGCAAAGGCAAAGTTTGTGTTTATTTCTGGGCGTGAGCTGTACGATGCCTATTTGGCCGACCTTAGTGACCGAGACTTTGCCATCAGTAGTATATTTTCAGGAGTTATCAATATAGACAGTTTCCTTACTCCTGAAGGAGGTCAGACAGATGTTCGCTCCATGTCAGAGTGGTATATCGCCAACCGTTTGATACCAGATTCATGGTTGAAGGAGAAAGAACGCTTAAACGCGGAAGGCGTGGATAAATCAGGTGCAAAAAACAGAGAGCGAGCGGCTTACAAAAAAGAGATGCCATCACTGCGTTGGTATTATGAGTACTTGATCGAAACGATTGACAAGAGTGTGGATAGCGATGAAGAAAAAGATAGGGAAAACAAGGATGCTTTGTATGTCATAGGCTTTCTTCACACTTTTGCAGCCTATTTGACGCATATCAGCAATGGTTCACCAAAGAAGATTTTTCTCTATTTCGACAAATACATTCGCTATGCCAAGGATTGTCTGCCCATGAACGATTGGAACGATGTGTGTTCTGTAGGTTGGGATTATAAGGATAAAGACCAAAAGGTGTTATATTTCGAGCCGATCCAACAAAAAACCATCAACTTTGTTTACTATCTCTCCAATCCAATCATGGGTGCTGTCACCAACGATATGAGTAACTATGGAGACAGGTTCCTAGTGTCACTTTCATTTATTATTGACCATATCTATAAGTACCACAACCGCAGTTTCTCATGGCGTAATTTGGAGCAAATTCCAGATTTATTGAAGACAAGCAAGGCTCCCGAATTGCGCGACGAGATGACCTCCATTATGGAATATCTGTCGCAGATTCATATTTCTCCTATCCTTATTGGTTTAAATGAGTATAAGTTCCACAAGAGTATTGCCGAGGAAATTTCTGTGATGTCAAGGATGTCAGACGAGGCATCAGCTATTTTCAACTTCACGCTTGATGAGTCTTTGTCTGTGATTCAATATAACACGAGATTGCTGAATTATTATATCGAACTGGACAAGGAAAGAAATGATGACAAAGGAGAGAATCCTAAGCATAGGTATTTGCCGCTTATTGCACGCATTCATTCCAATCTCGGTGATTTGCATTTCTGGGATGAGGACTACTACTCTGCAACTTTGGAATATAGAGCTGCTATAGAAACACTTCCCGACAACAAGGAGGACGAATCTGGTTTCCTCACCCGCATTCGTTGCATGTTGAAGTTGGGCCTTGCATACGAGTTACGCAAACTATATCCTAATGCTTATCAAACCTATTGCCGCCTTATCAATTTGTTGATTAAAAAACGTTGGGTGAACGAGAATGATTTCGGTCTTTCTGTAATGGATGCGAGGATGAAAGGTTGGCAGGATAAACGGCAAGTGATGGTAAACAAGAATGAACCAAGTTGGTATAAATTTGCTGAAGACAAGTTCGAGCAACAGTTTAAGCGTCCTGTCTTTAACGGAGATCATAATAATCCTGAAAATGAAAAGGTAACGTATAGTCTTAATTTTGATGGCATCATTAAAACATTTGCAAGAGATCTTACTGTTGAAAAGACACAAACTATCAACACGCTGACATTATTTGAAGAAATTAGATACTTGTATCAGTCCATTCTTGCGAAATTGAGCATCTTGGAGAAAATGGGGATGAGCGGCATTACCCAGACTAATATTGAAGTTGCAGAAGGTGAGTTTCGCACCATTCACAAGAGCGTGAATTTCAGAGAAAAATTTATTATCGCAGCAGATTTCTTCCGCAAATTAGCCGAGATTCTTTATTACAAGAATAGCTTGACCATCTTAACAAAAAATCAAGACTCGTTTTATGTATCTGTTTACTATGATGATTATGATTTGTTGGCTAATGTTGACGATTTCTGTATGTGTAAAAGCGACAATGCTCTTACGGTAAAACATGATATTCATCGATTTTTCTACTTGCTTGATAATGATGCATCAGACAATAAAATAAAACTATCCTACCCGAATAATAATAAAGGATGGTGTACTTTGACAGAATTGTACCAACATTTGAAAAATAATCTCCACATATTGGACATCCTTGGTGAATCAGAAGATGCTTCAGAAGAAGAAATAACCAGGATAAAAAAGAATGTAGGGGCGTATTTCGAATATAGCATAAAGAATGTCGCCACAAACAAAAAGGATAAGTTTTACTTTGGTGGAGTGAATTCGTGTAACCACCACAGCAAATTGTTACGCAAAAATGGACTACGCACATCGTGTTACGCATGTAAATACTACACCCGAAGTCTTCGTATCCTGGCAGATAACATGTTTAATACGCTCTCTGGAATAGATGTGTTGGACAATCCAATCTCCAAATCATTGGGCATTCTCAAACGCTCCTTTAAGAACGAATTGCTATACACTAATTCAACAAACATTCGCGCATTAGCACAGACGCTTGAAGGCTTCGGTAATGTGATGTATGCTTGCGCTTCAGGTGATGATTGCGAGGGAGTTCACTATCGTCCTGGCAGAGGAATCAGTGTGAACGTAATTAAAATGTTGCAGGAACTGTGTAATCAGCAGGCGGAAAATGATGAGCGTAAAGTGATGGAATATTATGAAAAGGTGCTGTCCAAACACACACCGTTAAGCCGTCTCGACAAAAGCATATTGTACTATTGGGATGCCTACCGATTCTATTTGATGGATACCTGTTACAACGATGCTGTAGGCTGCCTAAATAAGATTCTCAATATTCTTGTCTATTATATGGAGGTGGTTTGTTATTACGGAACAGAATCGAAAGCACTTTTGTGGAAAGACGAGACGGATACCATTGCTGAATTGATTGGCGATAATGATAATTCTTTCGTTGCTACGCTGTTCAAACTGATAACACGTTACACAAGCTACAAGTACGACTTCACTAACTTGGACGAAATCAATGAACAGAAATGGATATTCAGCAAGGAAATGCGCGACAACATTGACTTGACGAAGCTTTCCGTGTATCCCGCAATACGTTCTGCATGGCTCCGTGTTGTTGAAATCAGGGCAAAAGGGCTTCGCTTCCTGGCTAAAAACAGACGCATGGGCTATGAACAAACCGACTATGTAGAGTTCATCAAATTGACCTATCCGCTTGTCGCTCCCCAACGCCGCTACGAAACCACATTCTATGAGGAGGTCATGGGCTATTATACCAAAATGCGTTACAACGATCATATCATGAACAATCTGGTGGGTGGGAACCCGATGATAGATAGAAATGTTGGAGATTATTCCAATCCATATCATATTACTTTCTATGAAAAACTGTATAGTTTCTTAGCTTCATCAGTGGAAAAGGATCGTTTGGATTATGTGTTGTTTGGAATTGAAAAAAAGGATGTAAAACGTCGTTTGGAATTGATTGAATTCTTGATACATGATACATTGGTGTGTATCACCGATATGGTGAATGTGTTCACTCCCCACAATCACCTTACATCATATTCAAAGAGTTTTGTGGGGTTGGTATATAACTTCTATTGGGAATGGTCGCGAAAGTTCGAGTTTCTTTACAGTCTGTATCAATATCAAGAACTGATGGAGCAGGGGCGCAGAGAGGAAACTGAAAAAATCATCAACAACATTTGGGGCAGTGGAAGCATCCAAAGCTCTGGAGCCAAAGAAGAGCACCGTGAGCGTTTGCGCCAGATAATGACCGAATGTGGACGTTTGATTTCGCGGGAATGCCACGAGGCAGAACAAGAAAGCAAGTTTGGCTCGCGCAGCGACCGTTTATATGAACGCTTGCGCCACGATATTGACGACATCACTATCAACACCATCTACAGCAATTACACCGCTGAAATGGCACTGAAATATTATCAGATGGCCGAGGAGGCCAATACTGAAGGAGAGGCCTATAGGGAAATGATAGGAGCATTGCATTTCCTTAACGATGACTTGAACAACGACACATGTCAGTTCAACATCGCTTGCGACCGTTTCTTGCTTAATACAGGTGTGGTTTCCGAGCAACGCCGTCGACTTGAGAAGCTTTATAAGAACTCCAATGTCTATAATCTCCGCAAAGGTTACATTGACGGCCCGAACGCCATTAATAACGAGACCATTGGGGCAAACCAATTTGACAGATCACAATTTATTAATTCGGAATATTAAAAAACAAATAAAAATGTGTAAGAAGCTAATTGCATGTATAAAGGGTTGTTTAAAATCAACCACAAAGAAAAACCGAAATGCTGCGTTTCCTAAAAACAATAGTACCGATGAGGATGCAATACAAGAGGTCATGGTACTAGAATCGGAAAAAACAGTGGAATCAGGGCGGGAACAAATCCAAGAGAGTTCGATTGAAAAATGCGATGATGAAACCTCTACCAAACCTAATCCAATAGAAGACGTGGATGGCGTATCTGACCCTGACGGACAAACAAATCAAACAAGTGGTACTGAAGGAAAATCGCCAATTTATGGATGGCTATCGACAAAATCTGATTGTAATAGCCTTCAACCTATCATTGACTCCTTCCTAAATACATACTCGGTTCAATACAAAAGAAAGAATTACCCAAAAATATACAAATTTAATTTTGAAAAAGATCGAGATAATTTAGAACAGACAAATTATGACGATATTACAAAATCATTGTATGGAGAAAAATGCGACAACAATGAATCAAGTTGTTGTACTTTAGGAGCATGGTTGGTGATATTAGGTGTCGTTATTGCTTTAATTGTGTTGCTGTTTATATCAACAAAAGCAATAGCACAGGATCCCAAAGCATCACTTAGCTCAACGAAAGTGAACATTCCGATACTTGTTGATGAGGATAATAGTCGTTTCATTTTTACATCAAAAATAGTTGTTGACTCTACGTATATAAAGGGTCAAGACTCTATAGAAAAAGATGTAAAGGATCAAGACATTGTGGGAAAAAATGCCAACAGCAAAGTCGCGGTTCATGGTGAAATAGTTTATCGAAACACCAGTTGGCAGGTTCTTGTATATCGTTTGGCAATAGCCGTTTTATTGACAACCATTCTATTGATATTTTTGAAATATTTAATGCCCTATTGTTCCAGATTGACAGAATTAAAACAAAAAGAAAAAGAACGTAGGCAAAACGATGCTATAAGATTATACGAAGAGGATCGGGAACATGAGCGGCTTCGTTATAAGACAGAGATCGGACTTTATGAGAAACTTCAAAAAGCGAGAATTGACGAATGGGTTCGGGATAATGAGCAACAACGCAAATTAGAAATCCTTGAGCGAGAATATCTTTCTGAATTAAGCCATATATTTGAAGAATTGGCAAAAGCAAAACATACCATTACTTTTGAGAACTGCGGCAAAAAGATCGTAATAGAGAGAAGTGTTTTGTCATGCGATTGTTGCGAACAAATACAAAAGATAATGGCTGGTTTCTTTGACAAGGATAACTGTTGTTGTGAAGAAATAAAGAAGGTGTTGAAGTGTCTATTCATTAAAAAAGATGGAAATATTGACTGGGACAAGGTGAAGGAAGCACTCAAATGTCTTTTTTGTAATAATTGTAATGGAAAATGCAACGAGCTAATGGATCTCTTAAGTGAAACAATCTCCGTTTATGGCAAGAATAATCTTTCTAACAATTGTACTGTAAATGTAAGTAATCAGCAATAACTGTATTTTCACATTATTATGAAACAAAGAAAACAACTATACGTATTTATAAACCAAAGCGCGAAACACATCCTTTTTCTCATCAGTTTGCTCTTCGCTACAACAAGCTTTGCCCAAACCCAACAAGGATATGTAAAGACAATCGGCCGTCCCGACAGACCTGGTGTGTTTTTGCCTAACGTAGTGATACAAGCCCAAGGCATGGTCAATCCAGTAGTTAGTGACTCTACTGGTGAGTTCAACATTTCTATTCCCGAAAAGAAAGATGGTGACCCGATTGTGTTATTAAGGATTCAGAAAAATGATTATGAGTTGAAAGACAAGGAAACCGTTGGCCGTCAGTTTGTATGTTCATCTCATGTGCCACTTTATATATTAATGGTGGATTCCAAACAGTTGGCAGCCGACAAGAGGCGCATTGAGACAAACGCCTACCGAGTGGCTGAAGAAAACTACCAAAAAAAGTTGAACGAATTGGAAAGGCAAAAGGCTGATGACGAAATCACTATTGAAAACTACCGTCAGGAACTTCAATGTTTGCAAGACAAGTATGAAAAATACCTTTCTTTGATTGGCGATATGGCCGACCGCTATGCACGTACCGACTATGACCAACTAGATTCCATCGACTATCAAATCAACATCTGCATCGAAAACGGTGAACTTGATAAAGCAGACTCCCTCATCCACACCATGTTTGACCCCGAAACCGTACTAGAACGTAATCGAGCTGCCAAACAGGAAATCATGGACAGAATCGCACTTGCCCAAAGTATCATTGACAAGGCCAACGCTGACCGCGAAGCAATCATTCAGGACATGGAATACGCAAAACGATTGGCTTCAATGTGTGAAAACCTTGCACAAGAATACATCTTGTTGGAAGACAAGGAAAAAGCCGTTGAATGTTTGGAAAAGTCAAAAAGAATCAAATCTGTACTTTATGGCAAAGAAAGTAAAGAAGTAAAAGCAATAGTAAATCAAATTAAGGAAATAAAACCATGAAAAAGTACGTGTTTCTGCTCAGCCTCGTTATGGCAACGACAATTCAAACCTTTTATGCCCAAACCCAGCAAGGCTACGTAAAAACGCTTGGACGACCCGAGAAAAAAGGCGAAGCTTTAAGTGGCGTAACAGTCCGTGTAAAGGGCGAACACAATTATGTCACAAGCGAGAATGATGGCACTTTCTCTATGTTGCTGGCCAACAAGAAAAATGGTGATGCCTACTCATTGCAACAAGTGCAGAAAAACGACTACGAATTGAACGAGAGCGACATAATTGGTCGAAAATTGGCCTTTTCCGACAAAGTGCCTCTTACAATCGTCATGGTCTCATCGGCGCAGTTGCAAGCCGACAAGCAGCGCATTGAGAACAACGCTTACAAGACAGCTGAGAAGAATTATAAGGCCAAATACGACCTGATAGAGAAGCAATTGAAGGATAATGCAATCACCATCGAACATTATCGCAAGGAAATCCAAGGCTTGCAGGACAAGTTTGAGAAATACCAGTTGCTGATAGATGGTCTCGCCGAGCATTATGCCCATACAGACTACGATGAATTGGATGAGAAAGACCGCGAAATCAATATCTGTATCGAGAATGGAGAGTTGGAGCGTGCCGACTCACTCATCCGACTCCTATTTGACCCTATCGGTGTGTTGGAGCGCAACATGGAAGCCCTCGCTAAGATTGACATGCAGATTAGCCAAGCCAACGACATCATTGCGCAAGCCAATGAGGACATGGCTGCTGTGCTGAGACAGCAAGAAAAGGATGCCGAGTATTTGTATCAGCTATATACCATCGCTTTGGCACAATTCGAAAATGAGAAAGCGGCAAGATACATAGAAGACAGAGCCAAATTGGACACCACAAATTTCATTTGGCAAACCGAGGCTGGACAATTCGCGCAAGACTATCTTGCCGACTACGACAAAGCCCTAGATTATTTCCACAGGGCCTTACGACTGGCAAAGACTCAACACGAAAACAACCACGAGATCATCTTGGCCTATGGCAAAATCGGAGCCTCTTGTTTCAAAAATGGCATGTTTGAAGAAGCCCTTTCCTATTGCGACACGGCCAAAACACTCACCAAGAACAATGTCTCCGACCCTATTGCAAACGTTTACGTATTCAACAATCTCGGCTCCATTTATTTCGGTCTTGGCAATTTCGAACAATCTTTGGAATTTTTTAGCCAAGCCTTGTCGACCTTGTCGTCATCATCGTTAACTGAAAAGGAGTTTACCGGCACCCTGTTGAACAACATCGGTGTAGTATTGGCAAAAAATGGCAATTATGAAGGCGCTTTGTCTTATTACCAGCGCTCACTAAACATCAGGGAAGCTTTCCTTGGCAAAACGCATTTCCTTGTCGGTCAGGTTTACAACAATATAGGCGACATCTATTCGAAACTTGGGGATTATGAAACAGCCTTGGACAACTCCAAAAAAGGATTAGAAATCAACTTGTTATCACTAGGCGAAAACCATCCTGACGTAGCCTTGTCATATAGCAACATTGGGTTTTACTATCTAAATCTGGGAGACATTCCAAAAGCTTTGGAGAATTGCACAAAGGCAATGTCTATTTTCGACAAAGCGGGTATGTCAAATAGTTTAAATGCCGCGAAGTGCTATTCCAACCTAGGGAACGCCTACCATTTAAACCGAGACTTCGATACATCTGTGTCATATATGCAAAAAGCGATTGAGGTATGTGAGCAATTATTACCACCAATACATTACGACATCGCAGAGGCACATTTCAATATCGGATCGGTGTACTATGACAAAAAGATGTATTTTGATGCTGCCGAACATTACGACAAGGCTATCCAGATTTTTGAGCAAATCAATATCACAGAGCAACAGGCATACTTCATTTACAACGAGGCATGGGGAATATATAACGAGGCGGGAAAAGCTTACGATTCACAAGATGATTTTCCCAAGGCAATAATGTATTATGAAAAAGCATTACATGTTCTCGAAGACCATCTAAACAATTATAAAGGTTCATGGGTGTATGAGAACGCCCTAAAAATCATCAAGGAAAATCTTGAAATGTCAAAAAAACACAATACGCAGAATAAATGAATATGCATTGGACGGTTCCATACTATTCCTTAATCTTATGCAACCAAAAAAACTTGGCGAAATGAAACGCTTTTTCTTCCTTTTTGTTTTCATACTACATGGCATAACGCTTTCCGCCCAGACCCAACAGGGTTACGTGAAAACCCTTGGACGACCCGAAAAGAAAGGTGTGGCTCTCGGTGGTGTGACCATCCGTGTAGAGGGCGAGCACAACTATGTCACAAGTGAGAATGATGGCACTTTCTCCATGCTGTTGGCTGACAAGAAGAACGGCGATGTCTACTCGCTGCAACAAGTGCAGAAAAACGGTTACGAACTGAACGAGAGCGACATGATTGGCAGGAAGTTGGCCTTTTCAGACAAAGTGCCGCTCACTATTGTAATGGTCTCGTTGGCACAATTGCAGACCGACAAGCACCGCATTGAGAACAACGCCTACAAGACAGCTGAGAAGAATTATAAGGCCAAATACGACCTTATAGAGAAGCAATTGAAGGATAACACAATCACCATCGAGCAATATCGCGAGGAAATCCAAGACTTGCAGGACAAGTTTGAGAAATACCAATTGCTGATAGATGGTCTCGCAGAGCATTACGCCCATACAGACTACGATGATTTGGATGAGAAAGACCGCGAAATCAATATCTGCATCGAAAATGGAGAACTGGAGCGTGCCGATTCTCTCATTCGACTCCTCTTCGACCCCATCGGCGTGTTGGAACGCAACATGAAAGCCCTCGCCAATCTCGACATGCAAATTGTACAAGCCAATGACGTCATCGCCCAAGCCAACGTAGACATGGCTGCCGTGCTGAAACAACAGGAAAAGGATGCTGAGTATTTATATCAGCTTTACATGATTGCGCTATCAAGATATGACAACGAAAAGGCTCGGCTTTATATTGAAACCAGGGCGGCATTGGATACGACAAATGTGGAATGGCAAAATGAAGCTGGCAAATTCTTCGATAATTATTTAGGCTATCATGACCAAGCCCACAAATACTATCAAAGAGGATTAAGGCAAGCTTTGATCTCGTATGGCAAATACAATTACTGGACAGTCCTTTTTCATAACAATTTAGGGTC
>CAMYYB010000045.1 GCA_947303335.1 uncultured Bacteroidales bacterium | reverse complement strand
AATCTCGCTATGTTATTCTTTTTCAGTAAATTATTTTATTTCGAACTCACGTTAAATAGCTTCTTATTAAATCGATTCTCCCGATGCTTTGCGCCAACGAGGGTGCTGTAGTCTTGGTATACGTCTCGCACGACATCGTCCCAGTTGAGGTAGAGGTCGCGTCGGGCCGCAGCAGAGATACGACTGTACGCCTCTGGGTCGGCCATGATGTCCAATATCATCCGCGCATAACTGTCTTCGTCCGGAGGGCAAACATAACCGTTGACACCAGGCGTGACGGTGGCGGCCGTGCGGGCACCTTGCAAGAATACGGTGGGTGTACCTTGGCAGGCCGCCTCAATCTGCACTAACGAATTAGCATCGTAGAGCGACGGGAACAGGAAAAGCTTGGCGCGGGAATAAAGGTTTTCCAGCATCTCCTTGTCTGTCAGGCCACACATGACTACTTCTTCAGTCAGGCCCTGCTCTTGCACGAGAGCGGCAAGTTTCTCTTCATCCTGTCCTTTGCCGGCAAACATCATTCGGAAGTTTTTCAGCCCCATCGCCTTGGCTTTCGCTAAGGCGCGAACAGTGAAGTCAATGTTCTTGATGAAATTGATCCGTCCCACAAAGAGGAAGACCGTTGCATCGGCGGGAATACCATAGGTCTCATTGACAATCTGCGCGGCGGCGACGGGATCGGGCACAGGATGGTGGTCGGTAGCATTGAGGCGCACCTTGCAGGGAGCAGTCAGACCGTATTCATGGACATAAAGGTCCTTGATGCCCTCATTCACAGCCCAGCATTCGTCGCAAGCGTTGAACACACGCATGGTAGTGTCCAGTGCCATGTTTGAGGCGAACTTAAGCTTGAGCGATTTCTCGAAATCCTGTTTGTACTGCGAATGTAAGGTTGCAACTACGGGAAGCTTGTGTATTTTAGCATACAGAACTCCGGCCATACCAACCGCAAAAGGAGAATGGATATGAACGATGTCAATACCACTCTTGATAAGCTGTGCCTCGAACCGTGGGTCTAAGGCAGGAGTGGGCAGGTCATAATCGGTTGTGATGAGCGGTAGCGACAAGCATCGCACGACTTGGTACGGCAATTTCGCATCCTCATTGCGGTCAAAGCCTTTGGCCTCTGGGCAGAATACCACCACCTCGCAATATTGCATCAGTCGGCGGGCATAATTGTCCACCACTTTGATTACCCCGTCCACCATGGGATACCATGTGTCGATGAAAAGTCCAACTTTCATGGTTTTGATGTGGTCTATTTTGCGTTTTTTCTTGGAGAAACTGATGGTTTCTTTGGGCATAACACGTTGGTATCCGTTCTCTTCCAAGACTTTCACGGTGCTTTCATAACCACGGAAAAACAGATCTTCAATCTTCGACATGTCGTATGCCATGCAACCGTAAGTGTCAAGCTCAATGAAGAGGTCTGCTTGAGCTGTGTCGGCAGCCACGTTTGACACCATCATCATCATAAACGATCGGTAAGCCACTGAGATGAGATTATCCTTATATTCGTCCTCTTCCAAATGGTTGAGGTTGAGTGCGATGACCTTCTCGCATTTTTGTCGGATGGCGGATACGGGCAAGTTTTGGAAGGCTCCACCATCGATGTAGTGGATTCCGTTGATGCATTTCGGCTGGAAGATGACAGGGATGGAGCATGAGGCCACCACGCGAGGTGCTATTTCTCCTTTGGTGAATACTTTTGGCACACCATGTTCGAGGTCGGATGCAACGATGAAGGTCGGTATAGGTAACTCTTCCAAACGGTTGTAAGGCAGTTTTTTCTGGATGAGTTCCGTCAACGGGCG
The DNA here is from genome assembly GCA_947303335.1 of uncultured Bacteroidales bacterium. Lineage (GTDB taxonomy): Bacteria > Bacteroidota > Bacteroidia > Bacteroidales > F082 > Limimorpha. The sequence goes on along the minus strand of CAMYYB010000045.1, from coordinate 16,963 downwards.
CGAATCAAACAATCCTCCTTTTGGCACGCTTGGTGTGACGATATCTTTGAAGAAGTTCAATCCTCGAAAGGTTTCAACCATTTGTTTTGGCGTGAAGCCTGACGCATAGAGCGTTGCCACAAGAGCACCCGCACTGGTGCCCGAAACTACGTCTGGTTGTATGCCGTACTCTTTAAGTGCCTGAAGTGCACCACAGTGGGCTGCAGCTCTCGCACCGCCTCCACTGAAAGCAATGCCCAGCGGATATTTCTTTGTTGCCATGGTCATCAACATTAGATGTTGCAAAACATGGTATAATTTTGCAATCTAGTCACTATTATTCTTCCAGCATTCGCTGAATGTCGGCTTCCAATTCTTTTGGTGAAACCATCGGCTCGAAGCGCAGGATGGTATTACCGTCTTTGGAAACCAGAAACTTGCCGAAGTTCCAACGGATGGCATCGCCTTGATCGAACCCCGATCCGGTCTTTTGGTGAATTTGCGTGAGCATGTCGCCAAACTCCTCGGCGCCTTCTGGATAGCCCTTGAAGGGTGCTTGCTCCTTGAGGTAAGTGTAGAGCGGACTCTCTGCCTCTCCGTTGACATTAATCTTGTCGAATAATGGGAACGTGACGTTGTAGGTCAGCGAGCAAAAACTTTGAATCTCCTCGTTGGTGCCAGGTTCCTGTTCCATGAACTGATTGCAAGGGAAAGCCAGAATCTCCAACCCTTGGTCCTTGTACTTCAGATACAGAGCTTCAAGACCCTCGTATTGTGGTGTCAGTCCGCACTTGCTCGCCACGTTGACGATAAGCAGCACTTTGTCTTTGTAGTTAGCCAACGACACATCGCTTCCGTCAATATCCTTGACGGTGATGTTATAAATGCCACTGGTTTGTTCTGCTACGACAGGTTGATTTTCCGCAACTTGGGCGGTCTTGTTGTTTTGGTTGTTGCAGCTTGAGGCCATCATTAGGGTCATTACTGCGAGAAATAATGTTTTTTTCATCTTGATTATGTTTTATGGTGTGTTCATCAGTACAGAGTTCAAGGTAGCCGTCAAGATTGGAGTTGCTGTAGCCAATCTTCGTGAATAAGATGTTGTTTTATATGTGATAAGTTTTATGGCTGCAAAAATACAAAAAATATCGATTAATTGATTGTCCATTATTCGGTTTGTCATCCAACGAGAGTCTTTCAACAGTATTGGGCTGCGATGTCAAGGCCATATTCTTTTTGAGGAAACCATAATTATTTCCCCCGTTCACAAAAAGTGACATGTACTGTGTCGCCGAAGCTCTTGCCAATCTGTTTGCGGATGTCTTTCCTTATTCCGATGATATAGCACGGTGTTCCCATTTTCACTATTTGGCCGTCGTAGGGTACCCCGTCGAAAGTGGCGTGTACCAACAGGCGACCTTTGCCGAATATTGCCTTGATGTCGAACGGCACCTCAACGTAAGCGGCATCCATGTCTTCGTTTTGCAAGATTACTGTATCGAATTCCAATGTGGGAGTTTTTTCAGGGTTCATGGCGGCAAAAGTACTAAAAAAGCTGCAACTTGAAAGACATGAATACGCATAAAAAAAGAACCGCTCCTTTTCGAGGGGCGGTTCCGTGTTGTACCAAGTAGAAATCAAAAGTCTTTCTCCGTGGTGAATTTCAGGCGGTCGGGATTGTTTGTCATAAGATTGAGGAAGGCTTCCTTGCTACCTGAACTTATGCTACCTACCATTTCAATATTTAGCGAACCGTTGCTATAGGCTCCAATTCCATAGCGTTTTCCTGAAACTACTTGATCCGGAAGTTCGTCTTCATTGTAGACATATTCACCTTCCATTTTGGCTTTGAAAGGTAAGGTGACTTCGATGGACTTCGACCAGGGCAACGTAACGCCGTTTTCGGTAACTTGCTCGCCATTGGCATTGGAGTAGGTCACATTCAGCTTGAAGCAATCAGACATGACTAAATTGCTATACGTGTTGTCAACTTGGTACATCACCGTGACGGTGGTAGGTGTCGGTTCTGGCTCGGGTTCCGGTGTCGGTTCAGGTTTCTTTTTGCATCCGGTGAGCACCATGCCACCGATAATCAGGGTGGCGATCATGAAAAGTACTTTTTTCATTTTTTTGAAAATTTGATGATTAATTAATTAGTTGAATAAACGTGCTCTCATTTAACAAATAGAGCATTGGGCTTTTTCAATCATTTTTCTCAAGCCAGTCCTCCAAGATGGCGCAGTACTTGTCAGTCTGTTCGACGAAGCAAGTATGGCGGGCACCTTTGAAGACCTCCCAGCGGCTGTTGGGAATATTCTCGTAAAGCGAAGCAGCCACCACAGGAGTGCAGATATCGCGGGTGCCACTGCAGATGAGGCAAGGTTGTTTGATTTGGTTGAGGCGGTCGGTGTATTCGAAATCGGCCAAATCGCCTAAAGGTTGGTATTCGTTGGGTCCCCAGCCATAGAGATAGGCCTCGTTGCCGGCGCGTTTGGGGCGGCGCAGACATTCGGGCGAGTTTTCGTCCACACTAATGACATACCGCTCATAATAATGCTCATTGGCGCGGAGATAGTCGGGGTCGTCCCACTTGCCCGTAGCTTCGGCGCGACGGATGGCTTCCTGGTCTTCTTCCGACATGTATTTGATGAGGCGGTGCTGCTCGCTGGCCCAGAGCGAACTGGAGGCGTGGCCCGAAGAGAGGATTACCGACTTGACACCTTTGGGCTGGCAGTCGATGATATAGGCGATAGCCTGCATGGCACCCCACGATTGGCCGAGAAGGTGTATTTGCTCAAGGTGCAGGTATTCGCGTAGAGCGATAAGCTCGTTGATCCAGGTTTTTTGGGTCCAGAGTTCAGGATGGCCGTCAAGATAGGAGTTGCCGCAGCCAATTTGGTCGTAGGAAATCACCTGACGGCCTGTGTCGGCGATACGGTCCAAAACCTCGAAATAGTTATGCGTGCTGCCCGGCCCGCCGTGCAAGAGCAACAATGTGGGTTTGCTTGAGGGCTCACCGACAATGCGATAGTAGGTCTGATAACCCAAAAAGGGCATGTATCCTTCGTGAACGGAATGTTGTTTCATAATGTGTTAGATTTTGTGACTGCAAAAGTACAAAAAAAAGGATTCAACGATCATCACCTTACCGTCACCCGATTCGTTTCAATGCGCTTCGCTGTCTTAACCTTGATTAAATATGTGCCAGCTTTTTGCTGACTTAAGTCGTATTCAAAGGTGTCGCCATTGGTGGTGCTTTCACAAACCTTTTGTCCAAGCATATTGAAAACGGTGATGTTTTGGATGCTTTCAGCCTCAATTCTCACCTTGCCGTAAGTCGGATTGGGGTAAACCGATGTAACAATGGATTCACCTTCCGAAATCGCAGTGCAATCTTCAACGAACTCATAGAAACCGACCATTCCGATTGGGTCATACCATTGAGAATTCTGATAAGCATCGCTGCAATAGCAAGGAATGGTAAGCGTTTGAACGCCAAATTCGTCAAATACTTGACATCCAAAGTCATTTCCAAGCGTAGCAGGGGTAATGGCCAAAGACACAGCCTCCGAAATACGTGAGCATTTTCTGAAAGCCCAGTCGCCGATGTAAGCAACGGATTTGCCTATAGTCAATGTCCCATCTAATCCTTCGCACTGGAAAAACGCGCTGGCTCCGATGGAAGTTACCGAATTGGGGATGGTTAAATCACCCGTCAAGTCGAAGCAAAAAGCAAAGGCATTCTCACCAATGGACACTACCGAATCCGGTATCTCTATTGATGTCATTTCAGTGATGCCCTTGAATGCATTGTTGCCGATGGATGTGACCGTGTTGGGTATTATAGTGCTTTTGCATCCAAAAGCCAACTCGTTGGAACTGCTTACGATAATGGCGTTGCAATCGTTTCTTGAGTCATAATTGGGGTTTTCTGGGTCGACAAACATGCCGTCGAAATTGCAATACACGAAAGCATCTTCGCCAATGGATTCCACGTTGCTCGGAATGTTCAATACGCCGGTCAAGCCGTTGCATGAATTGAAAGCCCAAGCACCTATGCCAGTAACACCGGTACCCAATACTAATGTTCCATCAAAACCATAGCATGTGTGGAATGCACTGGTCCCAATAGTAACCACCGAATTTGGAATCACCAAATCGCCAGTGAGACCCGAGCAATAGGCAAATGCGCTCTCCTCTATGGTAGTCACGGAATTCGGGATGGTCAAACTGGTCAGATAGAAACAATACATAAAGGCAGTGCTCCCGATGGCTGTCACAGCATAGTCATGTCCTTGGTAACTCACCGATTCAGGAATGACCAACGCTCCAGTGGCTTCATAGCCATCGACATGTCCTGTAACCGTTATGGAAACATTGTCATCATTGACATGATAGTTCAAATCACCGACTGTAAATTCCGTAGGATTGGAGCCGTAAGTCATGAACAGGCAGGTCGGATCATAGCTGTTGTTTCCATCATGGAGCGGCCCCAAATTGGTGTAAGATCCGGTATTCGTGTCAAGCTGATACAAATTGCCATAATAAGTGCCAAACAATTCTCCCGTCATCATGTCAAAAGCCATCTTTATTGGCAAAACAATCGGGCTAATCACGGTTAATTGTGCATTGGAAAGATTCAATACGCCAAACTCACCCCATGTACTTATCATATAAGCGGTACCGTCCATGTTGATAGCCAAATTGAAGCCATCGTGTTCTATCACACCATGGTCTTGCATATCATTAGGATTAGCCGGGTTGAAGCTTTTCAGGTGCTCTTCTGTGATGATATAAATCAATCCGTCAGCAGGATTGTAAGCCATATCATTGACATAGGAGACGCCTGCAACCATCACTTCAGGTATCCCGATTAGATTATTGGTGGCATCAAAGCTTGACCTGCAAATGTTATAGCCGTTGTCATTGTTCAAACTCCACACATAACCGTTGGCAAAGGTTGCCGTAGTTACTGAAGGAAGCGCGTCCGATGCAATGGACACCGACCCTAAATCCTGCATGGTAAAAGAGATATACTTGTATTCTGCCGGGTTGGGGGGTAAGATGTATCCAAACCAATTGGCAGTTGATGCTGGCTGTGCGTTGACAAAGCCAGCAAATACGAATAAAAACAGGAAAAGATGTAAGTGCTTTTTCATGGTAATAGTTTAGTTTGACATTATCGTTATCATCGAGTAAGAGGTTCGAATTGCCTGCAAAACTACAAAAAACAATACATGTAAGTCTGCCTCAATGGGCTTGTCGGTATATTGCCGCACGCTGTGTCGGGCAACAATAGCTTCTTGTAGGGTCATTTTATTATCAAATTAAATTATTGGCTGCAATGTAGGGATTGTTCTGAACTGAGGCTGATAGTCCGCAGAAATGCTTTCAGCTTGGCGTTAAACATCTCTGGCTGCTCCATGTGGATGAAGTGGCCGCAAGTGGTCAGCTCGGTATAGTTGAGATTGGGATAGAGCGCCTGCATCTTCTGCTCGTTGTCAGGCTCCAAACCGCTGTTTTGTGTACAGATAACCATTACGGGTATGTTGAGTTGTGTGTTTGTCCACCACTTACGTTCCACAAGGTGCTGCATGGTGCTGGAGGCCACATATTGAGGCGTTTGGGGCATTACTGACATCGCATAGTCGGTCACCCATTGTGGTGTGTCCTTACCGGCAAGTGACGATACAAATCCAGTGATTACCTCGCGACAGTCGGGGCCGTCGAAAGCGTGGCCGAACTGGTTGATGGCTTCTACATACTCGGGTGTCTCAGTGCCGTCGTAGAAACAATAGACGCCGTCCACATCTACCAAAGCGCCACTATGGGAAGTGGTCATCAGCGTATGGCGGCATACGGGCGTACCGAGGCTGTGTCCCACAAAGACGGCATCCTTGATTTTGTTCGCATTCAATACCTCGTCGATGGCATGGGCGAAGAAATCGAAAGTGTAGTCCACCCTCGGCTTATCGCTCAATCCGAAGCCGGGCAGGTCGATGAACACGAGTTGTATATCCTCATCGCGAAAAGCCTCAAACTGCTTTTCCCATGTGTTCATGTCGCACCCGAACCCGTGGACGAAGCAAAGGGTCTTTGCCTCCTGTTCGGCAGACGGGTTCCAAATCTTATAATGCACTTTGATACTGTCGTTGATAATGACAAATCCCGACCTCATTTTGTTGAGCCATTCCAATGCATCCTCAAGAGGTGTTTCAGTCAGCATGTCGGGCTGGATAGGGTCGTCGCAAAATTCTTCGCCAGTTCGGGCGACATCAGTCCCTGTGGTGAGTACAAGTTGTGAGCCGTCAGGGAGTCTGTATGGTTGGTTGCATGAGGCGTAACCTGCGGTGGGAGAGCCGAATGTCCGTGTGTTTTCCAATCCACGGAAGCAAAGCAAGACGGCTTCGCCCGAACTGCCCGTCCCCCCGTCGGTCAAGAGTGCCACAGGACAATCAATAGGTGATTGTCGTTCCACTTTGGCTACTCTTGTCGCATAGTCAACGTTAATTTCCATGTTGTATCTGCGCGTTCGCAATTGCAAGATGATGTCATTGGGCAAAAAACGATGCACTGCGGCAATCATCGGATACATGTTGCCTCCTCGGTTACCTCGTAAGTCGATTATGGTGCCTTTTATCATATCGGGAAGGGCATCCAACACCATGTTGGCGTACTTTATCCCTTCTTCCTCGTTGCCTGAGAAAGGCGGTAATTTGATGACAGCGATACCTTCTTCCAAGAGTTCAACCGTTGGCATCTCCCAAGCAGCGGTGTCATTTTCCGTCACTTCATCAGCGGTTAACAGGAAAGTATGCTTGCCTCCAGCCACCTTGCCAGCTTGAACAACAATTTTCTGCGCTTCCTTCAGGGTTGAAGGAGATGCTGCCAGTGCCGCCGACTTGGCTTGCTCCCATTCGGGGCTTTGAGCATAGATGCCGTTTTTGTCCATAATGCGGACGGCTTTCTTGACATACCTTGTGTTGGAATTGCCGCAAGATGCCATGAAGCAGGCAATGAACATGAACAGGATGATATTGGCTTTTTTCATTTCTTCATGCTTTTCTGATGCGTCTTCAGTATCTTTACTGCTTGCCCGTAGGGAACGACGCTAAGGAAATAAGCCGCCATGCTGGTGGTATAGGTTACTTTGTAATAGCCTTTGGTGAAGAGTTCCTCCTCCGAAAAGCTATCGGCGAGGCAAAGCATTTCCTCATGGCTCTGCTGCAACAGGCCTTTGGCTTGTTCCAATGTGGTGCTTTGATGCTTCTCTACAAGCATCCTGTCCATTTCGTGATAGTTTTTGCGGTATTCGTCAGGAAGATAGTCCTTCGGATGGCCTTCGCGGATATTCTGTACGAAAGTGTTCATCAGCAGTTGCCATTCGTGGAGGTGTATCAGAAGATCGCGGAGACAGCGGTCGTTCTGCCAGCGTACCCCGCATTTTTTCGGGTCGGCAACAAAGGTGAAAGGCGCAGCAAGTTCCTCCTCGCTCATCTTGGCGATTTGTTCGTTCAGCTGTGCATAGCCGTCAGTCATGGCTGCCAGCAGCTCCTGTTTTGTGGTGGGATTGGCCATAATGGTAAAGTTTGGCGCAAAAATAAGAAAAAAATCCGCAACACAAGCTTTCGCCTGAGTTGCGGATTCTCTTTTTTCCCAATGCTGTCTTGCCGCTTGTACTTTCTTCCTAAAATTTTCCTATTTTTGCCGCGATTTTTCTGAATATGTTTGTCGGAGAACTGGTTTCATTAGGCGTGGCCCTCTCGTGGACTGCTACCGCGTTGTTTGCGGAAGTGGGCTCAAAACGCATGGGTTCGCTGCCGTTCAACACCATCCGCATGACGATGTCGCTGTTGTTGCTCACCGTAACGCTTTGGTTAGTGATGGGTGTGCCGTATCCGCGCTATGCCGACGGTAGCACTTGGATATGGCTGCTGCTTTCGGGCGTGGTGGGCTACGTCATAGGTGACTACTGCCTGATGCAAGGTTATATCCACATTGGTTCCCGGTTTGGCCAGCTTTTCATGACCCTTTCGGCTCCCACGGCGGCACTCACTGGCCGCCTGCTCCTCGGTGAACAGATGCGTCCTGTTGCCATCCTCGGCATGGTCATCACTTTGAGTGGTATTGCGTTGTCCATCTTGTCAAAAAGCGACGATTCCAAACATCATACCCTTAGTTTCAAACTACCGCCTAAAGGTATTTTCTTCGCGGCGATGGCTGGCATTTGCCAAGGTTTCGGCTTGGTGCTCAGCAAGGTAGGGTTGACGCATTATGATGAGGCGCTCACTGCAGCAGGCATCTCTGGTGATTCAGTTTTCACCAATGCTGTGTTGCCGCTTCCAGTCAGTGTCAGCATGTCGTTTGCAGCCACCACTATCCGTGCTTACATCGGACTGGTAGGCTTTTTCTTGGCGTTGGTATTGTTCAACAAAGACGGATTGGCTCAATTGCATCATGCCGTGAACGACCGCAAAGCCATGTGGTGTGTGCTGGCATCCACTGTATTCGGGCCTTTCATCGGAGTCAGCGCATCGCTATTGGCCACGCAATTCACTTCGGCAGGCATTGCCCAAACGCTCTTTGCCCTCACGCCCATCCTCATTATCGCTCCAGCAGCTCTCTTATTCCATCAAAAAGTGACGCTGCGTGAAGTTTTGGGAGCCATCATCAGTGTTATTGGAGTGTGTTTGTTCTTTGTTTAAAACTCCGCAACTGTTCCAATAGTTTGGTCAAGTAAACGTTGATTCATGAAAAAATGCTACTTTTGCAGTAAAATCAAGACCATCATGGGTACGTATATTAACATCAATCACTATGAAAAAAACTTTGCTATTATGGATGACCGTTGCGTTTACGGCTGTTTTCGGAATGGCTAACGCTTCTGCCGCTCAATGGTGTGGCTATGCCTTGTACACTTCAAACGGGGCAAATTGGCAGAACCATTTTGTCAGTTTTAATACACAGAACCCCAATGCTGTACAGGCAGTGTCAGAAACACTCCCAGCGATTTGGGCTGCCACCTGTCTGGATGGGTATGTATGGTTTGTCACCAATACCAGAAGCCTTTGTAAAGCACCTTTTAATGAGGAAACACAAACCGTCGGGGATTATGAGACCATCGTGCCGGCATTGGAACAATACAACTTGTATATCGATATGTCGTACAATCCCATTGACGGGATGATGTATTATTTGTGTCAAGACAGTCAGTACAATTCATACCTGAAGCGCTCTAATCTCGCCACACCTTCAGAAGTTGAAGTCGTCGGTAGTTTTAATGTGAGGATGTGGACGCTTGCCATCAATAATCAAGGGCAGGCCTATGGCGTTGCTTACGAGGGCGGTAACTTGTACGAGATAGATCTCAACAATGCCGCCACTACTTTGGTTGGGCCAACAGGCAAAGAAGTATGGTACACGCAAAGTATGGCTTTTGACCTTGACACAGGCGAGCTTTACTGGGCACAGTTTGCCACTACGAATGACCATGGACTGTACCAAGTGAATACAGAAACAGGGACGGTGACCTTGCTTGGCGAGATTGGCCAAGGAACCCAACTTGCGGGTTTGTTCATGGTGCCGCAACCGACACCGCCTCAGCCTGAAGTCATCGATGAAATCTATGTTGAAGGCTTCACGGAGCCTGCATGGGGAGCGCATCCCGATTTTGATTTGGAAGTGGCCGCAGATGCCCATTATTCCATTGATGCCATAGATTGGCTTTGGTCGGATGGCACAAGCAATGGATCTCTTGCCGAAGAGGATGTGTTCAACAATGAAGAGTATTCGTATTTCATGATGCTAACCATCTCACCAGAAGAGGGGTATTGCTTTACTGACGAGACAATGGTCTATTATGATGGAGACGCTTCCCCGTTAGCCCAAGGCTATGTTATTGCTTTAGGTAAATTTTTGGCATCGACCATCAATTATTATGTGACAGATCCAACCATTGGCATTTCTGAGCAGACATTGTCAAGTGTCACACTCTGGCCCAATCCCGTGGTTAACTTCCTTTACTTAGATGTCACGGATGGCACCTCTGTTAGCGTTTTCGACATGACAGGCCGCTTGGTGAGGCAGGAACGTTATGAGGGCAAAATCAATGTGGGCGACCTGGCTTCTGGCATTTATGCCATTAAAGCCAATGGCGTCACAGAAAGATTTGTGAAGGAATAGTGCGCCAGTATAGCCCGAGGTGCAAATCCAAGATGGCTTGCTCTTTATTTCACCACTGAGACCCGTTTCACGCTCATGCCTTTTTCAGAGCTGATGCGAATCAGATACATTCCGGTGCCGTGTTGCGACAGGTTGAGTACCGTTTGGTTAGCATCGGTTGGGGCATCGTAAACGATTTGTCCTAAAGCATTCATTACCGTTACCCGACTTATGCCATCGGCCTCTATGGTGATTTGACCATTGGTCGGGTTAGGATAGACTTTGGTGCCGGTACTTGACTCATCTAAGCCGTCGGTAATCACCGTGACGTAATCATGAATGCCGTCAGCAGCCATTGTGGGAGCCGACTCACACGTTTCATTGCCGGGCATCGTGTTGACCGCTGTCACCTTATAATAGCAGTTAACCGACTGGATGTCGTTGTCATCGTAGCTGACAGCATCACCATCGGCATAGCCGATTAAGTTGTAGTTGGTGTCATCAAACGAGCGATAGACGTGGTAATGAAGAGTTTCGCTGGCTGACCCCGCCCAAACAGCGTTGGTCACCGTGATGTTGTCGATAACCACTGCATATGCACTTACGTTGGATCTGTGATGGAATCCGAGGAACACTTCCTGTCCGGCGTAAACCGAAAGGTCGACCGAGTAACGCTGGTAAGGATACGATGTCACAAACGACTGCACATCGGTGATGTTCAGGCCATCAGCAGAGGCTACCGAAACGGCGATAGGTTCATTCGGGTAACTCGGATCATAGCCTGAAGCATAGAACTCGATGCTTGCATTGGGAAGGACTTTCACCTTAGGCATGAATGCATAGTTGTCAGGATTCAGGTCGCCGATTCCGTTCATAAAGGAGAACGAACTCAGGCAAGCGTTGGTGTTGTTGGTGTTGACGCTGCCATCAGGATTCATGCCACCGCCCATGTAAATGCCGAATGAATAACCGTCACCATCGGCATCAAGCAGAGACCAACCTTGTGGATCGTCCTCGAAATCAATGTAGAAGTCGCGTTCCCATGAAAGGCTCACCTTTTGGCCGTCCCAATCCGCCGACAGGTTCTTTGCCGTTGCACATTCCACTTCAGCATTGGCACACTGAGGTGTTGCAAGTGCATAATAGGTGCCGTCGTCCTTGCTGCCTTCTTGAATTACACGGATACAATAGTCGATATCGTAACGGTTTACATTATGTGTAAAGCTTGTCTCACCATGATTCAGCATCGCGATAAGCTCGCCGTTGGCATACACAAGAGCACCCTTGGCGGGACGGATGATTTCGGCCTCCACGCCAGTGATTCTAACATCATCCACATAAAGGTAATAACACTCGCCCGTAGTATTGAAGTGGCGGATGGCCACATAGATTTGCTGTCCGGCGTAGGCCGAAAGGTCAACACTGTATTCCGTATATGTGCCGGTGCTGTTCCACTCTTGTACCATAGTGAAGTCGGAAGCGTTGGTGTTGCCTGAAGTAGACACGGCAACGCCGAAATGCTCGGGGTCAGGGGCGATGCCCGGCATGTCGCTGTCAACGGCCATGAAAGAAAACACCGTGTTTTCAGTTGCGGTAACACGGGGCAGAACCAACAAATTATCTGGATTCAAATTACCGATGTTGCCCGCCATCCATGAATCCGACTTGAGGCACATGCCGCTACCGTAACCGCCGTAAGGATAAATCCTGAAATTATAGCCGTCATTATTGGCGTCAATTAGCGTGAGGTCGGAGAAGGTGCTGTCGGCAAAGTCATAATATAGTTCATCAACGGCGTAAGATGAAGTCATCATCGGGAGCGTCCAGTTGAGAGTGACGGCAGTCCCGTCGCCGGTGGCTTGGAGGCCTGTGGGTGAACCCTGGAAATTGTCAGCCGAACGGAAAACCCAGTCCGTTGACTTGGTCAAAGTGGCCCCCGACTGATAGGTGGCAGTAATCGTGGTGGTGTGAGCAGAGTTGTTTGCAAATCCTTCGGTGTCCAGAAGATACTGCGTCCCCGTAACATTGTTGGCTACTGTAGTGCCGTCAAGAGCAATACTACAGCTGACCAATGGGTCGTGAGCCTGCGGCCCCACTAAAATCTCATCGACGCAAAGGCAGAAGTTGTCCTGACTGTTGAAATGCCTGATGGCGATGTAGACCTCATGACCGACGTAGTTGCTCAGGTCGACAGCGTATTCATGCCAGCCCCCTTGTTTTGCTGTCATGGTCCACTCTTGAAGTATGGTGAAATCCGCTGCATTGGTTCCTGTGGTCGAGACTGCCAGTCCAAAGTGGTCGGCAGGATAAGCTTCGTCCAAAGCGGAGGCGAAGAACGTCACATAATGATTGTTGGCCGTAATCGCCAGTTTTGGTGACACCAGATAGTTGTCAGGGTTGAGTGCACCGGAGTAGTTGCTGTAGGAATATGACATCACTACACCGTTTGAGCCATTGCGGCCATATCCCTCGCCGATAGGTGAGAGCGTCCAGTTGTATGTGTCACCGTCAGCATCGATGGCGGTCCAATCAACCAAACGGCCCTCCACATAGTCGTTCTCGAAATCGAAGGCATAGCCGTCGGTACCCGTGTTGCAGAACGGGGCATTGAAGATTATATATCCTGAGGCGGAAACATAGTTTTGAATACCCTGTTGGGCTTTTGCTCCCATGGGAGCCATCAACAGCAGCAATGCTGTCACAAATAATAGTACTTTTTTCATAGCAAATAAAATTTGGCGCAAAAATATAAAAATATAGCCTTCAATTTTCATTTTATGCATAATGAAACAAGGCAAAAGCATCAAATTTGTAATTCTCTAAACAACCCTTCTAAAAAACGGGCTGCGTGGGCACCGTCCATCTGCACATGATGGAATTGGAAACTGACGGACAAAGTGGTCTTAAACATGGATTTGCGGTATTTCCCCCACATGACCATGGGATTGCAAAATTGGTCAGTGTATTGGTTGACGATGCAGTCCAATTCCGTTTGTATCATGGCAGAGGTGCCGATAACCATGTGGTCTTCGAGAAAAGAGCTCTTGCATTCGTTTGCTGCGGTTGCAGTCAGTTCCAAATAATCGTGGTTGAACTGTTGCAAGTCTTCAGAGAAAGGAATGTCACAAGAATTGATGCCTCCTTTGCTGTTGGTCACGATGACGTTGATAGCGAGCCTATCATAGCGGAACAGCCGGCCACCTTCGGGAAGCGTAAAGAACTCCTCCAATTGGTTCGCTGCCTTGCCTATGCACCAACACATTAGCGTGGTAAACTTGATGCCACTCTTTCGGCTGACTTTCACCAATCGACGAACATTCATCGTCTTCACTAATGTTACCATTGGCATGGGTGACGACATCCACAGACGGAAGGCTTCCGCACGGCTGGTTTCTTGAGGTTGTATCTCTGTTTTCACTTTATTGTTTGTCCATATAAATTGGCTGCAAAATTAGTGTAATATCCGTTCCGAAAAAAAACTATTTGGACAAAAAGGAGAACATTGCATTTCCAATATACGTTTGCAACTGAAAATGTATTAGTTTTGCGGTGTTAATCAAATATGAATACAATGTCGAGATTTCTTTCTTTATTACTCTTGCTTGTCCCTTTGACTGGATGGGCACAGCTTCCACCGCTTAAAACTGTGGAAATCCCGAATGCAACTGCTCCTTCACTTCGCGCGGATGGCTTTCTTGGTTCGCACTGGACGCAGAATTATCCGTACAATCAACTTTGCCCAAGAGACCCTGTTAATGGCAACTCGTACAGTTATGCCGGATGTCCTGCCGTCGCCATGGGACAGATTATCAATTATTTGCGTACGACACAGGACACCCGCTTTGACGACGGTGATGACTATTACCATAATTACGCTGGACGCAATTACACTATTGATGACGACTGGGGAGCGTTGAAATTTCCGTCATTTCCACAGTTGAATGTGATGTTGGATTCCATTGACGCTACCTTCCAGCGTGGTGAGGTACTTTCCGAAGAGTTGGCAGCCGCCTTGGTTTTTGCTTGCGGCACGGCCCTCACACAGGTCTATACTTCGGAAGGTTCCGGTACCTATTATGTGGATCAGGCATTCGAGGCTTACCAACGTTTTGGCTTTACGGACTGTGTGCTGTTTCGCGCCCCCGATTCTTTGATGTATGCCACCTTGATTTCTAATTTGCAAGCCGGATATCCAGCCCATCTGGCGGTAGAGAATCCTGCGGGAACGGTCGGACATAACGCTGTGGTTGATGGCTATCGTGAAACGGATGGCAAGTTCCATATCAACTTCGGCTATGGTGGAACTTTGGACAACTGGTATGACATCCCCGACCCAAATTTTTATTCTGGGATGACCAAGATGGAAGGCATTATCTTGAATATCATTCCTACAAATGGCCCTTTGGCTGTTCATGAAGCCTCAGGACAAAAGTCGCTTGAGGTCTATCCCAATCCCGTTTCCGATGTCCTCTATCTGAAGAACCTTCCTTGCGAAAGGGTGGATTATTCCATTTTCAATGTTTTGGGACAGAAGGTGGGTGAGGGTTCCTCATGTGGAACCATGCCCGTTACTGAATTGGGGAGAGGACTCTATGTGTTGCAAATCAAAGGCGAGAATCTTCTTGAAACGGTCAAGTTCGTTGTGGAATAATTTTCCAAGGTAAAATCACGAAAAACCCGTACTTTTGCCGCGAAATAATAATCCTATGAACATTAAACTTGTTGGAACCCTCATTGGCATTTCCCTTATTGCCTGTCCACTCTTGTACATTTTTGTCGGTCCTGCACTGGATGCTTCCCAATTGGAAGTGTTGAAACTGTTGTCCATCATTACCGGCTGCAGTGCCTTGTTCTGCTTCATCGTGGGCGAAGCCACTACTAACAACAGCCAGATGGACAAACTTTGGAGCCTTCTGCCCATTGCCTACACTTGGATTATTGCCGCAAAAGGAGGCATGAGTCCCCGGCTTGTGGTGATGGCCTGTCTGGTTACCTTATGGGGCTTGCGACTCACCTTCAATTTTGCCCGAAAGGGAGCCTATAAACTCAAGTTTTGGGAAGGAGAGGAGGATTACCGTTGGAAAGTGCTCCGTGCCAAGAAGGAATTCCAGCCACATTGGAAGTGGATGGTTTTCAATTTTTTCTTTATCTGCATTTATCAAAACACCTTGGTGCTGATGACTACCTTCCCGGCCTTGGTACTGATGAATGTCGATGTTTCTTTCGGCTGGATGGATGTCGTTGCCGCGGCACTGATGTTGGGCTTCATCGTTTACGAGACCATTGCCGATGAACAACAGTGGGCGTTCCAGTCCAAGAAATGGAAGATGCTTCGTGAAGGAAAAAAACTGGAGGATCTCCCGTCACCGTACAACAAAGGGTTCAATACCATCGGACTATGGGGCGTCAGCCGTCATCCCAACTATTTTGCCGAGCAGTCCATTTGGTGCTGTTTCTACCTCTTCACCATCGGTGGAGGCATCGGTATTGTCAATTGGAGCATTATCGGAGCCTTGCTTCTGATTGTTCTCTTCCTCGGCAGCAGTGCCTTCGCTGAAGAGATTAGCTTATCGAAATATCCCGAATATGCTGACTATTGCAAGAAAGTCTCGAAGTTCTTCCCGGGCAAACGCTACTATTACGCACCGTCAGTTTAACTGTGTATCGTTCGTTCTATGTTCCAAAGATGTTTCCTATGAAAAGAACAACTTTATCCGTTTTGAAAATCATGGTTTGCCTTATAATATGTGGTGGCCTGTTATTCCCACTGGCCTCCTGCGATGGGGGTGACCGTAAAGCTGCAAAAAATGTCGATGGAGAACTTAGCGGCAATATTACCATTTCAGGTGCTTTTGCGTTGTATCCTCTGGCCGTCAAGTGGTCGAAGGAGTTTCAGAAACTCCATCCGGGTGTGCATGTCGACTTGTCGGCAGGCGGTGCTGGAAAGGGTATGCTCGATGTGCTGTCCGATGCAGTGGATCTGGCAATGGTGTCGCGCGAGATACATGGCCTTGAGTTAGAGGAGGGCGCATTGCCGTTTGCCTGCGCCAAAGATGCTGTGGTCGTCACGTTCAATGCCAAGAATTCGTTGGCACAGGAGTTGGTACAACATGGTATCTCCAAAGAAACCGCCACCAAGATTTGGATTACTGGTGAATACACCACTTGGGGACAGGTGCTTGGCACCGACAACAATACCCCGATACATGTTTATACCCGTTCCGATGCTTGTGGTGCAGCCGAAACTTTTGCACTATGGATGGGAAAGAAACAGGAAGACTTGAAGAGCACGGCCAAATCGAGATTATCCTCAATCCTCTATACGATAGGAATGAGGCGGCATGACCCTTGGGGATCGGCAGTGAATGGCGACCCAGGGCTGGCCACTGTTATCAAGGCCGACAAACTGGGTATAGGATTCAACAATATCGACTATGCCTACGATGAAAAGAGCCATAAACCCTGCCATGGATTGTTGATTTGCCCGATTGACATCAATAGCGATGGCACCATTGATGCTGATGAATATTTCTATGACACCAAATACGACTTCATCACCGCTGTTGCCGACAACAAGTATCCTTCGCCGCCCGCCCGTGATCTTTATTTGGTGAGTCATGGTGTGCCTACAAATCCTGTTGTGGTGGAGTTTTTGGAGTTTGTACTCACCGAAGGCCAGCAGTACAATTGGCCAGAAGGGTATATTAGCCTTAGTGAAGACAAGCTGCAGAAAGGTTTGGAACAATTGAAAACGAACAATTATTAATGTAACGTGAGTTCGAAATAAAATAATTTACTGAAAAAGAATAACATAGCGAGATTT
>CAMYYB010000044.1 GCA_947303335.1 uncultured Bacteroidales bacterium | reverse complement strand
TGTAATAAATAGCAAAAAAAAGGCAATGTGTATTGCCTTTTTCTTGCGTTCCGCTTAAGGCGGGCGAAAGGATTACTTTCTGATGCCCAATTCCTTAATGATGTTACGGTATCTTTCGATGTCGGTTCTCTTCAAATAATCGAGAAGTTTTCTTCTCTTACCTACCAAGCCAACCAACGCACGTTTGGCCGCCACATCCTTGTGATGGACTTTCGTTTGCTCTGTCAAATGCTTAATTCTGTAGGTGAACAAAGCGATTTGGCCTTCTGCTGAACCAGTATCGGCAGCGTTCTTGCCGTATTGGCTGAAAATCTCTGATTTCTTTTCTGCAGTTAAATACATAATTCTCTTCTTTTTACACTAAATTTGTTGTTCAAAACGGGCTGCAAAGATACGACTTTTTCCGTTAACGGGTGTTTTTTGAAGAAAAAATTTGCAAACGTGGCTTACTTCAGCTTCTCGTAACCATAGACAGCCAGTTCGCCCAGCTCTTCCTCGATGCGGAGGAGTTGATTGTACTTGGCCATGCGGTCGGAACGGCTTAACGAACCGGTCTTAATTTGTCCGCTGTTGGTGGCTACGGCTATGTCGGCGATAGTAGCGTCTTCGGTCTCACCTGAGCGGTGGCTGGTGACGGTAGTGTAGCCGTGACGGTGGGCCATCTCAATGGCATCCAGGGTCTCGCTCAACGAGCCGATTTGGTTCACCTTAATTAATATAGAGTTGGCGCAACCTTCCTTGATGCCTCTGGAGAGGAACTCCACATTGGTGACAAAGAGGTCGTCGCCGACAAGTTGGCAGCAGTTACCGATGCGGTCGGTGAGTTTCTTCCATCCTTCCCAGTCTTCTTCGCCCATACCGTCTTCGATGGAGTCAATGGGGTACTTCTGGATGAGTTCTGCAAGGAAGTCCACCTGCTCGTCTGAGCTGAGGCGCTTGCCGTTCGGGTCTTTCTTTGTACCATTCTTCAGCTCACGATAGTCATAGAACCACTTGCCGTCTACATTATAAGCAAATTCAGAGGCGGCGCAGTCCAAAGCAATCTTCACATCCTTGCCAGGCTCATAGCCGGCAGCCTTGATGGCTTCACAGATGATGCTCAGGGCATCTTCAGTATCTTCGAGTTTAGGGGCAAAGCCTCCTTCATCGCCGACGGCTGTGGAGAGTCCACGTTTCTTGAGCAGCTTGGCAAGCGTGTGGAACACCTCAGCACCCATACGAAGACCTTCGCGGAAGTTGGGAGCACCCACAGGACGAATCATGAACTCCTGGAATGCGATAGGAGCATCGCTGTGCGAACCGCCGTTGATGATGTTCATCATTGGGACAGGCAGCGTATAGGTGTTAGTGCCACCAATGTAACGGTAGAGCGGGATGTCAAGATAGTTGGCAGCAGCTTTGGCAACGGCCAAAGAGACACCAAGGATGGCATTAGCACCGAGTTTCGACTTCGTCTTGGTACCGTCCAGTTTCAGCATCTTTTGGTCGATGGCGCGTTGGTCAAGAGCCGACATACCAATGATTTCAGGAGCGATAATCTTGTTGACGTTGTCAACAGCAGTCAGCGTGCCTTTGCCACCATAGCGATTCTTGTCTCCGTCTCTCAGTTCGAGGGCTTCGTGTTCGCCAGTAGAGGCACCTGAAGGCACCGAGGCACGACCCTTGACACCACATTCCAATGTTACATCCACTTCAACCGTGGGGTTTCCACGTGAGTCTAAAATCTCACGGGCAACGATTTTTTCTATTAACATGATATTTAAGTATTTAAGATGTAGAATTCAAGATTCAATAATTGCGGCGCAAAGGTAGTAAATTTCTTATTAGAATAATAAACCTGTCGCAGCATTTTCTCGTTTCACGCCAATCATCGCGTCAAACTCGGCTTCGGTGATGATGGGAATACCCAAAGATTCGGCTTTTTTGCGTTTCTCAGGCCCCATTTTGTCGCCAGCTAACACATAGTCCGTCTTGCCGGAAATGCTGCCGACATTTTTGCCGCCGTAGGCTTCGATGGTTTCCTTGATGCCATCGCGGGAATAATTAGTAAACACGCCACTTACCACGAAAGTCTTTCCTGCCAACACTTGTTCCTTGTCGGAAGTGGCTTGTTCAATCATGGCAAATTGCAATCCCGCATGTTTTAGTCGATTGACGATGTCAATGTTGCGCTCGTCATCAAAAAAGTTTCTGACAGAGAGGGCAATCTTCTCGCCAATCTCATTGATTTCAGTCATTTCGTCAACGCTGGCTCCGATGATATGATCGATGTCGTGAAGGGCTTTTGCCAATAATTTGGCTACCGACTCGCCCACGAACTTAATGCCCAAAGCAAACAGAACCCTTTCGAAGGGCACCGACTTCGATTTCTCCAACGCATCCAGAATATTCTGCGCCGTCTTTTCCTTGAAACTGACCTTGCGTGTGGCTACAGGCACCAGGCTGAACTCGTCTTCGATAGTGATGACTTTCTCCAAACCGAAGAGCTTTTCGTAAGTGAGGTCATACAAATCGGCGACATTGCGGACAAGGCCCTCCTCATACAGCAGTTCCACTTTGCCTTCGCCGAGGCTCTCGATATTCATGGCTTTGCGTCCGATGAAGTGCTCAATGCGACCTCGGATTTGGGGCGAACACCCTGAACTGTTTGGACAATACCAGGCTGCTTCGCCTTCGTTTTGGACCAGTGGCGTGCCGCATATTGGACATGTCTTTACAAACTCGACAGGCAATGCACCCGCTTGGCGTTTATCCAAGTTCACGCCGATGATTTTCGGGATGATCTCGCCGCCTTTTACTACAGTGACGGTATCACCGTAATGCAGGTCGAACTGGCGGATGAAGTCCTCATTGTTTAAGGTAGCTCGTTTCACAGTGGTGCCGGCCAGTTGCACGGGAGCCAGATTCGCTACAGGGGTGATTGTCCCGTGTCGTCCCACTTGGAAATCCACACTCAGCAATTCCGTCTCCACTTCCTCCGCTTTGAATTTATAGGCAATGGCCCATTTCGGTGACTTGGCAGTGAAGCCTAAGACCTGCTGTTGGGTATAACTATTGACTTTCAGCACGATGCCATCGATGGCGAAAGGTAGTTCATGACGTTTTACATCCCAATAGTCGATAAACTCAAAGATTTCGTCAATGGTTTTGCAAAGGGCCATAAAGTTGGAAATGTTGAACCCCCATTTCTTGGCGGCTTGCAGGCTTTGGTAATGCGTTTGGTAACGGTCTTCCAAATCGTCCATCATCATATAGTAGCAGTAGTTGTCGAGCCTGCGTCGGGCTACTTCTTTGGAATCTTGTAATTTAAGTGTTCCAGCGGCAGCATTGCGCGGGTTGGCAAACAGGTCGTCGCCAGCTTCAGCGCGGGCTTTATTCAAGCGGTTGAAACTCTCGAAAGGCATCACGATTTCGCCTCGCATCTCGAAGAACTCAGGATAGTCGCCGTGTAGTTTCAGCGGCACGGTGTGAATGGTCTTCACGTTGGTGGTAACGTCGTCACCTTGGGTGCCGTCGCCTCGGGTTACGGCGCGAACCAGCACACCATTTTCATATTGCAGGCTGATGCTCAGACCGTCAAACTTCAACTCACAACAAAACTCAACTTCTTCATCGATAGTCTTTTTAATGCGGCTGATGAAGTCCGCAATTTCTTCGCGGCTGTAACTGTTAGCCAATGACAGCATGGGATAGCGGTGCTGAACGCTCTTGAACTCTTTAGTCACACCGCCTCCTACACGTTGGGTGGGAGAGGAAGGGGAAAGTAACTCAGGGTATTCTTTCTCCAGTCGTGCCAGCTCTTCGAGTTTCATGTCAAACTCGTAGTCGCTGATGGTGGGTTTGGCGAGAATATAGTAGTTATAATTGTGCTGTTCAAGCTCTTCGCTGAGAACGGCAATGCGTTGCTGGGCTTGTTCTTGGGTCATGATAGCAGCTATTCTACAGAACAATATACTTTAACGGGTTGACCTTCAGAATCCAAAGTAGTAGTCCTAAGGCGACGAAGGAGGCTGCGGCTCCGGCAAGGGTCAGCAAAGCTCCTTTGTAGTTGCGCTCAAGAACGAGAATCAACAGGATACTGAATACGACAAAGACACTTTCGAACCAGAAACAGACGCCCAATCCGAGCATGATTCCCGCAATAAAGAAAGAGGTGCGATGGACGTTATCAGGGCGGTTGTTTTGTCGTAATACCTCTTGCCGCAGGACGACATTGGCTCCATACAGCATAAAAGGCAATCCGAGGAAGGCACTGGCGTTCTCTATGATGCCGAACGAAGGCATGATGATGCTGAAAGCAGGAATGAGGGCCAATAACCAAGCACTCTGTTTGTTGGAGGTTAAGTCACAGATGCGGTAAATCATGGAAACAGTGAACAATGACACAGCGGCATAGAGACAGCGGCTGAGTAGCATCATCCCTTGTGTTTCGCCAATGCCCAATAGTGTTTTCATCCTGTCCAGGAAACCGATGAATAGTGTTGGGTGTTGCAACGCACGGTTGGAGCCAAAACCTGGCATGAAGATGACAACAAGCACCCGCACGGTAATGGCGACAAGCATCAGCGCGGTGAAGGGGTGCTTTATTTTGAATTGTTTGAGTTTCTGTAGCATGTTTCTATCGGATTAGGATGAATGTTTGGCTATTATTTGGTGCAAAAATAGCAAAAATGGTGCAAATACATTTAGCATTCACCAAAAATGAATATATTTGCAACAAATAAACACAAAATCAAAAGCAATCGATATGGAATATTCTTTCAATGCAAAACAAGTAAAGGACCAAGTGGTTCAATGGATTAGAGACTGGTTTGAGGAGAACGGGAAAGGCTGTAATGCCGTCGTTGGCATTTCGGGTGGCAAGGACAGTAGTGTGGTGGCTGGCCTCTGTGCCGAGGCACTTGGCACAGATCGTGTAATCGGTGTCACGATGCCTAATGGCGTGCAACCCGACATCGATGATAGCATGAAACTCATCCATCATCTGGGCATTCGGCATTGTTGTGTCAATATCGGCGACACCTATAATACGCTTATTGCTGCTGTGGGTGAACAGTTGGGCACATTGGGGGCAGAGGTCGCCCGTCAGACCGTCATCAATCTGCCTCCCCGTCTTCGAATGTCGACTTTGTATGCTGTCTCTCAGTCGATGAACGGACGTGTGGCCAATACCTGTAACCTCTCTGAAGACTGGGTGGGCTATTCCACCCGTTATGGTGATGCTGCTGGCGACTTCTCACCTTTGGGAGGGCTCACCGTTCAGGAAGTAAAGGCAATAGGAAGGGAATTGGGACTGCCGATAGAATTGGTGGAGAAAACCCCTTCCGATGGCCTGACCAACAAGAGCGACGAGGATAACCTGGGCTTTACCTACGCTGTTTTGGATCGTTACATCCGTACCGGTCAATGCGATGACCCGGAAACCAAGGCCCGCATCGATGACAAGCATGCGAAAAACCTGTTCAAACTGCTACCGATACCGCATTTTGAAGTCAAATGATAGAGTTCAAAAGGCATAGAAAAAGGAAAATCATCCTTGTGTTGATAGCGTGCTTTTTTGTTGCCTTTCTATGTGTGCCGGTACCTCGATTTGACAAGCCGTATTCCACCGTGCTTACAGCTCGTGACGGGGAATTATTGGGAGCAAAGATTGCCGATGATGGTCAATGGCGCTTTCCAGCCTCCAACAACTATTCTCCGAAATATGTGGCTTGTCTCATGGAGTATGAAGACCGTTGGTTCTTTCTGCATCCAGGGTTCAATCCTGTTTCGTTTGTGAAGTCTTTCATTGACAACCGTAAAGCAGGGGAAGTGGTTCGTGGAGGCAGCACCCTTTCAATGCAGGTGGTGCGTCTGTCGCGTGATAATCCACCTCGAACCTACGGCGAGAAGCTGCTCGAGGTTGTCCTTGCCATGCGTTTGGAGTTGCGTTATTCCAAGAAGACCATACTTGACATGTATGCAGCCAATGCCCCTTTTGGTGGTAATGTGGTGGGCATTGACGCGGCAGCTTGGCGCTATTTCCATACCACGCCTGACGAGCTTTCGTGGGGTGAGGCGGCAGCCCTTGCTGTGCTGCCAAATGCTCCTGCGATGATTCATCCAGGTCGCTCTCGCCAGCGTTTGGAAGAGAAACGTAATGGTTTGTTGCAACGCTTGCCTCAGACTCATAACTATAGCCCTAAACGTTTGGGTATTCCGAAACTCTCGGAGGAAGATGCTGAACTGGCGATGATGGAAAGCATCCCCGAGAAACCCTTCGAGATGCCGATGCTGGCATATCATTATCTGGCTGAAATGGACAAAAGGCATCATGGCGAGCAGATTGTCTCTACTATAGACGCCAATCTTCAACAGGCTGTTAATGACATCATGAAGCATCATCATCGGTTGAATGCGATGAACAGCATCGAGAATGCAGCGGTGTATGTGGTGGATTATTTGAATGATGAAATAGTTGCCTACGTGGGTAACAATTGGGATGCCGAAGACGCAAGGATGGTGGATATGGTGAAGGCGCAGCGTTCCACGGGCAGTATCCTCAAGCCTTTCCTTTTTGCCTCTATGCTTGATGATGGTACTTTGTTGCCTGAGATGGCACTGCCGGATATTCCGATGAGTCTTTCTGGATTTACGCCGAAGAACTATAGCGGAGAATACTGGGGCTCTGTCCCGGCAGACAAGGCGTTGCAAAATTCGCTCAATGCGCCATTTGTCTACTTGCTTCGTGAGTATGGGCAACCGAGGTTTCATGCCCTTCTGAAGCAATTGCCTTTAAGGGGGATTGTTTTCGATGCTGAGCATTATGGCTTGTCGCTTGTTGTGGGTGGGGCTGAGGCTTCACTTTTTGATATTTCCAATGCCTACGCCAAGATGGGATGCAAACTGGCTTCGTATGTGAACGAGAAATACGATGCCAAGGTGGATGATGGGTTGACTCCGTTTTCCGCAGAGGCTATTGCTGAGACATTCAATGTGATGACGGGATTGACAAGACCGACCAATCAGATAGGTTGGGGAAGTTTCGCATCATCAAAACAGGTGGCTTGGAAAACAGGCACGAGTTTTGGCTTCAAGGATGCCTGGGCGGTGGGCTTGACCAATCGATATGTTGTCGGGGTTTGGGCAGGAAACTCTGATGGCGAGGGGCGTCCGGGATTGACGGGAGTAGGGGTGGCGGCTCCTATTATGTTTGATGTTGTGGACAAGTTGAACGACAGCTATCGCTATCCTGCCAACACTTCTGAGAGCGTTGAAATAGAAGTCTGTGCCGAGTCGGGCTATCCTAAGTCAGAGTATTGCCCTGCGACAAAAACCATACGAGTCCCCAATGTGGAGAACC
Organism: uncultured Bacteroidales bacterium; assembly: GCA_947303335.1. Classification (GTDB taxonomy): domain Bacteria; phylum Bacteroidota; class Bacteroidia; order Bacteroidales; family F082; genus Limimorpha. The sequence goes on along the minus strand of CAMYYB010000044.1, from coordinate 11,770 downwards.
AAACGGGTGTGTGCCCATATCATAAAAAGGTGTTTCTTGATGAAAATCGCCAGTATCAGGTGAAACCAGACTGCTATCCGGTTGACCAGAAGTGCTATGAAGTGTATTATGTGTTGCCGCCGGTTCAAGAGTGGTTCTACAAGAAGCACTCACCCCTGTTCCGCCCTTTGCCGGCTCTCTATCCTGGGTGTGGTACTGCTCATGCCGACGAGGTGATGGACTTTGTTTATCCCAAGGCGGATGCCCAGGTGAGTATCCCTATCGGCATTCGTGGCGACAGGCAGCAGGTGATTTTTGAAATTGCCCATCGTAATCCCCAGAAAACTATCTTTTGGAATTTGAACGACAGGTATTTAGGAAAAACCCGCCTCAATCATCAGATGCCTATTGATGTGGAGAAAGGTGTCTACCATATCCGTTGTGTCGATGAGGACGGTGTCGAACTGAATCGGAAGTTCGTTGTGAAGTGAGTCGAAGGTGGTAGGAGAGGGAAGGAAATTTACCCTAACAGCACCGCAGCAGCCCGCAAGGCTTCGGTGGTTACCGTGTCGTTGCTGAGCATCTTGGCAATTTCGTTGATACGTTCCTCGTGGGTCAGTAGGCGGATGTGCGATTGGCTGCGTTGTCCTGTATGGTCTTTGTAGATGAAATAATGGTGCTCAGCTTGGCTGGCTACTTGGGGCAGGTGGGTGATGGAAATGAGTTGCAGCGACAAGCTCATCTGTTGCATGATGCTGCCAATCTTTGCTGCCACCTCGCCTGAAACGCCCGTGTCGATTTCGTCGAAGACTAAGGTGGGGATGTAGTTGTAGTTTGATACAGCACTCTTGATGGAGAGCATGAGACGCGACAATTCGCCGCCTGAGGCTACGCGACTGATGTCGTCGGGGACAATGCCCTTGTTGGCAGAAAACAGGAAATGTATGCTGTCGGTGCCCTTGGCTGTGAAAGCCTTCGTGCCTTCCACTTGTACTTGGAACACAGCAAAGGGCATAGCCAGCTGCCGCACCTCGGTGGTTACCTGTTCGCCGAATGTTATAGCGGCTTGGCAACGTCTGTCGTGCAAAACTTTGGCATAAGACGTGAGGCGTTTCTCGCTATTATTGAGTTCTTTCTCGGTTTTGGCAACTGCCTCGTCGATGTTCTCGAAGGTGTTTACCTTCTCCTTCAGGTTGTCGCGCAGGGCGATGAGGGCTTCAAGGTCGCTGACGTGGTGCTTTATCATCAGACGGCTGAGCAGGTCGTAGCGTTCCTGCATGACCAATAGCTCGTTTTCGTCAAATTGGGTCTCATCTTCCTTGTGGCGTAGGTCGTAGGCGATGTCTTTCAATTCGACCTTCAGGGTCTCAATACGCTCAACGAGGGTGTCGGTGTCGGGCAACAGTTGCCGAATCTTTTGAAGTGTGCCGGAAAGGCTGTTGACCTGACCCAAGATGGCGTTTTCCGAGTTGTCCAATAGGCTGTTGGCAGTTACCAAAAGCCCCTTGATTTCCTCGGCATTTTCCATGATATGAAGGGTCTGCTCCAAATCGGTGTATTCACCTTCTTTCAGGTCGGCTTTGTCGAGCTCGTCTAACTGGAACTTCAGGTAGTCGTTTTCAGCAGTGTTTTTTGTGGCAAGGTCTTGCAGTTCATCGAGCTTCCGCTTCAGTGTGGTATAGTTCTCATATTCAGCTTGGTAGTCCGACAACGGCTCGTTGTTTTGCGCGATGTCGTCCAGCAGCCTGAGTTGGAAGTTGGCATCGGTGAGCAGGAGCGAGTCGTGTTGGGAATGGATGTCGACAAGACGGCTTCCGATGTCTTTCATTGTTTGTAGCGAAACAGGCGTGTCATTGATGAAGGCACGGGTTTTCTTCTGCGGACTCAGTTCACGGCGGAAGATGCACTCGGTTTCAAAGTCAAGGTCGTTTGCTTCAAACAGGGGCTTCAGCGTTTCGTCTTTCAGTTCAAACTGTGCCTCCACGATGCATTTCTTTTCCTTGTCATAGAGTACGCCTGTGTCAGCTCTGTCGCCTGTGGCAAAGCCCAAGGCACCGAGCAGGATAGACTTGCCGGCCCCAGTTTCACCCGTGATGACGCTGAACCCAGTCTTAAATCGGACGCAGAGTTCGTCAATCAAGGCGTAGTTGCTGATTTGCAGTTGTGTGAGCATGGTGAGGATTACTTGCCCGCGTTTTGCAGCATCGCGTCATAGCGTGACGACTGTGACGGGTCGATAGTCTTCATGATATTGGCTGCTTCGGTGCGGAATTTCATGTTGCCTTCCGAGAAGACTTGTATGATTTCGTCGCGTTTGCTTTCGATGATGAGTTGCAGGAAATAGCTCATCGAGTTGCGTTCATACACACTGTTCAGGTTGCTGAGTGAACCAAGAATGGCTTCTACTCCTTGATCGGTTTTCTCTGACATGACATCCAGCCCTTCGCGGTGATAGGTGTAAAGGAAGTACCGAAGCGATTCGTAGGTGGGATTAATGATTTCGTTGATAAGAGCGTAACGGTTTTGGCGTCCTGTGCTGCTCCATCCAGGATGAGCATCATCTTGGGGCGCCGACTGTGTGATTTGATCACAGATTTCAAAGAAAGGCGTTCCGCCCAAGGGCGAGAAGGAGTCGAAATCAAGGCCGAGCATGAGATAGACGTAGAAGCCGATGGTGCTGGTCAGGTCTGAGATATAGGTGGTAGGACTGAAGTCGATGGTCTGCCCGTCCATATACTCGAAGGTGAACTTGCGGTCCACGTAGTTGAACAAAGGCGAGTTGTAGTTGGTTTTGTAGACGGGACGACGCAGGGCGATGTTGATTTCACCGCTGAAATAGTTGCCCTCACGCGCCGTGATGTCGATGAGGATGCTGCATTCTATCTTCTCGCTTTGTCTGAAGTTGATTTCTGTGAATTTGGTGTTGTTGATGAACTCATACAATGCGGTTTGCAGGCTCTGGTAGATGGTCTTGTCGGAACCCGACACTTGCGATGAGTTGACTCTCACTTCGCATTGTAGCTCCTGTGCCTGGACTATGGAGCTGAGGCAGAAGAAGGCAACGAGTATGATCAGCACCTTTTTCATCAGAAGTCGTTTTCGTTCTCTTTGGCGGGATTGCGGAAGTAGATCTGGTCGTGCAGAAATTCGTGGATGGCAATCAGCGTGGGTTTGGGCAGGCGTTCGTAGAATTTCGCGATTTCGATTTGCTCGCGGTTCTCAAACACTTCCTCAAGGCTGTCGTTGGTGGCGGCGGCAAATGATTCTATCTTCTCGTTCAGCTCGTCTTTCATCTCTTTGGCAATCTGGTTGGCCCTGATGGAAAGGATGGCGACAGTTTCGTAGATGTTGCCGGTGCCTTTGTAGAACTGGTCTTTCTGACGGGTGACCACCGTCGTTTCGGTTTTGATTTTTCTGAAATCCATTTTATTTGATGTTTTCTAATTTCTTTCTTGCTTTGGCTGCGATGTTCTGCACATCGTTGACGTAGGGACTGTTTGGGTAGAGATAGGTCAGCGTGTTGCATTGCTCGACGCACGACTCATAGCGTTCCCTTTGTTTCTCAGGTACGCTGTTCTCGGCATAGTCGTAATAGGTTGAGGCCATGTCGAACAGAATCTCTTCGCGATGTTTGGTGTTGGGGTGGTTCTTCAACATGTTCTCAAACGAGGTGATGGCCGCGCTATAGTTCTCCATGCGGTAGAACAAGCGGCACATATTATAATCTTTCTCCTCTAATTTCTCGTTGAGGTTGTCAATGAGTTGGTTGACGCGGGTCAGGCTGTCGCTATTCGGGAAGCGTTCAGCGAAGGCCTGAAGATGTTTGATGGCTGCATGGGTGTTGGTTTGGTCCAGTCCCGACTCGGGCGAGAGCATATAGCTGCAATAGGCGTTCATGAAGGCAGCCTTCTCAGCGTTTTTCGAGAAAGGATAGGTCGAGAAGAATTTGTTGTAGTAATAGGCTGCAATATCGTAGTCGTTCTGCCGGTAGTAGCATTCTGCCGTGCGGTAGGTGATGTTTTCGCCGCGCGGGGTGTTACGGTAGGCGGCTTGCAGCAGGTCGAAGAGTTGCAAGGCGTGGTTGTAGTCACCCCGGTCGTAATAGTCCATAGCCACCTCGTACTTCATCTCGTTGTCTGTGCTCTTTATCATACGGTTGAAGTCGTTGCACGAGGTGAGGACTATCGTGCCTAATACTGCCAATATCAGAATCCTGTTTTTCATTTAGCCTGCAAAAGTACTTATTTTTGCCTAATAACGGCCTGTTTTTGTTTTTATTTTTCGATGACGAGCTTTTCAACCCTGCTTCCACTTGCGCTGTTGAGCTGCAGGAAATAGATTCCTTGGCCCAAATCGTCACCTTGGATTTGTGTTTCGTTGGTGAAGCTGCCTGACAGGACTTGTTGTCCAATGCTGTTGAAGAGTTGGTAGTTGGCCTCGCCAGTGACGCGGATGGTGAAGTTGCCGTTGTTGGGGTTAGGATAGATGGATGCCGCAAAACAGTCTTCGGATACCGCATCATCGCCGATGCAACGTATGGTGGCACTCCAACCAGACTCGTTGACACCGTAGTCGGAGGTGAAGTGGAAAGTGAGGGCACCTTCGCTGTTGGTAGCAGTTATCGTTCCAGGTGAATTGTTGCCGCTGTATTGTCCGAGATGCGGGGCATTGGTGTTGGAGCCATCATAGATGTCCAGGAAATCGTATCCGCTCTCTAACGAGAACTCTTCGAAGACGACTTCCAGCATACTGCCTTCTGTGGCAGGCAGGAAGGTCATCTTGTATTCTTTCCGGTCGCTGTAGTTGTTGTTCGGGCCACCATTGTCAAAGAAAAGGGCATTGCAGGTGGTGATGGTGCCATCCTGCATGTTGTATGACTCGCGCACATGGATGTAGTCCTCGCGGGTGAGGGTTTCACTGTTGCCGTCACCGTCGGTGATGGTGAGGCTGACGCTGTAGTCACCAATTTCATTGTAAGTGATGTGTTGGGGGTTCTGCTGTGTTGAGGTGGCAGGGGTGCCGCCTTCAAATACCCAGCTCCATGAGACGATGTCACCAAATGAATTGTCAGTAAAGTTGACATTTCCACCAAGGTTGACATCAGTTGATGAGGCACTGAAGTTGGCCATCATACAGTTACCGGGGACGAGTTGCACGTTGAGGTTGACGGTCTCGTAGTCATTCACGGTGACATCGAAGAATTTCGGACAGTAGCCCTCCTTGCTGACGATGACTGTCCAGGTGCCGCCTTTGATGGGGCGATGGAAGTCGCCACCAGGCAGGTGGCTCCCCACGGTAGCGTATTGGTCATCGTGTCCGCTGATGGTGATGGTGGCCTCAAGTGGTTCGCCGGTGATGGAGTCAGTCACTACGCCGTGGATGCCGTAGAGGCATTGGTTCATGAACAGGAAGATGGACTCTTTGTTGTAGTTCCAGAAGGAGGGCAGTTGGCTGCCGTTGGGCAGCTTGGTGTCTGAGCATTCGATGGTGAGCTCGCGGCACTGGGCGTAGCCGTTCATGTAGTCCTGGCGACCTCCGCCGATCATATACCACTGTGCACCGTTGGTGATGCCGTTGTTGAGGTAGCTCATGTAATTGGAATTGAACTCGTGGCACTTGTCTGCATATTCGCGGCTGATGAACTTATACCAGGCGTCGTCGGAGTGAAGAGAGTAGGTGTTGTCCCAAGGATAGTTCATCACCTCTGCACCACCGTGGTAGTTGGCACCCATTACAAAGGCGTTTTCATCAGCAAACTGCATAAACCACTGGGTCTCGGTCTGGTATTGATTTCCGTCGGGATGGGGATTACCGTGGGGGTCGGCATAGTTGCGGTTCATGTCGACGCCGTTGGCGTTGGCACGGGTGGCTCCATTCACGTTGTTGTTACCCCCGTGGTAGGTGCCGTCAGGGTTGGTATTGGGGGCAATGTAAAGGTCGATGTTGTTCATCACGGTCTGCACTTCGGGAGCTTCAGGATTCTCAAGGAGGTAGTCGATGAGGCGGAGCATCATGATCCAGCCTGTGGTCTCGTCACCGTGGATGGTGGAGCTGTAGAGGAACTTCGGCTTGCCGACGCGACTATTGCCGTTGAGGTGAGCTACCAAAATTTTGCGTCCCGAAGGCAGGGTGCCGAGGGTGATAATCTCACACTTTTCGGGGTGGTCGGTGGCGAATTGGAACATCATGTCTTCGTAGGCTTGGTAGGTGGGGTAGCTGTCCCAGTCGTATTCAGCGCGGTTGCTGCCATCCCACATGGCGACTTTCTCCAGCAGTGAAGGGGGCGTTTGCAGGGTCACCTCATAGCCCAACTCCTGGAACTTTGCAAAGTCCTTGTTGTTGGCGTAGGCCGTGACCACATTGCCGTCAATGCGGTCTACCGAGAGGGTATGGGCTATGGCATTGAGGTCGTCGTTGCCGTTCAGGGTAAAGGTGAAATAATACTCATTGCGCTGCTGCATGAGTTGTTGCAGCTCCTGCTGACTTTTCTGGGCATATACACTGCCGCAAATGATGGCGGCAAGCAGGGTGATGATGTAACGTAAGGTCTTCATTGTATGATTATTTTGTTGTTTCCTTTTTGGGTTGGGCCTTCGACAGGCTCAGGCACCTTGGCTTTATGTTTGTTTTAATCATTTCAGATTTTCTGCCGCTTTGCGTCATTGCGGGGAACGAAGCAATCCGGACAGATGTTTCCATTCTTCAGCGATGTCAATGGCTACTTTCTCATTTACAGGGACTAAAGGCAGGCGCAGCACGTTCTGGCACAGCCCCATCTGGCTCATCAGGCACTTAATGCCGGCGGGATTGCCGTCGGCAAAGATGAGCTGGTTCATCCGCAACATTGCGTAATGCAGACGCAGGGCTTCATCGGTATGTCCCTCCATCATGGCATTCATCATGCGGCTGAAGGGCTGGATATAGGCATTGGCAGCCACCGAGATGACGCCTGTGGCACCTAAGGCCATCAAGGGTTGGGTGATACCGTCGTCACCTGACAGCACATCGAAGTCTACGGGCTTGTCGCGAAGGATTTCCATAATCTGCTGCAAGTTGCCCGAGGCTTCCTTCACGGCGATGATGTTGGGATGTTGGGCCAGTTCTACGCAAGTGGCGGCCTGCAGGTTGACACCCACACGTCCCGGCACGTTGTAAACCACTACGGGTACTGGGCTGGCATCGGCGATAGCCTCAAAGTGGGCCTTCATGCCGCGTTGGTTGGGCTTGTTATAGTAAGGTACCACGCTGAGGATACCGTGTATGCCGGTGAAGTCTTGTGCCTTGATAGCCTCGATGACGGCTTGTGTGTTGTTGCCGCCCATGCCCAATAGCACAGGAAGCCTGCCGTTATTGGCCGTCAATATGGTGTCTACCACTTGTCGCTTTTCCACAGCGGTGAGGGTAGGGGCTTCCGAAGTGGTTCCGAGAGCCACCAAAAAATCGGCGCCACCGTCAATAACATGATTGACGATGCGTTCCAACGATGCCAAGTCAACGGACTTGTCGGGGTTGAACGGCGTAATGAGCGCGATGCCTGTACCTCTGAAAATGTTGTTTTTCATGTTAATAAGGGTTTTAGTCTTGAGGTCCGGCCAGCACTTTCAGGTAATTGTGCAGCACGTGGATATTCGACACGGGGTCGGTGGCTCTGGGGTTGTCAATCACCAGGTCATAGATCTTGATGAACTCGGTCTGCTTGAAACTGATGCGGAAGTCGGCCTTGGGCAGGGTGCAAATGTAGTCGCTGATGTCGGTATCCCTCGTTGCCATGTTGATAATCATGTTGCAGAAGGGCCACTTCTTGATGTATTCGTGCTTTTCGTTCTTCAGCACGCTCATAAATCCAAAGTCCTTGGGTGTGATTTCGGTGTACAAGTCGCTCTGGAGGATGGTGTCCGACATCTGGCTGCAAAGGACGATAAATCCGCACCGGTTGGTGCCGAACAAAGCCTTTGCGCTGCTTTCTATATTCTTGACGATGCCTTTGTCACCCTCGTCGATGATGATGAGCATCGAGTTAACTTTTTGTGCATTAGGCAGTTTCACTGCCACCTTCTCTTCCGAAAACTGGTCAAGAGCCTTTCGTAAGGCTCTGTTTCTGATTTTGTTGATGACATTCATGCCGCAAAATTAGGGAAATTCCACGAAACAGCGCGAGATTTTACCTAAAAACGCTAATTTTGCATCTTGATTTTCCCATGGAAAACATTATGCCTGACAACCAAAAGAAAATGATTATCACCGTCTTGGGTAGCGGAACCTCACAGGGAGTGCCTGTCATCGGTTGCAATTGCCCCGTGTGCCGCTCCAAGGATCCGCGCGACAAACGGCTCCGCACCTCTATATTAATACAGACGCCGCAAGTGACGGTTGCGGTGGATGCCGGCCCCGACTTCCGTCAGCAGATGCTGCGTGAGGGCATCACTCACTTGGATGCGGTGCTGATTACCCATGAGCACAAGGACCATATCGGAGGGCTCGATGATCTGCGGCCTTTCATCTTTATGAATAAAAACCCCATGCCGCTGTATGTGTCCGACACCGCTCTGCCTGAAATCAAGCGCGAATATTCTTACGCTTTTGAAGAACATCCCTATCCTGGGGCTCCCACCTACGACATCCATCGCCTCGATGAGTCGCCTTTCGACTTGGGCGACCTGCATATCATTCCCATCAAGTTGAAGCACTTCACCCTGACCAGCTATGCTTTCCGTATCGGCAGTTTCGCCTACGTCACCGATTTAAGTGAGATTTCTGATGACATCATACAGCGGCTTCAAGGAGTGGAATACCTCATCATCGAAGCCCTGCAACGTAAGAAACATTATTCCCATCTTACCTTGGACGAAGCCGTCGACGTGGCCCGAAGGGTAGGGACGCGAAAGACTTGGTTCACTCATTGCAGCCATAGTATGGGCCTCGCCGCCGAAGTCAACCGCGAGCTGCCCGAAGGCATGATGCTTGCCTACGATGGACTTAAACTTGCTATTTCTAATGGGATTGCTTCGCAAGAAATCTTTCAAAAATCTATTTCAAAATCCAACAAGGCAAAATCGCAATGATTTTTGATTGATTTTCATATTATTTTGACGGATTTCTTGTCCGTAGGACAATCAAAAAACAAACTATAATGAAAGCTACTTATTCACAAAGACTTATCAAACTCGCCGACTTGAACCACCACCAGACCTTCTTCGCAGGTCGTTGTTCCGAGTACTTCTTGGAGAGCTCCTATTTCGCTGTAGCCCAGTACGTCGACACCAAAGACACCGTCCTGCTCGTGCTTCATGGCATCGACTTCAAGTTCCCCATCTTCGCAGGCGACATCGTCACCTTCGAGAGCAAAGTCATCCATGTGGGACGCAGCACGCTGACGGTCTATACCAAGATGTACCGCAGCCGCGAACCTGAGAAGGTCGCCGCCGATGGTTTCGCCACTTTCTCCTATCTCGATGAGAACCACCACAGCAAGCCGCACGGCATCACTCTTGAACCCGAAACCGACGAGGAACGTTTCCTGCAACGGCAGGCGATGGAGGTGATGGAAGACTCCAAACGCAGAGCTTTGGCGATGAATGCAGTTGGGAAAGGAAAATGAAAACAGCTGTTTAGAACAAGTTGTCAATGCTCACAGTCTGTTGGAAGATGCCGCTGTGGGCATTGTGCTTAAGACCTATGGTGGTGACCAAGGTCAAATGAATGACTTGTTTGGAAGAAAGGTGTTCTTGCAAAGTTGCAATCCGGGTTCTCAAATTTATTTCATCGTCCAACTTAGGTTCGTATGTTTTCGATAGGAATTTCATTTCGCAGAGGTTGACAACGCGGTCGTCCCTGACAATCAGCATGTCAATTTGTGCGCCTTTGTGGTCTTCATCTCCGCGAACAATCCATGCCGATTCCGTCGATACAACATTTTCAACTCCAAGTGCTTTCTTGATTTGGCTGACATGGTTAAAGCAGACTTGTTCAAACGTGAAGCCGCGCCATGTGTTGAGTTGGGGCTTGTTCTGATTGTGTTGCCAATAAGTAGTGTCGGTGATGCTTTGTCCGTCGATGAAGTTGAGATAGAATTGACAGAAGCTGTCGGTGAGTTTGTATCTGGTTTCTTTTTTGTTCTGTCCGAAAGGATGGTAACAAGTGATGAAATCACTGGCCAAGAGTGCTTCAAGTGTTTTTGAAAAGTTTCCTCCAGCCTTGATTCCCAATTGTTGGGCCAAGTTTTCTCTTGTGTAACCCGTATGCCGTTTGGAGAGAAGTCTTACCACTGCCTTGAATTCATCAGGTTTGGAGAATAGAGAGCCGAAAAGTCGGTCGAACTCCATGCCTAGTTTGGCGTTTTGGGCAAAAAACAGTGCATCGATGTTTTGTGCAAGGCTTTTCCCTTTTTGGAAGTAGTTCATATAATAAGGTATGCCGCCGAGAATCATGTAGGCTTCCACTAGGTCGTAGTTTGACATGGGCACATTTTTCGATTCAAAGAAAGCCTTACATTCGTTGAGCGTGAAGGGCGACAACTTGATTTGCCAAGTCAGGCGGTCATAGAGGCCGCCTTTGTTGTTGATGAGGTTGTCAAGCATCCATGAAGTTGCGCTTCCGCACACGATGAGCATCACATGGTTGCGCCAAGCCCCCCATGAATTCCAGAAATGCTCGAAGGCGACCATAAATTTTGAGCGGGTCGTATCCATCCACGGCAACTCGTCGATGAAAATCACCTGGCGGTTACCGTCGTTGAGTCCGTCCAAGAGTTGACCCAGCATGAGAAAAGCCTCAGACCAAGAAGTGGGGCAATGGCTTTCTCCCATGCCGTATTGAATCAGGCTGGCGTAGAACGCTTCCAATTGGTCTTTGATGCCTATTTTGCGTTTCTTGTCGAAGGGCGAAAGTCCACTGTGATAAAAGGCCAATTTGTCTTGGAACAGTTCTTTCACAAGGAAAGTTTTGCCCACACGGCGGCGACCATAGATGGCAACGAACTCTGGTTTGCTGCTATTATACAGGTTTTCAAGTTCTTGAATCTCTTGTTTTCTTCCGATGAGGTTGTTCATACGTTCTTAATTTGGCCGCAAAGATAGAAAAAGTATTTGATTCGGCCAAATAAGCACCCCTTTATTTGGCCGAATCGTTGTAAAAATAGTCTTATTCGGCCAGTTTGAGTATGGAATCTCAAAGTTATCTCGAAGTTACCTCAAAGTTACCTCAAAGTTACCTCAAAGTTACCTCAAAGAGGCTATAGGCTTGGTATAGCGTTGCTATAGGCTTGCTATAGTTTTGAAGCATTTAATGTGTTGATTGTGAATATGTTATGGTATTGAATGGAGCTTACAAGTCTATCTGCGCTATTTATCGTTCACAAACACAGATAATTACAAGGATTAATGTGGCTCATTCGGGTTTTCTTTTTGCGTTCGCAAAAGTAAGCAAAAAATCTGGATTCTGCAAGGTTTTTGCTCGAAAAAAATGTATGATAAATTCGCGCTTGCAGTCAATTGGTCATTAGTCAAAATGGGTTTTTGTTACAGTTGCTACAGTTGCTACAGTTAAAATCATGGAGAGAAGGACGGTTTTCGCCTACGGGACTGGGCCAGTTTTCTCACTATGAGAGCAGTGGAGTCTTCCCCTTCCGTGAAGGGATCACGGGGTGTCCTTCGTAATCCCGATAGTAAGTCAGCACGCATAACGTCCTGTGAGGCAGCCCCTCAAGCCGTAAGAAATCTTTTTTAATAGAAATCAAAAACTTCATTATACTTTGCGGGGCGGAGCATGATAAATTCGCCGTCCTTCCAGTCGC
>CAMYYB010000043.1 GCA_947303335.1 uncultured Bacteroidales bacterium | reverse complement strand
ATGAAAAAGCCTATTTTTGCACAAAATTTTCGTCTATGCAAGAAATGATCCTCATTCTTGACTTCGGTTCGCAGGTCACGCAGTTGATAGGCCGTCGCCTTCGCGAGCTGAATGTCTATTGTGAAATCCATCCTTACAATAAGATTCCTGAAATTGGTTCTAACGTCAAAGGTGTGATTCTCAGCGGCAGCCCGTTCTCAGTGCGCGATGAGAAGGCACCTATTGCTCATCTCGAAGGCATCAAAGGCAAGTTGCCCCTGTTGGGTATTTGCTATGGCGCCCAGTTCATCTCCCATCATTTCGGCGGTGAGGTGAATGGTAGCATCGCCCGAGAATATGGACGCGCTATGCTGACGGTTGTCGACGAGGCTTCACCTCTTTTTAAAGGGGTGAGCAAAATCAGTCAGGTGTGGATGAGTCACGGCGACACGATTGCCAAACTGCCTACCGGTGCCCGCATTATCGCTTCGACTGACGATGTGGAGAATGCCGCCTACAAGATAGAAGGGGAGGAAACCTACGCGGTGCAGTTTCACCCCGAGGTGTTCCACACCAAGGAAGGCCCCCAGATGCTGGCCAATTTTGCCCTCGGCATTTGTGGCTGCAAGGGCGACTGGACGCCTGACTCGTTTATCGACAATACGGTGGCGAGTTTGAAAAAGCAACTTGGCGACGATAAGGTCATCCTCGGCCTTTCGGGAGGTGTCGACAGTACCGTTGCCGCTGTCTTGTTGAACAAAGCGATAGGGAGCAACCTGACCTGCATCTTTGTTGACAATGGACTATTGCGTAAGAACGAATTCGAGGAAGTACTCGACTCATATAAAGAGATGGGCCTTAACGTAATAGGCGTGCATTCGGGTCATCTGTTCCTTGAAAAGCTGAAAGGCGTTACCGACCCAGAGGCCAAACGCAAGGCCATCGGCTCGACCTTTATCGACGTGTTTGATGCTGAAGCGCAAAAGATTGAAGGCGCTGGCTGGCTGGCGCAAGGTACCATCTATCCCGATGTAATAGAGAGTGTCAGCGTCAATGGACCGAGTTGCAAGATTAAGTCTCACCATAACGTGGGTGGTCTGCCCGAGAAGATGAACTTGAAGATTGTGGAGCCGTTGCGTTCTTTGTTTAAGGATGAGGTGCGCCGCGTGGGTCGCGCTTTGGGAATAAAACGCGAACTCATTGGTCGTCATCCTTTCCCTGGTCCCAGTTTGGGTATCCGCATTTTGGGTGAGGTTACTGAAGAGAAGCTCCGCATCTTGCGCGATGCCGACGACATCTTTATCAAGGGGCTGCGCAATTGGCCTTGCAATCTGCCGAGTGCCTCCTATCCCAATGAGATGGCCGACAACCTCTACGATAGTATCTGGCAAGCAGGAACGATTCTCTTGCCGGTGAAGTCGGTGGGTGTGATGGGCGACGAACGCAGCTATGAATATACTATTGCGCTTCGAGCTGTTATCTCCACCGACGGTATGACTGCCGATTGGGTGCATCTGCCTTACGAGTTTATGGCTAAAGTGTCGAACGACATCATTAATAAGGTGAAAGGTGTTAACCGCGTGTGCTATGATATTTCCTCGAAGCCGCCGGCGACCATCGAGTGGGAATAAACTTCAAAACCAGTCATCATGAAAAAATCGTTTTATATCATAGGGCTTCTTTTCGGTCTGCTATTCCTGTGCCCATCGGTCAAAGCACAGGCTCCGTTTGAACGTGCATCCCAAATCACCAAAATCGGCAACAAGGAATACTATATGCACCACATCAAGGAGGGACAGACTTTCGAGCAGCTTGAAGAGGTTTATCAAGTGACAAAGAATGAAATCCTCCAATTCAACCCAGGGATGAAGGACGGCTTGAGGGTGGGTTTTGTTATCGGTATTCCCGTGCGACCTCTCAAAGTCGTTGAGCCAGAGCCTGTAGCCGAGCAGCCGGAGCCTGAACCGGTAATAGAAACTCCCGAACCCGAACCAGAACCCGAACCTGAACCGATTGTGGAGATTCCTGAGCCAGAACCGAAACCTGAGCCGGTAGTGGAAGTTCCTGAGCCTGAGCCTGAACCCGTGGTTGAGGAACCTGAGCCAATTGTTGAGATTCCGCAACCTGAGCCCGAACCTGAGCCCGAACCAGAACCTGAACCGATTAAGGAAGAGCCCGAACCTCAACCTGAACCTGTTGTTATTGAACCCGAACCAGAACCAGAGCCTGTGGCGGAGGAGCCTGAGCCCGAACCCGTTGTGGTGAAAGTTGGGGGACGCTATACCGTTCAAGAAGGCGAAGACCTTTACGATATCGCCAAGAAATTCGGTATCGACATTATCGACTTCAAGGCAGCCAATCCGGGTCTTGACAACGAGCCTTTTGCAGGAAAATGGATCAATGTACCCGACATTAAAAACGAGAATGATTACATTGTGCATCAATCGGAGTACAATGAGCGTACATCTTCGCTGTTGAAACGCTGGAAGGTGGACGAGGATGAGTTCCGCGCCATGAATGTCTCGGTGGGCTCGCATGTGTTTGTCAATCAGACTGTACTGATTCCGATAGATCGTATCAAGCCTGAAAGCGAAGTGGTCGAAGCACCTGTGGTAGAGCCAGAGGAGGAACTTCAACCCGAAGAGCTTGAAATTGCTGACTCCCCTGAATTTGTTGAAACTCCGGAACTCATCGACAATCCTGACGACCTCTTCAGTGAGCCGATGGAAACTCCTGAATGTTATGGCGACCCTGACAATGCCTATGAGCGTTATCAGGTTGTGCTGATGATACCTCTGTATCTGAACGAGGTCAATAGTCTTGAGGTGACCAAGAGCAATCTGCCCAATCTCCAGAAGTCGCGTAACTTCTCCTTCCTCCCTTTCTACGAAGGCTTTATTATGGCTGCGGATCGTCTCTCCAAGGATGAAGGCTTAAAACTCGACCTTACCGTTATTGATGTGACCGAGGATATGAATACTGCCCGTCGGGCTTTGGACCAAATCAGGCACCAGGAGGTGGATATGATTATCGGCCCGTTCTTCAGCAAGTCGTTCTCGGTGGTTGCCGACTACGCCCGCGAAAAGGGTATTCTGCTGGTTAATCCTCTCTCGACCCGCCATGAAGTGGTGGAAGGTAACGACAACGTCATTAAGCTGAAACCTTCGCACAGCGGCTTGATTTTCGACATCGCCTGTTTGGTGCGCAACCGATATCCCAATGCCAACGTGTTCATCCTCAGCCGCGAGCAGGCAACTGACTCTTTATTCCTCTCTCAATTGGAACATGACTTGAATCTCGCCGTCAACGATGAAGTGACTGTAGCAGGCGACGAGTTTCTTCAGTTTGCCCAAGACGAGAGCCAACGCCTTGAGATGGGTGCCCGTTTGGTATCAACCATTACGGTGGAGGGTCAGGTGTACAGCACCAAGGAACTGAAGAATGGCAGCATTGAGCATGTGACCCTATCCAATCCTGTGCATCACTATGTCTATAACAATGATAACCTTCGCCTTTTAGTGAACCAGTTGTCGGGTGTGCGCGACAATGTCATCATTGCATACGGTGACGACAATGTATTTGCCACACAAGTGCTTAACACATTGAAGAAAGATGCTGACCGATACCCCATCACCCTCATCTGTGCCCCCGACTGGACAAAGTTCGAAAAGCTGTTGGTCGAGAATTTGCTTCAGATGAATGCCGTCTATCTTACTGACAACTTTGTCGACTATCGTTCCGAAGAGGCCAACCAGTTTGTTATCGACTTCAGGAGCCGATATACAGTCGAGCCGCAGGACTACGCTTTCGAGGGTTACGATGTGGCTACCTATTTCCTCACCGCTTTGATGCGCTATGGTGTTGAGATGACGGAATGCTTACCTTATTTCAGAATGCCCTTGCTCCATACCCGTTATCACTTTGTGCGAAAGGGTGTGGACAATGGACTCGAGAACCAAAGTTGGATGTTGTACCAGTACGACAAGGAACAGGTTGAGCTTGTGCCCGTTAATCCCTTCAAAAAAGCTGAGGAATGAGAAACTTGTTCTTGTTTTTATTGGGCTTGTCGCTCTTTGCCTCGTGCGGTGGTAGGGTAGTGGAATCTTCATCGGATGACGATGGGACACAGCGCACCTATTGGGAGAATGGTCGGCTGAAATCGGAGTCTCATTATGTCGACGGGAAATTGAACGGTTCGTTCAAGACTTGGTACGAGAATGGGCAGGTTTTCCAAGACGGGCTGTATGCCGACGACATGATGGATGGCTCATGGCTCATCTTCTATCCCGACGGCAGTCTGGCGGCAAGGGCGCAGTATGAAAAAGGCAGCGGAAAGCAGACCTGCTACAACAATGAGGGCTGCATCATTATGGAAGTCGAATATGTCGACAATCTGAAACATGGTCGTGAAATCCACTATGCTGCCAATGGGTCGGTTTTACAAGTTGTTAATTATGAGAGAGGTAAAAAAGTGGAGGAGCATGAAATGCCGTGATTTTTCGATTTGCGGCATGGGAGAAGAAAATAATTTTGCATAATTTGGATATTGTTCAAATAAAAACCCTAACTTTGCACCGCTTTTAATCAAGAAGCAAACTTTCAAACACTCAAATAAACCTTAATTTAAAGTCAAAAAATGAAAGTCAATGAAATTATGACCGCCTTGGAAGCCAAGCATCCGGGCGAGAATGAGTACCTGCAAGCAGTGCGCGAAGTGCTCGAAAGCATCGAAGAAGTTTACAACCAGCATCCCGAGTTCGAGAAGGCCAAGATCGTCGAAAGACTTGTTGAGCCCGATCGTATCTTCACGTTCCGCGTGACCTGGGTTGACCGCAACGGCGAAGTTCAGACGAACCTTGGCTACCGCGTTCAGTACAACGCCGCCCTCGGCGCTTACAAAGGTGGCCTCCGTTTCCACAAGGCCGTCAACGTCTCCATGCTGAAATTCTTGGGCTTCGAGCAGATCTTCAAGAACAGCCTGACCAACCTGCCTCTGGGCGGTGGTAAGGGCGGTTCGGACTTCGACCCGGTTGGCAAGACCGACGAAGAGATCATGCGCTTCTGCCAAGCTTTCATGTATGAACTTTGGAGAAACATTGGTCCCGACCAAGACAGCCCCGCTGGTGATGTCGGCGTCGGTGGCCGTGAGATCGGTTACCTCTATGGTGCCTACAAGAAGCTCGCTCGCGAGCACAGCACCGGTGCCTTGACCGGCAAGAGCTACGGCTGGGGTGGCTCTCTGATCCGTCCCGAAGCCACTGGTTTCGGTGCCATCTACTATGTCGAGCGCATGGTGAAGCAGACTGGCGACAAGATGGAAGGCAAGCGCATTGCCCTCTCCGGCTTCGGTAACGTGGCTTGGGGTGCTGCCACCAAGGCTCTCGAGTTGGGTGCCAAGGTCGTTGCTCTGTCTGGTCCCGACGGCGTGTGTGAACTGCCCAACGGTATCGACAAGGAAATGATCAACTACATGCTTGATATGCGTAACTCCAACCGCAACAAGGTTGAAGATATGGCTACCAAGTTCCCCGGCAAAGCCGTCTTCACTCCTGGCAAGAAGGCTTGGATGGTGAAGTGCGACATCGCTATGCCTTGCGCTTTCCAGAACGAGCTGGCCGAAGCCGATGCAAAGGAACTGATCGCCAATGGCGTGAAGTACGTTGCTGAGGTCTCCAACATGGGTTGCCAACCCGCCGCTATCGCCGCTTTCCAAGCCGCTGGTATCCCCTTCGGTCCTGGTAAGGCTGTGAACGCCGGTGGTGTTGCCACCTCTGGCCTTGAAATCTGCCAGAACGCTGGTCACATCAACTGGACTGCTCCTGAGGTTGACCAGAAGCTGCACAAGATCATGAACGACATTTATGACATGTGCGTCGAGTACGGCAAGCAAGCCGATGGTACTATCAACTACGTGAAGGGCGCTAACATCGCCGGCTTCATGCGCGTTGCTAAGGCCATGCTGGCTCAAGGTATCATCTAATTCCAGAGTTCAAAAGGTTTTTGCAAGGCGGCTCACAAGGCCGCCTTGCTTTTTTAGCTATGAAACAAACCACTTTATGTTATCTGGAGCGCGGCAGCCAATACCTTATGCTGCACCGTACCAAGAAAGAGAACGACCTCAACCACGACAAATGGCTTGGCGTGGGCGGCAAGTTTGAGGAAGGGGAGAGCCCTGAGGACTGCATGCTGCGCGAGGTGTGGGAAGAAACAGGATTCACCGTTACAAAATGGCGCTATTGCGGTATCGTCACCTTCGTCCACAATGTCTATGATGATGAACACATGCATATCTTCGTCTGCACCGACTGGACTGGCGAACAGATAGAATGCAACGAGGGAGACCTCGAATGGATTGAGAAACAACGCCTTCTCGAACTCACCATGTGGGAAGGCGACAAGATTTTCCTCCGCCTCATCGATGAAAAGAGACCTTTCTTCTCATTGAAACTGACTTACGAGTACGATACACTGAAAGAAGCCATTTTGGACGGAAAGGATAAGCTGGTGTAACTGAAAAACCTTTATCTTTGCCCCAAATTATCATACCTATGAAAAGAGGATTTGGAAGTGACAACCATTCGGGTGTATGCCCCGAGGTTTTAGAGGCCATCATGCGGGTGAACAAAGACCATGCGGTGGCTTATGGCGATGATGAATATTGTGCTGCGACGGAAGCCAAGTTCCGTGAGCAGTTCGGCGAACAGGCGCGAGTCTTCTTCGCCTTCAACGGTACGGGATGTAACACGCTTTGCATCGATGCGATGGTGCATTCCCATGAGGCGGTGGTCTGTGCCGAAACTGCCCATATCAACGTAGACGAGTGCGGTGCGCCACAACGTATCGTGGGCTGCCGCCTGCTGACGGTCGACACGCCTGACGGCAAACTGACCCCTGAACTGGTGAAAACACGCTTGCACGGCTTCGGCTTCGAGCATCATAGCCAGCCCAAGCTCATCAGCATCACACAACCGACCGAGTTAGGCACTTTGTACACTCTTGACGAAATCAAGGCTTTGGTGGCACTGGCACGGGAATACAATATGTATGTCCATATCGATGGTGCCCGCTTGGGCAATGCCGCAGTGGCCTTGGGCTGCACGTTCAAGGAGATGACCACAGACCTGGGCGTCGATGCCATCTCGTTTGGTGGTACGAAGAACGGCCTGATGATGGGTGAGGCGGTGGTGCTGCTCAACCCTGGCATCTGTCCCGATTTCAAGTACCGTCGTAAGCAGGCCATGCAGCTCTGCTCGAAGATGCGTTTCATTGCGGCGCAGTTTGATGCCTATTTTGAGAACGACCTCTGGCGGCGTAATGCCGAGCACAGCAACGCGATGGCGCAGAAGCTCTATCAAGCCGTGAAGGATATTCCTAACGTGCGTGTTGTCTATCCTGTGCAGGCCAACGGTGTCTTTGTCCAGTTGCCCCGCAAGGTTTGGAAAGAGCTGCAAAACCACTATTTCTTCTACGACTGGGACGAGGATGCGGATGTGGTACGTTGGATGTGTGCCTACGATACCACCGAGGAGGACATTGCAGGCTTCGTGGAGACACTTCGGACGGAGCTGTCACGGAGTTACCTTGGAGTTACCTCATAGTTACCTTAAAGTTACCTTAAAGTTACCTTAAAGTTACCTCATAGCGCCCATAGGCTTGGTATAGCGTTGCTATAGGCTTGGTATGGTTTTGAAGCCTTTAATGTATTGAATATGAATGTATTACGGTGATGAATAGAGCCTGCGAGTCTATCTATACTATGTATCATGCATAAAGACAGATAGTTACAAAGATTAATGCGGCTCATTCGCTGCTTGGTTTTGCGTCTGCAAAGATAAACAAAAACTCTGGATTCTGCAAGGGTTTTTCAGTCATTTAGTCTTTGCTGTCCCACTGTCCCAGGTGTCCCCCGTGTGGGACAGTGGGACAGCGGGACAGTTTGCTTTTTTAGGGAAAGGCAGTGCAATCCATGAATATTTCCATTCATTCCCGCTCCATGTTCCCCAAAATAGTGTACCTTTGCCCCCGATAATCAAACGAGATGGATGGCGAACTTACATTGAATCATTCAGACAGTAATTCTGTGGTGGTTTATCATAGTGAAGATGGAGCCATACAGTTGACTGTGCAGTTGTCAGAAGAAACGGTTTGGCTGACCCAGCAACAAATGATGGCTTTGTTTGAGACATCGAAACAGAATGTTAGTTTGCACATTAACAACATTTTCCGGGAAGGAGAATTGGTTAAGTCGGCAGTTGTCAAGGATTACTTGACAACTGCTGCTGATGGGAAAAACTACCGAGTGCAATATTACAACCTGGATGTCATCATCTCTGTGGGCTATCGCGTGAAAAGTAAGCGTGGTACGCAATTCCGTCAGTGGGCCAATCAAGTGCTGAAGGACTATCTCTTGCGTGGCTATGCTATCAATCAGCGTGTCGCGCGGTTGGAGGAGAAGGTTGCCGAACACGACAAAAAGATTGACTTCTTTGTCCGAACTTCACTGCCCCCTGTTGAAGGTGTCTTTTACAACGGACAGATATTCGATGCCTACGTGTTCGCTTCCGATTTGATAAAATCTGCAAAGGAAAGCATTGTTTTGATAGACAATTATATTGACGAATCTGTATTGATGATGCTTGCCAAACGTGATAGTTCTGTAAAGGCAAAAATCATCACACGTACTCCAAGCCGTTCCTTGATACAGGACTTTGAGAGGCATAACGAACAGTATCCCAAGATTGATTTGGAAGAGAGCAACAACTACCACGACCGATTCCTCATTATTGACAGCACGGTGTATCATCTCGGTGCTTCGCTGAAGGACTTGGGCAAGAAACTCTTCGCGTTCTCCAAAATGGAGACACCTGCGGAAAAAATCTTGCCTGCATGAAATCTTTCTTGCCCAAAAGGAAATATTGCTAACTTTGCCCCCGATAAATCAAACAAGAAGTCTAACCAAAAGAACAATCCAATGACCCCAAGGGCATAAAGCCCAAGAAAGAAAAACGGCATATTTAAACAAAAGCATTAGCTTGAAGCTTGTGTATTGGAAACTTCGACACTTCTGGTACATCACAGGCAGTAAAGCCAATGTCCATGTGTTTTCACATGGACTTTACTGATTAATTGTGATGTACGGGCAGTCGAAGGCCTCCAATACCAATAAAAGTAAAAGTCCATGTTTTTTATTGCCTTCTCAGGAAAAGAAAAAAAGAAGAAAACACTAATCTCTTAATTAACTAATTTATTCAATCAAATGAAAGCAAAAGCTTTACAATTCGGAAGGGCGTTGAGTGCCGCCCTGTTCGTCCTGCTGCTGAGTGTGGCGGGCATGAAGAATGCATTCGGACAACAAACCTTAGTGGCCACCTTACAGCACGGCGAAGACCTCAGCATCTTCTATGGAATGGATGCCTTTGTGAATGCCCACGCCGCTGCTGAAGCTGGCGATGTCATTACGCTTTCGAGCGGTAGTTTCAATTCCACAACCATCACCAAGGCCATCACTTTACGTGGCGCAGGATTTGTGACGGACACCGTCTCGGGAACCACACCTACGGTATTTAACAGTGCCATTATTGCGGATGTCAGTGACACGGAAAACTACCTGACCATTGAGGGGATTAAGTTTAATTCTTTTACTTATAAAATACTGAATAATCCTCATTTTTATAAGTGTTATTTCAATTGGTTTTATAACAACCAAACTTCTGTCACTGCCTCACAAATGACGAATGCGCACTTCGTCAATTGCAGGGTTAAATCATTCTATTTCTCTGCTAATCAAGTCTTTGCTACTAATACATCTTTTATTAATTGTGTAGTTTGGAATCTCGGTGGGTTTTATAGTAATAATGGTAGTACAACATGGTATCATCAAACGGAATATATCGGCGGTTCAGTGGTTGCTATTAATTCTATCATTAGACTTGGTGCATCTCCAACCGCGATGAATGCAGTAAATAGTATTGTTATAGGGTATCCAGGTACAGTAAACTCATCAACTTATTATTATTCACTATCTGGAAGCAGTATGGCAACTAATTGCATTGGAATAAAATACAACAGCTCAAATGCCCCCAATCCATTAGGTTCCTCAAGCATCGATAGCTGGCTTTATACAAATTTTAGCTCTGTTTTTAAAGCCACAAATACTGAGTTGTATTATCATGAACATTTTGACGTAGTATCTCTATATTTGAAAGAGGAAATCGCCAACACCTGCTTGGGTACCGACGGAACGCAAGTGGGCATCTATGGCGGCGTAATGCCTTACACGGATCATCCAGCTTATATGGTCATCAGGCATTGCAACGTGGCCAACCAAACCGATGCCGAAAACAAGTTGAGCGTGGAAATCGAGGTGCTTAACGATGGCGAATAATCTATGAGCCTATGAAACGCATTGTATTAATTATAGGTGTGTTGCTGTGCTGCCTCACGGTGCGGGCGCAGTCGGTGGCCTATACCCTCCATTACTGGTTCGACGAGAACCACGCCCAGATGCAAAGCAGCGAGCTGGGCGAGGGGTCGTTCCTGATGGATGCGGAAGGTCTGACCGACGGTCTTCACGCCCTCCATGTCCTGTTGGAAGGGGAAGGACTGGCTACCACCCAGACCTTCCTGTTCATGAAGGTCACTCAGCAACCGGCCAGCGAGAACTATACCTTCCACTATTGGTTCGACGAGAACGATGCCCAGATGCAAAGCAGCAGTCTGGGCAACGGATTGTTCTTGCTAGACTCAGAGGGTTTGAGCGAAGGGCTTCACTCCCTTCATGTTCTGGTGAAGGGGAATGAACTGGCCACCACGCAAACCTATCTGTTCTTAAAAGCCCAAGCCCAACCCTCGGTCAGCGGCGACCTCACACTCCACTACTGGTTCGACGAGAACGATGCAGAGATGCAAAGCAGCGATTTGGGCGAAGGGTTGTTCCTGCTGAATGCCGACGGATTGAACGACGGCCTTCATGCCCTCCATATCCTGTTGGACGGAGGCGGGCTGACCACCACACAGTCCTATCTGTTTATGAAAATGCCGCCCCAACCCAACTTCAGTGGCGATGTAACTTACCATGTTTGGTTCGACGAAGACGATGCACAGATGCAGAGCGGCAACTTCGGCGACGGGCTATTCCTCATCAACGCCGCCGGCTTGGAGCCGACAGGTTTCCATGATGTCCATATCCTTTTAGAAGGCAGTGGACTGACTACCACGCTGACCTATCAGTTCGTGAAATTAGACTCGGGAATCTGTGTCTTCAACGGCGATGCGGATTCCTTGTGGTCGAATATCGGAAACTGGTCGTGGAGCATCTTCCCGCAACCGGAAAACGGGGTCTTGGTCAATGGTATCTGCCAACTTGATGAAGACGCAACAGTTGCTTCACTGACGGTTTCAGAAGACCAGTCGTTGACGATTCCTGCCGACCGGATGCTTTCCGTCACAGGGTCGGTAACCAGCGAGGAAGCTACGAGACTCATCATCGAGGAAGGCGGCCAGTTGATGCACGGCAACGTAGGGGTGCAAGCCACCGTGCAGAAGACTGTTTTGCCTTACACCGATGGAGAAAACGACGGCTGGCATCTAATCGCCTCACCTCTTGCGGACAATGTGGCTGTAACCTTGGTGGATAGCCTGCTCAGCAACGAATACGACTTGTATTATTATGACGAGCCGAGCGTTTACTGGATGAACGTGAAAGAGCCTGCCAACAACTTTACGGCAATGGAGAACGGAAAGGGTTACATGTACGCCAACAGCGAGGAAGTTAATTTGGGATTTGCTGGCGAATTGCAGGACGGTTCTGCAATGGTAATCGTCCCGCTGGACTACACCGAAGGTGTCGTTTGGAAGGGCTTCAACCTGGTGGGCAATCCATTTGCCTATAATGTAACCTCGTATGCCTCTAACAACGTGGCTGACGGCTGTTTTGTGATGAACGACGCCAAAGACGATTTCATCGTGAGTGTAGTCACCGAGGACAACCCGCTGAAACCAGCCGAAGGTTTCTTTGTGAAGGCAACGGCGGCGGATGCATACATCATCTTCAATCCTAATCGCAGCGCGAAGTCAAGCCACAAAGGTTCCATCCGCTTGGAAGTTGTGGAAAACGGCAAGCTCATCGACCGTCTCATCGTGAAGAAAGACGGCGAGCCGTTAGAGAAGCTTTCGCTGAAGGAGAACCGCACCAAGCTCTTTGCCCAGCAGAATCGTCAAGAAATGTCTATCATACCTTGTGAGGGCGACGAGCAGGCTGTCAGTTTCAAAGCCGGCAAGAACGGAAGCTACACCATCAACGTTGAGTTGAATGACACCGAAGCGACTTACTTGCACCTTATCGACAACCTCACCGGTGCTGACGTTGATCTGCTGGTTGAGCCGAGCTATACCTTCGAGGCTAAGACTACGGATTATGCCTCTCGTTTCCGCTTGGTATTTTCCATTTGCGAGGACGCAAATGGCGACAATGAGACCATTGCCTACTTCAACGGCAGTGAGTGGGTGGTTACCAACTCGGGAAGGGCAACTGTTCAGGTTGTTGATATGTTAGGTCACGTGCTTAGCAGCGAGACGGTCAATGGAAACGCTACCTTGAATCTCAAGGAGGCTCCGGGAGTGTATACGATACGCCTTATTCGAGGCGACAATGTGATGGTTCAGAAGATAGTCGTCGAATAAGACTTGAACACGCTTTACAACACAAACTTATCACTCCATGAAGAAACTAGTATTGACAATAGCAATCGTTCTCGGAATAGGGCTAATCACCTTCGCCAATCCTAATGGCGGCGGTGTGTTCGGTCGTGGTGAATCTACTGAACAAGGCAATCGAGAGAGTACCCTGTTTGCTCCCAAACTGCCCCAACACGGACAGAGTGGCAATCAACCTGCACCCCTTGGCAGCGGCATCGTCGTGCTGACTGCCTTCGGCACGACCTACGCCTTGTATAAGAAGCGCAGAAGTCAGGAATAGCTACTGACAAGACGAGAGTTCGATATAGGCGAACTTAAAGTTCGAATCAACCGAACTCATAGTCCGAACCAAGCGAACTCAAAAAGAAGAGCCGGCGGCGCAAGCTGTCGGCTCTTTATTTCCTTTCATTCGGAATTTACTGCAAAATTACAATAAATTCCGAATCACTTTAAAATGTCGCTATTCATGAGAAACTGATGCAGACCCATGAAGATGATGCCGTCATCATTGGTATAGGTGGCAATATCGTCCCCTTGGATGACAATTTTTTGGAAAGAGTCTCCAATTTTCTTCAAGGAATTCAGCTCCTGATTCTGTTTTGTCTCAGTAGGCAAAGCGTAGGCCGATTGGATATAATACTTGTCTATGCCATTTGTGGCGATAAAATCAATCTCGTATTGTATGTAGGTATGTTTCCCTTCCCTCATCTCACGAGCCTCTACCAATCCAACATCTACAAGATAGTCACGTGAGCGCAACTCATTGTAGATGATGTTCTCCATAATGTGGGTGATTTCTTGTTGCCTGAAATTCAACCGCGCATTTCTTAGTCCCACATCAATGCAATAATACTTTTGGAACGACTTGTAATATTCTTTGCCTTTGATGTCGTATCGTCTGGCTCCTTCAAACAGGAAGGAATCGCAGATATAACCCAAGTATTTCTTGACGGTTTCCTCGTCGATCTTGATGTTTTGGATACTCTGTAGCGAGTTGGCCATCTTGTTAGGGTTCGACAGCGAGCCTATTGACGAACATAAACTGTCGGCAATTGCTTCAAGGGCGACCTCGTTCTCTATCTTGTATCGTTCCAAAATATCCGTGATATAGGTCTTCCTCCACAGGTCCTGCAAGTAGTTTGCTTTTTGAAGAGGAGTCTTGCGGCGAAGCAGTCCTGGCATACCGCCAAAGGTGTAGTATTCCTTCCATAGTTCGCTGAACGGTTCAGTCCGATTGGTGCAAAACTCTTTGAATGAAAAAGGATTACAGCGGATTTCCTCACCTCGGTCGCGGAATATGGTGCTGATGTCCTTTGATAGCAATCTGGCGTTGCTGCCAGTGACATACACATCGACGTTGTCTTTGTTTCTTAATCCATTGACCAGTTTCTCAAAACCATCCACTTCTTGGATTTCATCCAGCATCACATAGTACATCCGCTTGGGGTCAGTGATTTTACTATAAAGGTGTGCTTTCAGTTTTTCCTTATCGGCCAGCTCGCTTTGGTTGTTCTCGTCGTCCAAATCCAACGAGACGATGATGATATCATCCTCCGGAACCCCGTCGGCAATCAGATAATCTTTATACAAACGGGTCAGAAGCCACGACTTGCCGCATCTTCTCGGTCCGGTCACAACCTTTACCGCCCCATCCTCTCTGCTGTCAATCAATTTCTGGAGATAAACCTCTCTGGGAATATACTTGTTCATTGCTTATTCGGAATTTACTGCAAAATTACAATAAATTCCGATTCCAAAACAAATTCTCCCTAAAAACATCAGCGTTTTATCTCTGCACACCCGTAGGCTTCCATACTACTTCCACCTTCAAATCAGTCTTATGCTTGCCTTCGATAAGGGTTAAGCCGCTGCCGATTTCGTCGCGGTCGGTGTAGATGGAGGTGCCGATTCGGGCGTAGAGCGTCAATGACTTGAGGGGCTTCCATTTTCCTAACAGGTAGATGCGCATCCCCTTGCCGTAAAGGGCTGGGACAGAGAAAGCGTAAATCACATCACTCTCGTAGGCATAGACGCGGGCCTCATAGTCGGGGGCATCAAACAGGGCGTAGCGGAAGGCGAGACTATAGGGCTTGCCCTCAGGCTTGTAGGCCACATCTTGGCAGAGAAGATAGCCGCGACTGTCGCTGCCATCGCCGTTTGTATATTGGGCATATTCGGCTTTGTTGCTGAAAACAAGTCCATTGGCAAAGCCGTAGTCAATGTTGAACCGCACGGAGGTTTTGGTGTAGAAGATGGGGTAGTGGCTGAACACAGAGGCATCGGTCGAGTTTTTCATCTTGGTTCGGCTGCGCACCTGAAGGTAGGCATTGGTGCGTCTGTTAAAGCTGTGGCTGAGTCGCAGGTAGTAGTCGTGTCCCCAACTTGGTGTGTAGACTTGCGAGTTGAGCCAGGTAAAGCGGAACTGGTCGGCATAGAGCAACAAGTCCCAATAAGGCGCAGGCTTGACCTCCACACCGAGATACAGCCCCCGCTGCCCGGAATTGCGGCTGCCTTCGCCGAAGGCATTGCTGTAGAGGTTCTGATAGGCTTTGCCATAGTCGCGATACATGAGGCTGAAGTTCAGATACCCAGCAGGTTTGACGGTGAGTCCGATGAGACCTGCGAATGAAGGTCCCTGAGCTTGTCGAAGGTCTGTCTGCAACTGGGTCAGCGTTTCGACAGGCTCAACGGCCTTGGCAAAATTCATTGCCAATTCTCCAAACACCGCATACTTCCCCTTGACGTACTTAAAGTCCAGCCCTTGGTTTGTAAGTCGCGTACCTTTGAAATAGTATTGGTTGTAGTTCGTGGGCGTAGGTTGCAACGGTGTGTCCAACCAAGTGTGATGCAAGGTGTAACCGATTTCAAGATGAGCGAGGGCGAGACTGAGATGCCCGCCCACCACTTGTTGCCTGATAGCATGACGGTCCTGTAGTTCGGCAAAGGTGCGGTGATAGCCAGTCTCTTGCAGGCTGCTGACGAGTTCCGCTTCATCGAGGCTGTCGGCCAGAATGACGTTGGCATCCACCTTGCGGTTGGAGTAGAAAACCGTTCCACTGAAAGGCCCTTTGCCGAGGGTGACTGCTGCACCACGAAAGAAACCATATTCGGTGGCGGAGGCTTTCGGACGTATGCCGCGTCCCTGTTTCATTATACTGTTGCTGCCGATGGCTTTGCCGAGACTCCAGCCCGACCACAGTGTCAGCCCTTGCCCAAACGTCATGTGATAATCGCCTGCGGCAGCAGCTTTCACGATGCCGAGGTTTTTGGCATAGAGGTGAAACCCGATGAAATCACTGAGTGACATTTCGCCCGGGTCTTTCTCCACAACGAAGCCTGCACGGATTTGGTCGTGATAGTTATAGGTGTACCTCAGCTGGTAACGTTGTGGGCTGCCTAAATATCTGGAATTGGGGTGAACTGATAGGGCTGAGTCGCTGATGGTGGCGTAACCCGCCTGCGGCTCAAGGACTTGCTCATAATGCCCCACGATTTGATGCTTTCCATATCGCGCCAATTTGTTCCAAGTGAGTGCTTCTCTGTCTCGGTCGGTTCCGATGTAGACTATGGGAACAATCAGGCTGAGAGTCTGGGCATCAAAGCCTTCCACCATCTCTAACTCGGCAAGAAACAGAAAGTCGCCGTAATGTCGGCGGTAGTCCTGCAGGGTCTCGTATTGGAACTCGTTGAGCAGGTGCAGTTCGACCAATCGCATCATTTCCTCGCTGTTGAGGTCAACGGGGTTTTCGCTGAGGAAAAGATAGCTCTCCATGAGGTCTTCAAAATCTGCATTCTCGTCGCTGTCCTCGGCCAGACGTTCCACTTGTTCTATAAGCCTGCGGCTCAGCTCATCGGGATGGATGCTGTCCAAAACATTTTGGGCTTGGGTCGTCCAAGCGAAAAACAGAAATAATATGAAGCAAAGCCGTTTCATCTTCACTTGCCTATGCTGAAGACTATGCCAATTTGGAGGGAGGGACCTAACACCTCATGGAGTTGGCCTGCCACATCGATTTTGGCGAAACTGAGCGCATAGCCCAAGCCGAAAGTGAGCATTCCGGGGTTGGTCTGCACTCCGGCACGCAAATAGAAATTTCTAAAGGCCTCGTATTCTAAGCCTCCGCGTAAGCAGATGCCTTCATGCTCGGTGTTTTTCTCGATTTCACATTGCCCGACAAAGTCTTTGCTGAACTGATAGGCCGCACCGAAGCGGAACACGATGGGCAGCTTTTCTTGGTTGAGCGTCTGCTCTAAGCGGAAGCTGACGGGGTTGAAGATATAGGTGCCAAGCCGTAGCTTCTCAGTGACTTGCGATTGCAGACCTAATTCAAAGGTAATCGCACTCTGCCGTCCGTAGGTGTCGCCGACGCTTATCAACAGGTAATCCAATTGCAAGCCCATCTGAAGATAAGGGCCGAAGTCTTTGGCGTAGGCCAGTCCGAACTTGTTCTCGTTGTATTTTGACGAACCGAATTGGTTGAAACTTAGACCTATGCAACCGAATCTTGTGGGTAAGGCAAGTGCTCCACTTTTGTAAGCCGTCTCGGGAAGTAGCCAGCGGTTTTCATAGTAGAGACCGAAGCTGAACTTGTCGAGATAGGCTAATCCTGCAGGGTTGTTTTGTATAGCCCATAGGCCGCGTGAGGCTACAGAGCTACCTCCCATAGCTGCTGCACGCCCTCCGATGGGACTGATGAAATCATGGGCGAAAGTGGTGGAGACAATGAAAGTGAATAATATAAGGAGTATGAATCGCTTCATAAGCAGCGGTTTGGGGCTGCAAATGTAGCGGTGTTTTGCAAAAAAACCAAGGCTTTTGTAGCAGCAGAGGACAAAATTGTCTATTTTCGCAAGCTAAAATAGGATTTATGGACATTGTTTTGATTATCGTCGCCATTTTGCTCGTCTTGCTTGGGCTTGTGGGTTCCATTGTACCGGGTATTGCCGGACCCCCATTCAGTTTTTTGGGGCTGTTGTTGTTCGCCTTTGTTGATGGTATCATGTATTCCACTAAGTTTTTGGTGGTTATGGGTATTATTGCCGCCATCGTTTTTGCCTTGGACTACGTGGTGCCGGCATGGGGGACGAAGAAGTTCGGAGGCTCGAAAGCGGGAGTGCGTGGCAGCACCATCGGACTGATACTGGGACTTTTGGTGACTTTTGTCTTTCCGATAGGCTTTATTGCGGTGCTGCTGGGTCCCTTTGTAGGTGCCTATATCGGCGAGACCTCAGCGGGTACCTCTAACGACAAAGCCCTAAAGGCTGCCTTCGGCTCGTTTTTCGGCTTTTTGGTCGGGACGGGACTGAAGGTGATTTATGCCTGTGTATGTATTTTTTATGTGGTTAAAGACTTGATTGTATGGATAACGAATTGAATCATATAGGACACGGGACTTGGGACTGTGGGACGCGGGATAGCGAGACACAGGACTTGACGGCAATTGCACGACATATCCGTGAATTGATACTGACGGCCTTAGCCGAAGCTGGCTCGGGACATACGGGTGGTTCGTTGGATTTGGTGGATATCTTCACCGTTTTGTATTTCAAGCATCTGCGTCATCATCCGCAAGAACCTTTATGGCCTGAACGTGACCGTGTGGTGCTCTCCATTGGACATACGGCACCTGTGTTGTACGCTACTCTGGCTGCGGCGGGCTATTTTCCAGAGGAGGAGATGCTGACACTGCGCAAACTGGGTAGCCGCTTGCAAGGTCATCCGAGTTATGAGTTTCGCTTGCCGGGCGTGGAGACCTGTTCCGGATCGTTGGGACAGGGACTGGGTGTGGCCCTTGGAATGGCGCTGGCGGCGAAGATGGATTCTTCGACGGAATCAGAGACCTTAAGGCGTGTGTTCTGCATTATGGGTGATGGCGAGCAGCAGGAGGGAAGTGTTTGGGAAACGGCAATGGCTGCTGCACACCATAAGGTGGACAACCTTTGCGTCATCATCGACCGCAACCGTTTGCAGATTGACGGTCCCACCGAACAGGTAATGGGTATTGATCCCTTGCGCGACAAATGGAGGACTTTTGGATGGAATACCCTCGAAATCGACGGACATGATTTCAGTCAAATCCTGATGGCTCTCGATCAGGCTGACCAGATGAAGGGGAAGCCTACTGTCATCATTGCCGATACTGTGATGGGGAAGGGGATACCTTCGATTGAGAATGATTACCATTGGCACGGAAAAGTCCCGACTAAGGAAGAACTGACGAAATTCTTGGAGGAATTGAAATCTTGAAATTGAAATATGGAATACACGAACAAAGGTAATAAAGCGACTAAGACGGGCTTTGGCGAAGGCGTGTTGGCAGCGGCACAAAAGGATAGCCGCGTGGTGGGTCTTGGTGCTGACATCACTAACTCGGTTGGCATGAACCTTTTTGCTGAGGCATTCCCTGAGCGTTTCCTCTCGATGGGCATCGCTGAACAGGATGCTGTGGCTACTGCAGCGGGATTGGCCCTCAGCGGTAAGGTACCGGTTTTCAGCACCTACGGTGTCTTTGCGGCACATAGGGCAAACGACCAAATTCGCATATCAGTATGTTACAACAACGTGCATGTCGTTATCGGTGGGGCTCATGCGGGTGTTTCAGTAGGTCCTGACGGAGCCACCCATCAGGCGCTTGAGGATATTGCCACCATGCGCGTGTTGCCCAATATGACCGTCATCTCGCCCTGCGATGCCACACAAGCGAAAATCGCTACTGAGAAAGC
>CAMYYB010000042.1 GCA_947303335.1 uncultured Bacteroidales bacterium | reverse complement strand
CCTACTTGCCCAACACCAAGAAGACCGAAGAGGGCGAGGAACCCACCGGCGAGGAACCCGGCGGCGAAACCCCAGGCGGCGAGACCCCTGGCGGTGGCGGCGAGACCCCCGGCGGCAACGGAGGCGGTAACACCGGTGGCAACGGTGGCGACGACCCGTTTGCCGGTTAAGCCTCATCGACCTTTACGGGTTGAGTCCAAAACAGAAAGGCGGCCTTCGGGTCGCCTTTTGTTTAGACCTCACCCCCCCCCGGCCCCCCCTCGCCCCGAGGGCGAGGGGGGAGGCGCAAAGCGGCAGTCAGGCTCTGCGTCCGGCAGGCTCCCCTCTCCACGTTGGAGAGGGGCCGGGGGTGAGGTCAAAATTAAAAATGATAGCTCGCTGTGTTTGTGAAAATGCTTATTTTTGCAGAGTCAAAAAACGACAAAAATCACAATTTAACCTACGCAATATGTTCAACAAAGACGTTTACTGTGGCCGTCGCGCCACTTTGAAAAAGAGTATCTCGAAGGGCATCGCCTTCTTCCCGGCCAACTACGAGGCTCCCTTCAATTATCCTGACAACACCTATATCTATCGGCAGGACAGCAACTTCTCCTACTTTTTCGGCCTCAATCACCCCGACTTGGTCGGCGTTATCGACTTTGAGACGGGGGAGGAAATCCTCTTCGGCGTTGATGTCACCATCGACGATGTGATTTGGTGCGGTCCCTTGCCTTCGCTGAAAGAACAGGGCGACCAAATCGGCATCACCGACTGCCGCGACTTCAGCCGTTTTGGCGAATACATCCAGCAGGCCATTGCCAAAGGTCGCCAAATCCATATTCTGCCCACCTATCGCGCCGACACGAAGATTCAGTGTTCCGAATGGCTTGGCTGCCACGTCAATAAGGTGCAGGAGTATGTCAGTCTTGAACTTATCAAGGCCGTCATAGCTATGCGCGAAGTGAAGAGTGAACTCGAAATCGCCGAGATGGAGCGCGCCGCCAATACCGCTTATTATATGCACACCACTGCCATGAAGATGTGCAAGCCCGGTATGGTTGAGCAAGAGATTGCCGGTGTGGTCGAGGGTCTGTCGCTCTCGGGCGGAGGCCCTGTTTCGTTCCCTGTCATTCTCAGTGTTGACGGTCAAACGCTGCACAACCACGGTCATCATAACGTGCTGAAAGAAGGTCGCATGATGGTGTGCGACGCTGGTGCTGAGACGGAGCATTACTACGCCTCTGACTTCACACGGACCACTCCCGTAGGCGGCAAGTTCAACACTCGTCAGCGTGAGATTTACGAAATCGTTCTGGCTGCCAACCAGGCTGTGGCTGAGAACACACGCCCCTACATGCCCTATATGGTGATGCACACCTTGGCCTGCCGCACCTTGATTGAAGGACTGAAAGGCGTCGGACTGATGAAAGGCGACACTGAGGAGGCCCTGATGAACGGTGCCCATTGGCTCTTCATGCCTCACGGCTTGGGTCACATGCTCGGAATGGATGTGCATGATATGGAAGGTCTTGGTGAGACCTACGTTGGTTACGATGACATTACGCCTCGCAGCACCAAACTGGGCTTCAGCGGATTGCGCTGCGGCAAGACCTTGAAACCGGGATTTGTGGTCACCGACGAGCCGGGTATCTACTTCATACCGACGCTTATCGATATGTGGAAGGCTGAAGGTAAAATGAAGGACTTCATCAACTACGACAAACTGGAGACCTACAAGGACTTCGGTGGTATCCGCATCGAGGACGACCTGCTCATTACCGCCGACGGCAACCGCATCCTCGGACGTCCGATTCCGAAGACCGTTGCTGAGGTTGAGGATATGTGTGCCCAAGGTCGGGAATGGATAAAGATGCCGGGGCTGTACTAAACGAAAAAAAAGCGAGGCCAACGCCTCGCTTTTTTTATTTCTCAGAATTCCATCAGCAGTTTCACGTTGACGTAGCGCGGTGTCAAGTAGTTAGGCACCCCGTAGTAGACATTGTCAATGTATTTCACCCAATTGTAGGAGATGATGTTGGGAATGTCGAACAGGTTGAACACGTCGACGCTGATGAACATGTTTTTAATGTAGCGCAGCGGGTTGCCCTTGCTGAAGCTGGAAGCCTCGCTGATGAGTTGTTTGCTGAAGCCGATATCCACGCGGTGGTAGGCCGGGAAACTGCCTGTCGGCGAATAGAAGTCAGAGTTGTTGTCGTTGTAGGGCAGTCGTGTCCCGAAGGTCAGGGTCATGTTGACGCGCCAGGTTGGGGCCATGGGGATATAGTCTTGGAAAAACAGCGAGAAGTTGAGCAACTGGTTCGACGGGCGGCTGTGCCAACCGAGCGCCAGGGTGTCGGCCACTTGGTCGTCGGTGTGGTGGTAGAACGGTAGTACATTGCCTTCAGCGTCCAATAGTTTGTAGTCGCCTTGGATGTCCTCGCGTGTGTTCATGAGGGAGAGGCTGGCCCAGCTGTCGATGCCTTTGACAAATTCACCGTTCACTTTCAAGTCGATGCCGGTAGCGTAGGCACGCGCTGTTTGGTCGGCGTAGTAGCGGATGCGAACATTGTCGATGTCGTAAGGCACCACATGGGTGAACCATTTGAAATAGACCTCTGTAGTCAGGATGAAAGGTCGACCCCAAGCACGGAACTTAAAGTCGTTGCCTGCCACAATCTGGTACGACTGTTGGGCGCGGGCGTCTTTGAAGAGACTGCCATCGCGGTTGCGTATCTCGCGGTAGAAAGGTGTCTGGTTATAGACACCTCCCGAGAGGCGATACACCAGCTCTCGTTTATCATCGTTAGGTTTGTAGGCGACACCGGCCCTGGGACTGATATACACCTTATTATTATAGCCCCAGTAGTTGGCTCGAAGGCCTCCCGTAATCACAAACTCACCTTTGTCGCGGTAGGGGAGTGTCCATGAGTTTTGCACGAAGCCATCAAGATTATTGATCGACAGGGTATTGTGTGAGCGGTGGGTAAAGTCCGTGGGGATATCGGGCAGGATGTCGGGCATCACGCCAGGCACGGTAAAGGTGTAGGGCAGGGCATAACCGGCTGAGTCCAACATCTGCCACTCGTCTACCGCATCGTCGATTTCCTGATGCTGGAAGCGCACGCCCCATTTCAGTAGGCAGTTGTTGAAAGCGTACATCCCCTTGTGGTCGAGGTTGTAAACTTGGGCGTAGAAAGCGTTGCGGGCGTGGCGGGTCATCGTGCCCACCTCGTGGTTGTCAATCACCTCGCCCAGTTCCCCGGAGCCGAGTGAGGAATTACGGATACCGAAGAAATACTGCTCCACCACATCGTAAGTCTCCGTCTCGTAGGTGGAATATGCCGAAGCTATCCATTTCATGCTCAAGTCGTTATTGGGCTTGTAGGTCAGCGTCAGCGCTCCTAATCCAGTGGTGTAGTCGTCGATTTCCTGTCCGTCGAAGTACACGTTGATTTGGTAAGGGAAGTCGATGTTGCCTGCATTGATTTTAGCGTTCTGGGGGATGAACATGTAGCGGTTTTTGGAGTAGTAGCCGAGGAATGACAAATCCCATTTGTCGTTAAAGCGGTAGCTGAAAAGGGCTTGCATATCGGCAAAGTTGGGGCGATAGTCGCCTTTGGTGTCCATCATGCCGAGCGCCAAGGCCGTGTTTTTGTATCTGGCTCCCACTAAATAACTGAACTTCTCATTCTTGGTGCTTCCTTCTACATGGGCTTCGGCTCCTAACAGGCTCAACGACAACGAACCAGCCACCTCGCGCGGAGTCTTGTAGTTCACGTCAAGCACCGATGACATCTTGTCGCCGTACTCTGCTGCAAAGCCACCTGCTGAGAACTGTATATTATTGACCAACTGTGAATTGACAAAACTCAATCCCTCCTGCTGCCCTGAACCGACGAGGAAAGGTCGGTAGATTTCTATGCCGTTGACGTAGATAAGGTTTTCGTCAAAGTTGCCACCACGCACGCGGTATTGCGAACTCAGTTCGTTGTTTGATACCACGCCGGGCAGGGTCTTAATCAAAGTCTCCACGCCGCCGCCCATAGTAGGCAATAAGGTAGCCTGCTTGGCATCAAGTCGAGTCAGGCTTGTAGCATCGGCAGCACGGTCGCTGATGACGGCATCGGCAAGAACGGTAGAGGTGGAGACCAGGGTTACGTCGAGCTTGCGCTTCTCTCCCTGACGGAGCCGAACGGTGATCTGCTTGGGCTCATAGCCGACAAACGAATAGTTGACGACCAGCGTAGTGTCCGACAGCAGTGAAAGTTCGTAGTAGCCTTTCGAGTTGGTGGTTTGTCCCACTAACAAGTCCAAGACGATGACGTTGGCCATCTCGATGGGATGCCCTGATTCGTCAAGCACCTTGCCGTAGACGATGCCTGTCGGCAGGTTTTGCGCTGGCGCAACGAGGGTGAGCAGCAGAATCGCTATGAGGATGATTTTGGACCGCATGAAGGGATAACTGAAATTGCCGTGAATTATTGTTTTTTGAGTGATTCCAACAAAAAAAGCTGCTGCGCAAGGCACAGCAGCTGTATGCTCATCGGGCGTCGCTTGAATTACCAACGCTCCAGATTACCCTTTTCGGAGGCGTCCAAGATGGCTTGGTAAACGCCCTTCTTGTCGATGGTACGCAGACCGGCAGCCGACACTTTCAGCACAACCCATTCATCCCATTCGGGAACATAGAATTTCTTGATTTTCAGATTCGGGTCGAAGGTTCTTCTGGTCTTCTTGTTGGAGTGCGACACGTTGTTTCCGTGCATGACCTTCTTACCGGTGATTTGACAAACTTTTGACATAACTCTTATCCTTTATCCTTTATGATTACTAATTGTCAGTTTTCTAACGGGCTGCAAAAGTACAAATTTTTTCGTTACCCCTGCAATTTCAAGAGATTTTTTTGAAATGGGGCTGTCTTGCATGCCATGAAACCTTACTTCATTACTTCAATCTTCTTCACAATGACGTTGTTAGCTGTCGCAATGCGGATGAGGTAGACACCGTTTTCTATGTAGTTCAGGTCGACGATGGCGTTGTCCTCGGCGCTGGTTTCGATGAGTTTCTGGCCGGTCAGGTTGCTCACGGTGATGTGCATCACGCCTTCACCGCTAACATTGAGCAGGCCGTTGGTTGGGTTGGGATAGACTTGGATGCTTTCGTCAGTGTTTTCTTCCACATCGGTGATTTCGAGCGATACGTCCTGCCATTCTGATTCACATTGTTCGTCATTGTGAATGTAAATGCAGAAGACAGCGTAATAATAGTCGCCATAAAACTCGTCCCAAGTGTTATCGAAATACTCGAAGCTTTCGCTGCCGTCATAAGGAATCTCAGCAACCAAATCGAATCTGTCTTTATAGATACTGTAAGTGCGGCCGATTCTGAAGTGGTCCAGATAGGTGGTAATTGCGGGTGCGTCCCAAGTAAGAAAAGCACCAAATTCCTCATTGGAAAGCCATTGGTACTCGCCATCGAGGTTCTGCACGGGATAGCACACCAAAGGAGTTTCCTCGCAGTTGTTCTCGTAGGTCATGAAGACGCCATCCTCAAGCTCGTCGCTTACGAAGAGTTCGTTGCCAAAGGAGTCAAGGATGCTGAAGGAACATTCGAAATCGGTGTCGTATTCTTCGGAGGTGTGATACCAGCCGTGGTTCCAGATGAAATTAAGTTCACCTCTCAGCAGAGGCAGGTCAACCATCAAGTCAGAGCCTTGTTCCATCGTGATGATGGCAATGCGTTGGCCACTTTCTGAGGTGACGCTGATAGCAGCACCTTTCCAACCGTCGCCACCGTTGTCGTGGAGTTGGAAGACGATGTTGCACTTCTCTCCGACGAGGACCTTGCGGTATGTGGTGCGGCTGATGCCAGCCTCGTTGGTGACGTAGATGGCGTATTCATAGAGACCTGGCTCAAGGCCGCTGTCCTCATATTCCATATCGGCATCCACTTGGGCATCGGTCAGTTCGGCGATGACTTCAAAATTGCGGCGCAACGTGACGGAAGTAATATCTGTCAGGGGATAGCCGTTGAGGTCGGTGCTGGGATTGGTCCAGCTGATGCGAACTGCATCTAAGGTCTCCGTCTCAAGGGCAAGCATATTGCTCACGCTGTCGGGACGGGAGTAATACTCGTCGTTGTTGGGAATGATATGACCCGTGAAACCATTGAAGGTGTTGAAGGCGTATTTGGTGGTGTTGAGGGCACCGATGGGACACCAGGCGTTGTCGCGACCGCTCCAACCCCAGTTGAAGTGGAAGTAGTCGTTCTCATCGTAGCCGTCGCACACGAAGGCGTGACCGCCTGCACCGCTGTCGTCCTGACCACTATAATAAAGAGGTATATGCTCGTCCAAACCACCATCCTTCAGCATTTGAGCCCATTCCTGGTTGGAATACCCACCCCACCAGCCACCGCCGTAGTTGGTAAGATGGTCATCGCAGTTGTAGCGGAAATAGCCTCGCAGGGCATTAGGTACTACGTCTGAATAGGCTCCGCTACCGTTGGGACTATACATCATATCGACCGAAATGCCAAGGTGGTGCAGCAATTGGGCGGTTTCAAAGTATTCCTCTTCTGTGCTGGTCGAGTCCAAGACGTTAGGCATCAGCTCAAAATGGTATTCAGTTTCGCCGAAATTGGCACTCTGTTGGGCGTAGCCTTGCGGCTGGTAGGAATACGAACCTGTACCTGTCTGTGGCCATTCCCAGAATTTCATCACCTGTCCCATGGCTGTAGCGACGCAGCCGGCATACACATGGCCGCCGTTACCTTCAGGGTCTTCTGGGCATTGGCTGTTCCAGGGGAAGTTCTGGTTCCAAAGGGTCTGGCAGAGTTCGTCCACGACGACGCGGGTCTGGCCGCCACGGTTGAGACTGCCCGTCTCATTTACCGATTTCCATTCTGCAACGATGTCAGGCGTAGCACTAAGGTTATGTTCACGGACGTATTGAATTTCTTCGCGGAATGAGTTCAGCGTAAAAGCAAAGCCTTCGGATATGTTTTGCGGGTCGTATTGACCCGAAGTGGAATAAGCCAAAATAGGTTTTACTCGGTCGTCACCTGCCACGATGACAAAGCCTTCGCCGTCTCTAACGTTAAAGACGTAATAGTCAATCCCGTTGCGGGTGATGGCGGCAGAGGCCAGATTCAGCTGGATATTCGTGTTCTTTTGGCTGAGTGCTGTGGTGCTCAAGAACTTGGCACCCAGTTTTTGAGCCTTCTGTTGGTCGATGGGGTTAGCTATTAGGCAACCGACAGTGACAGCGATAATGCAAAAGGTTAATCCTATTCTTTTCATATTGCAAGTTATTGTGATTGATTCTGAGCGGCAAAGATAATTGCTTTATTTTGATTAGGTGCTATATGGCAGGAAAAATAACGGGGCATTGAAAATCCAACGTCCCGTTTTGATTTTATCCCTTCAGTTTCTTGTACCTGAACCGTTTCGGTTCGACATTGCCCAGTCGTTTCAGCTTGTTTTCCTCATACTCCGAATAGCTTCCCTCGAAGAAATAGACCTGCGAGTTGCCTTCGAAAGCGAGGATGTGGGTCGCTACGCGGTCGAGGAACCAGCGGTCGTGGCTGATGATGACGGCACAGCCCGCGAAGTTCTCCAAACCTTCCTCCAAGGCACGGAGGGTGTTCACGTCGATATCATTGGTAGGTTCGTCCAAAAGGAGCACATTGGCTTCCTGTTTCAAAGTGAGGGCGAGGTGCATACGGTTACGCTCACCGCCAGAGAGTACACCAGCCTTCTTCTGTTGGTCGTTGCCACCGAAGTTAAAGCGGGAGACGTAGGCACGAGAATTGATGCTGCGTTTGCCCAACTGAATCAGTTCGCTACCACCGCTGATAACTTCCCAGACGGTCTTCTCAGGGTCGATTTCGGCGTGTTGTTGGTCGACGTAGCCGATTTTTACCGTTTCTCCGACTTCGAAGGTGCCTGAGTCGGGTTGTTCCAAACCCATGATGAGGCGGAAGAGGGTCGTCTTTCCTGCGCCGTTAGGCCCGATAACACCTACGATGCCGCCTTGCGGCAGGCTGAAGCTCAGATTTTCAAATAGGAGTTTGTCTCCGTAAGCCTTCGTGACATCGTGTGCTTCAATGACTTTAGTGCCTAAGCGGTCGCCATTCGGGATGTAGATTTCGAGTTTCTCTTCCTTCTCTTTCACATCCTCGTTGAGCATCTTCTCGTAGGATTCCAAACGGGCTTTACCCTTAGCATGACGGGCTTTCGGAGCCATACGCACCCATTCCAATTCGCGTTCAAGGGTCTTGCGGCGTTTGCTCTCAGTCTTTTCTTCCATCGCGAGGCGGGCGGTCTTCTGGTCGAGCCATGAGGAGTAATTGCCCTTCCACGGGATGCCTTCACCTCTGTCGAGCTCAAGAATCCAGCCGGCCACGTGGTCAAGGAAGTAACGGTCGTGGGTGACGGCGATGACGGTGCCCTTGTATTGCTGCAAGTGACTCTCCAGCCATTGGATGCTTTCGGCATCGAGATGGTTGGTAGGCTCGTCTAAGAGCAGGATGTCAGGCTCTTGGAGTAAGAGTCTGCATAAAGCTACGCGGCGGCGTTCGCCTCCTGAGAGGTTCTTCACGGGTGTGTCGCCATCGGGACAGTTGAGGGCATCCATAGCACGTTCCAGCTTGCTGTCGAGTTCCCAAGCGTCATGCTGCTCGATGAGTTCGGTCAGTTCCCCTTGACGGGCAATCAGTTTGTCGAAGTCGGCATCGGGTTCGGCAAATTTGTTGTTGATTTCCTCGTATTCCTTCAGGATGTCCACAATCTCCTGCACGCCTTCCTCCACTACCTGTCGGACAGTCTTGTTGTCGTCCAGTTGCGGCTCCTGGTCGAGCATTCCGACTGAATAGCCGGGCGAGAACACCACTTCGCCGTTATACGATTTCTCTTTGCCAGCTATGATGCGTAGCAGGGTTGACTTACCCGCACCGTTCAGGCCGATGATGCCAATTTTGGCGCCATAAAAGAAGGAGAGATAGATGTCTTTCAATATTTGTCGTGACGGTGGGATAATCTTGCTCACGCCCACCATCGAGAAGATGATTTTTTTGTCGTCAGTTTGTGCCATATTCGTACATAATTATTATTGCGGCAAAGATAGCAACTTTTCTTCATGCCACAAAAACAAAATAGCCTTTCCCCTTCAGAATCTTTTAAAGTGAGATAAGGGTGTGCATTTTAAATCAACAGATTACAAATCAAAATACCCGAAGCCGCTGATGGCCTTCAGCATCTGGTCCACATAGTCCCATGAGGTGCTCGACCAACGGAAGCCGAGACGATACAGCACTTGCGTCGTGTATTGGTTCTTAGGCGAAATCATCACAGCTTTTTGTCCGTGCGCCATGTCTTCGTAGGCAATCAAACTGGAGAGGAGCTTGGCTTTGTCGGGGTCTTGCTTGGCCGATTCCAAAGCCTCGTTAAAGACTTCATTCTCCACCTGGAGTGTCTCCTTTCCAATTTTCGCCAATTCGTCCAGCACGTCACCGAAATGCACATAGTGGTTGTTGTACGGATGGAACAGACAGCACGATTGTGGTGTCTGTGACAGCAAAACGATGGCCTTGGCGACCTCGTCGATGGGAGAGAACTCCATCGGAGTGTCCGTCAAATCGTATGGGTAGCAGCCCAACATTTGATACACCCTAATACGTCCCATGGCACTGTTGGTCTGG
Organism: uncultured Bacteroidales bacterium; assembly: GCA_947303335.1. Classification (GTDB taxonomy): domain Bacteria; phylum Bacteroidota; class Bacteroidia; order Bacteroidales; family F082; genus Limimorpha. Next base: position 9,853 of record CAMYYB010000042.1, on the reverse strand, counting down.
AAGTTGATTTGGAATTCTCCGTCGGTGGAACGCGGCGCGAGGTTACCCACACGCATCACCTTGGCATTCAGCTTGTGCAAGGCCACGGCATCGAGGACGATACGCTCAGAGATGAACTTGGAATGGCTGTATCGATTGCCGAGATTCTGACCGAAATAGAGCTTTTGCTCTGTGTAAACCGTATCCTCTGGCGGCATCCCATTCACCGACATTCCAGCTGTGCTGTAAGTGGAAATATGAATGAGTCGGGCTTTGTTCATTAGGCAGAACTGGACACAATGCATTGTGCCGCCCACATTGACATCCTCAATCTCAGTGCCTTTGGAGAAATGCTTCACTATGGCAGCACAATTGAAGACGGTATCGACTTTGCCATCCACCTTAATTTCTTGGGTCACATCGCCGTTGATGACGCGCAAACGGCTGCCAAACAGCTCGTTAAAGTTGTTGCTGAAGTAGTAATACAGCATTCCTTTCAGGCGGCGTTCAGCCTTCTCATTGTTCTCGGCTCTCACCATACACCAGATAGTCGGTACATCCTCGCGGTCGATGAGTTCCTTGAGGACGTGGATGCCCAAGAAGCCCGTAGCTCCCGTCAACAGCACGTTGCCAATAGGTTGATGCTCTCCAACTTTGAAAGTGTCCAGGGTGTTGCTTTCAAGGATATGGTTGATGGGACCGTAATTGTAGTTGCGTGCCTCTTCGTCCTCTTCAATGGCACCGCCGGAGAGGAAGATGGACAATTGTTTTGGGGTCGGGTTGGCAAACACGTCACCGTAGGCGATATGATGACCAGCCTTATCGGCCTCGATGATGACGCGCGTCACCATAAGGGAAGTGCCGCCCAACTCGAAGAAGTTGTCTGTGGCACCAATCTTGTCCATAGACAAGATGTCGCTGAAAATCTTGCAGAAGAGTTTTTCGATGTCGTTGGTAGGCTCCACATATTCATGGTCAGCGGCTTGGATAACAGGAGCCGGTAAAGCCTTGCGGTTCACCTTCTGATTTTGGTTCAGCGGGATGCTGTCGATTTGCATCGTAGCCGCAGGAATCATGTAAGGGGGTTTCTGCTGTCCGATGAAGGTGTTCAGTTCCTTGATGTCCACCTTCTGGTCGCTGACGATATAGGCGGCAATGTACTTACCACCATTCTCATACTCAAAGGCTTGCACAGTAGCATCCTTGATGCCCGGGAACTGGCGAATCACGGCCTCCACTTCCTTCAACTCGATGCGGAAGCCACGAATCTTCACTTGACCGTCTTTGCGCCCCACAAACTGGATGTTGCCATCGGGGAGGTAACGCACGATGTCGCCTGTGCGATACACACGACTGTGCTTCGGGTCGTCGCTGAAAGGATTCTTTATGTAGGTCTCGGCAGTCTTTTCGGGGCGGTTCAGGTAGCCGCGGCTCACTTGCGGTCCTGTGACCCACAACTCTCCCATGGCACCAATGGGAAGTCTGTTGAATTGCTTGTCAACGATATAGAGTCTCAGATTGTCCAACGGCTTGCCGATGGGGATGTCCAATTCGTAATCCTTCACCCAGTAATTCGTGGTGAAAATGGTACATTCCGTCGGGCCATAGCCGTTATACATTTTGTAGTTGGTCGGCGGGTTGAGTGCCGAGAGTTTCTCACCACCCACAGCGAAGCAACGTAATGAATGGTTGTCGACATTGGTCGCGAACTGGTAGCCTACCTGTGTAGTGATGAACGAGTGCGTGATGCCTTGTTGGTTAAAGTAGTCATTCAAGTCGGGCAGATTCAGACGGATGTCCTCGCCAATAATGTGGACGCAAGCGCCGCAGGTGAGGGCAGGGTAGAGATCCATCATGCAGGCATCGAAGCCGTAACTGGCGTAGGCAGCTACTTTGTCGTTGGCAGTCAGGCCATAATGCCTTTGGTACCAATGGCAGAAAGCCACCAAGTTGCCATGTTCGAGTTGGCAGCCCTTTGGCGTACCCGTCGAACCCGATGTGTATAGCATGATGAAGAGGCTCGAAGGCGTAATCGAAGTTGACAGTTGACAGTTGACAGTTGGCAGTTGATCAATGTCTTTCGTCAACAGCACTTCGCCTTGGTATTCATCAACGATGGGACGCAATTCTTCATCAGCAATCAGCAACTTGGCGTTGGCATCCTTCATCATGAAGTTCAGACGCTCGGCGGGATAGCTCGGGTCTAAGGGCTGATAAGCGCAACCGGCCTTCAGCACGCCCAACGAGACAATGGCCATCCACTCGCAACGCGGAATGAGTACGGAGATTACATCCTCATTGCCAAGTCCTTGTTTCACAAGGTAATTGGCGATACGCTCCGAAATGGCATCCACTTCTTTGTAAGTATAATGCTTATCATGGTACACCACCGCCATATTGTCGGGCGTTTGGGCCACTTGATTACGGAACAGCGAGATGATGGTCTGGGTGTCATCGTAAGGCACATCGGTCTGGTTGAAACTGTCGAGGATGGTGATTTGTTCAGCATCCAACAGTGACACTTGCTGCAACTTCATCTCTGGCTGACGGATGAATACCTTCGTAGCGTTGCAAATCGATTGAGCCAGATTCTGCATCAGGTCGTGACTGTAACGGCCATTGTCGTATTCAACACATACACACGGCTTACCCTCCTTGTCGTTCATGATATAGAAAGCAATGCGGAACTTAGGCGTGTCTGACTCTAAATTGTCTATGGCCAGCGTCTGACCTTTGAACTTATGCTCGTCGATAACGCCCATCTGATAGGCAAACATGATTTCGGCGGAAAGGTCGTAGTCGGCAGCGATTTGCGCGAAAGGATACTTCTCATGCCGCAACGTCTCATCGAACTGCTTGCTGGTCTCGTTAAGGAACTCAAGCACAGTCTGTTCGCCGATAGTGGAACTCAATGCCAGCGTGTTGACGAACATGCCGGTAGTGTTGCTGATGCGCAGGTCGGAACGTCCGTTGCTGATGGTGGTGATACACAGTTGCTCGTTGTTGGTGAAACGCGAAAGTGCGTAGAAGGTGGCAGCGAGGGTGAGATGTGCCGGAGTGATGTTGTGCTGACGGCAGAAACCCTCTATGGCTTCGAAATCCAACTGGCTCGACAAGGTCTCTATGACGCCTTGCTCTTTGGGGTTGGTCAGGTCTGACGGCACCTCGGTCACGCCCTCCACCTTGCCCAAACGCTCTTGGAAGAAATCTCGGGCAGCCGCGTATTCTTCGCTGCTTTCAGCAGCTTTCTCTGCTGCCACGAAATCGGCGTAGGTGAATGATTCAGGTTCAATCTCACGACCGTTGAGCAAGTCGAATAGTTGGGTCAAAAACAAGTCGAGAGAGCCGCCGTCCATGACGAGGTGATGGAAATCGAGCATAAGATAGACCCATTCCTCGGTAGTGACAATCTCCATGCGGTAGAGCGGACCTTGCCTCAAATTGAACGGCTTGACGAATTCCCGTTTGTATAAGTCCATCTCTGCCTCGTTATGCTGGCTGTGCAGAACCTCGATAGGTTGATCGAAATCAATGATTTGGATGATGTCGGAACCCGAACTTCCAAAATGCGCCCGCATTTGAGGATGCGCCTTGACGAGGGTTTCCAATGCCGTGGTAAGCAGGGTGATGTCCACATCCTTGGGGAAACGGACTGCCATCGGGATATTATATACGGTGGCCTCAGGCTGCTTTACGCAATCCACATAAACGCCCATTTGCGCGTATGACAACGGAACGTTGTTCGTGTCGGCATGTGTCTCTGTCTTCACCGCTTCTTCTCCCTTGTCTTCACTCATCATCTTGGCTAAAATCTCATTCTCGATGGTCTGCAAAGTACCTGTCTTGGCGAGAGATTTCGAGTCGAGGGTGACACCGAAACGCTTGTTGATTTGGATGGCCAGCTTGATGGCCATGATGGAGGTGAGGCCGACATAGCCCAACACCGTGGTCACACCGAAGTCTTCGGTATTGATGATCTTTGCAATGATGCTATGGATTTCCTGCTCCAACAGGTTCATTGGCACGTTGCTCTCCACCTCCGCTTCAGCCGCTTTCTTTTCGGGCTTGGGCAGAGCTTTCTTGTTCACCTTCTGGTTTTGGTTGAGCGGGATGCGGTCGATTTGCATCGTCACGGCAGGCACCATGTAAGGCGGCTTTTGGTCAAGGATGAAGTCGTTCAATGCCTTGATGTCAACGGTTTCATCTGAAACGATGTAGGCTGCGATGAACTTGCCGCCACCTTCTTCGTCGAAAGCCTGTACGGTGGCATCTTTGATGCCCGGGAACTGAAGGATGACACCTTCGACCTCCTTTAGCTCGATGCGGAAACCTCGAATCTTGACCTGTCCGTCCTTGCGTCCCACAAACTGGATGTTGCCGTCGGGAAGATAGCGCACAATGTCGCCAGTGCGGTAGATGTGTGCGTATTTCTCGCTATTATCGAAGGGGTTGGAGATATAGACCTCAGCGGTCTTTTCGGGACGGTTAAGGTAGCCGCGGCTCACTTGCGGTCCAGCAACCCAGAGTTCACCAGCAGCACCCACAGGCAGACGGTGTCCTGCCTTGTCGACAATATATAGCTTGGTATTGTCCAGCGCCGCGCCAATCGGGATGTCTTTCATGGGCTTCGTCACGTCGAAGGAGGTGATGCAGACGGTGCTTTCGGTGGGACCGTAACAGTTCGCCAAAATGTAGTTCGTTGGCGGAGTCAGCGGGGCCAACTTCTCGCCGCCTGTCAACAGGTAGCGCAAGCAGTGGTTCTCAATGGAAGTGGCAAACTGATAGGCCACCTGTGTGGTCATGAATCCGTGGGTAATCTGCTCTTGTTCAAAATATTCGTTCAATGCCAGCAAATCCAAGCGCAGTTCTTCAGGGATGATGTAGATTGTGGCGCCACAAGTGAGCGCGGGATAGGTTTCCATCATATTGGCATCGAAGCCAAAACTGGCGTATGCCGTAATTTTGCAGCCGGAAGTGAGGCTAAACCTGCGGTGATACCACTCACAAAATGCGACGAGATTACGATGCACCAACTGACAACCCTTAGGCGTGCCTGTAGTACCGGAAGTGTATAGCATGATGAACAGCGACTCGGCTTTAGGTGCACAGGCAGTCAGGTCGGTATTCACGTCCGGAAGTTGCAGGATGTCGTTGATGGACAGCACTTCTCCGGTATAGTGGTCTACTATGCCGCGTAGCTCTGGGTCAGCGATGAGCAGCTTGACGGAGGCGTCTTTCATCATGAAGTTAAGGCGCTCCGAGGGATAGGTCGGGTCAAGGGGTTGATAGGCGCAGCCGGCCTTCAACACGCCCATGGAGACAATAGGCATCCACTCGCAACGGGGAATCAACACGGAAACGACATCCTCTTCGTGAAGGCCTTTTCCATGAATATAGGCAGCGATGCGGTCGGAAATCTCATCCAATTCGCGGTAAGTGAAACGCTTATCCTTATAGACCACAGCAATGTTGTCAGGGGTTTGTGCCGCTTGCTTACGGAACATGGAAACTATGGTTGCGCTCGTGTCCAGTTCAGTATCAGTCTGGTTGAAACTGTCAAGCAAGGTGCATTGACCCTTTGTGGTGATGTCGATGTCGCGCAGATAGGTTTGGCTCAAAAAGCCTTCCAAAGTAGCCTCGTAACTCTCCATGAACTGGGCAATCAGCGTCTCGGAGTATTCATTGGCATTGTATTCCGCCCTGATATGATATTCTTTGCCGACATAAAAGGCCATCAGATAAAACGACACTTCCTCGTTGTGCTTGCGGAGCTGTATGGCCTGCATGGGTTTGCCCATCAGTTCGGTGTAATCAAGCAAAAGCCCGTGCCATACAAAGATGGAGTTGCTTTGCAGGTTCAGGTCGGCCATCAGGTCGGTATAGGCATAGATGTCGTGCTTGCGGCTGCCGTCCATCTGTTCTTGATTGGCTTTCAGGAAGTCAAGCACGGTGGTCTCGTCGGTAAACTTGGAATAAACGGGCAGCGTCTTCACCGTCATGCCAACGGAATGTTGGAACTTAGGCTCGGTGCGTCCGTTGTAAACTGTGTTGAACAGCGATTCCTGGTCGTTGTTGTATTTGGCCAACAAGTAGGCATACGCCGCTGTGAAAAGGGTGCTCTTTTTGATGTTGTTGTCTTTGCAGAAGGCATTCACCCGATCCATGTTGATATTGAGGATGCGAACCAGATGGGCATCCGATTGTCCGGGGATTTCGCGGTCGGGGAGGAGTTGGGTGAACGTGTCGCCACAGTCGAAGTTTTGGGCGTACCATTGTTTGCCTTCCTCGAAGGCGGGCGTTTTGCGCATCTCGGCTTCGGCAAGGGCCAGTTCCCGCATCGACATTTCCTCGGGAGCAAGTGTGCCGCCGTTATAGGCCGTCTCCACATCGCTAATGATAATATTGTAAGAGGTGCCGTCGCTGATGATATGGTGCATGTCGAAGAGCCAATAGATATGGTTCGCGTCACGCAGCACTTTGGTATGAAACAGCCTGCCGCCATAGAGTTTGAACGGCTCGATGAATTTCTGCTTTTCGGCCTCAAGGTCTATAACCTGTTCGACGCTAAGGCTGAAATCCTCCTTTTCCATATCGATGGACTGGAAAGGCTCGCCATCGTCGGTTACCCCAATCCGAGTGAAGAAAGTGGGGTGCGCCTTTATCGTCGTTTCAATGGCGCGACACAAACGGTCGGCATCGAGGCTGCCATCAAAGACAAAGAGAAAAGGAAGGTTATAAAAAACCTCGTTTTCATGGCTTACGCATTCAGCATAGATGCCATATTGCGATCTTGTTAAGGGAGCAATAGAACCATTAGTTGCTTTCATATTGTGTTTTTTTTATGGATAATTCGATGAATGAAATAATTAAGGCGCAAAAATAGGAAAAAGTGGGAAAACAAGGGTGGGGTGGAAGAAATTTCAGTTTTTCAACGCCCCGCAAGGGTGACAGGATAGTTTGTGTGGTTTCTGGCTGCACAATTTAGAGTAGAAAAAAACAGTTGTGATTGAAGCGACTGACAACTCATAACAGTCCTAAATTATTAACCCGTCAACATGGATCAGTCGCAAGACACAAAAGTGACAACCAAAATCAGCGAACTACAGTGCTTCGACAGGCTCAGCAACCAACGGCTCAAGAGCTGATGTTGACCCCTCAACTGGTGTTGCCTCTTTCAGTGATGGCGACAAACTCTATGTCGGCTACGACAATGCCTGTGCTGGCACGCTGGAATATAGCACAAGCACGAACAAATTCAGCGGCGACATCAGTCTTTCGCAAAACGGCGAACAACCGCTGCATTTCTACTATCTGGGAGGAGATGTTACCCAAGTTGGTGAAACGCAGCAATACATCGTTGACATCTACGAACAATTCTTCAATCCCTATCCCGTGATTTCCTACGGCACTTCAACGACTAACTATTCCGATAGCAACAACGCTTACGCCACCACCTTGCTCAACCAATGCGCCTTGGTGGAGTTCACCACCAACAGGATTCTCAAGGAAACGAACTTTTATATCCAGGGAATAAACAACCAGGTGGCTATTGACTTTGAAAACAACACCATTACCACGACCAACACCACGGGCAACATCTCACTGTACCCCGAAACTCCCACTAGCCGCTGGGCCATCCTGCTTCCCAATGAAGACTCAGTGACCGTCACCGTTAATGCCGTAGGTTACAATGAAATAGATATTACCATTCCTCCTGTCCATAAAAATGATTTTCTGCATGGCGAGAATGCTGTCAGTTTTGAGTTGACGGCTATGGAGGCCGACGACCCGCTGACGATAGAGGCCGCACCTTTTACGAATGGCTACATCAGTGTGATCAATCCGCTGCAGGGAATGAAGTACTCGAAAAACAATGGCGAAAAGATACCCATAGAAAGCGACATCGAAATCCACCTTGAACAATTCGACGTGGTGCAGTTTTACGGCAACGGCACAGACTATAGCGGTACCAAGATTGTCAGCGGTATCAATATGTCATTGTATGGCAACATCATGAGTTTAGTGGACGAGGAAAACTTTGCGACGATCACCACAATGGAAGGTGCTTCTTTCGCAGGTCTTTTCGCTGGAAACACATGTGGCTTCGAGGCAAGCGGTCTGCTGCTGCCCGCCACGACGCTGAGCGAAAACTGCTATTCCGGCATGTTTGCCGGGTGCTCCGGAATGTCGGACACCCCCGTCGAGTTGCCCGCCTTAACATTGGCCCCTGGATGCTATTCTAACATGTTCGAGGGGTGCGACATGATACCGGCTGCTCCCCATCTGCCCGCCACGGAATTAGTCGACAGGTGCTATGCTTCTATGTTTTCCGGATGCGGTACCATCGAACGAGTGACCTGCTTAGCCACCACCATCAATGGCACTGACTGCACCACGGACTGGCTCAACGGAGTGAAACCTGCCGGCACGTTCACCAAGGCCAAGGGTGCATCCTGTTGGACCTGGGGTAGCGACGGTATCCCCTATGGCTGGGAGGTCAACGAATACTAACCCTACAACAATCGTCTAACCCGAATATGAAAGGCAGCCTTCGTTTGAGGACTGCCTTTCGTGTTTTTTCGCAAATCTTCAACCTTGGCTTTTCTGCAATTGGACACCATCACTCCGAGACACCAGCCAGCAGCCTTGTCATGCCAGCGAGGGCATGAGCGGTGGCGGGCATCTATGGCTGCGGTATGCTATGGAGCCGTCCTCATCGTATTATCAAAACCCGACATTGCATATCGGGGTGTGGTAGGGGCGTCTCTTCAGGATTTGGCTTGATGCAATGAAACGGTCTTAAATGGCTGTATAGGTGCGGTCCTTGAATGTGCCTAGCGGCTTTATCATTTATTGACGATTTCGAGCTTGTCTTCATAAATGGCCAGACTCACCGAGCCATTGGTGCGCTCATATTGACGATGACAAAGGGCATTGATCAGTGCTTCACGCAATGCCTCAATAGGAATCTCAAGTTTTTCCTCACGTTGTAGTCCGATGATTTCTCCACCAAGTTTCAGGTTCCTTAAGCAGAAGGCGACACCAGCGTCCAACAAGTGAAAGAGGTTGCCTGTTTCACTTTTGTTGTCGATGAAGATGTTTTTGTCAATGCCTTTGAAACAGGCCATGCGAAGCTCAATCTGCGGGAATTGGCCGGTGTCTTTGGCAAAAAGCACAACGGCGGCATTGGTTGGTTTGCCATTTTTCAACAGTTTCAGCTTGCCTAATAGCGAATCCAAAGGCTCATTGTCGGCAGACCCAGAGATCCGTCCGTTTGCAATGCCCATTCTTACCGCGTTACGGATAAGGCCTTCGTCCAAATCGGATATGGAGAAGTCTTCGGCAACGAGTGAGTCCCATCGGAAGGTTTCGGAATCTCGAAGTCGAAGCATTTGCTCATACATGGTGCGACACCGAAAACCAGGACACCACCGTCAGTGTTGAGGAAGGCACAAAGCGAATGCATGGCGTCTTTAAGTTCGCCAGTGGACTTCTTCAATTCAAGTGTGCGTGTCTCGCCTTTGGAAATAATGCTTTTGATGAGATCAATAGTCATGTCAATAAATGCTTTCGGGCGCAAAGATAAGGAAAGTTTTAATTGGTAGATAATTTGTGCAGTTTCTGGCTGAATGATTGTTTTCTTACTGATTTGTGCAGATGCAATCTGCACGATTCGGGACAAGTTCAAGTCGCTTCCAAAAATAGCAACTGCGAACTACTTTCCCAGCTTTTTCTCCTCATCAATGAGTTCTTTTATAGCCCTAACGTAGTCGCTCTCAAACTGAAGCAGTTATTATGTCATGATTATAGTGGCTGATATTTCTTTTCACGCTGCGTTTTCCCTCGTTTCGAACTAACAAATATTTTTTGTGAG